>JACZJJ010000109.1 GCA_014860625.1 Bacteroidales bacterium | reverse complement strand
GATTGGTATTTTGTATCCCCTTCTATCATGGAATAGGTTAGGTTCTGAGAACCATTATAGTAGTAGATATCCCCAAAGCCGACTGCTTCTGTATAGGTAATGTTGTTGATGGTCAGATCTTTCTTTCTGAAAAAATCGACCCGCTGGTAGGCAGAAAGAGCTCCAGTGAGGTTAAAAAATGTTGTCCAGTTCCCTTTTTTATATTCCAGGAGAACAAAGAGACCACCCCAACGAATTTTCCCATCATTGTGATACCTTATTTTATCCCCTGTATAATATTTGGTGTCCCACGCGTTGTTTTTGTTCAAATTATCACGAAAAAAAGATCCTCCCAACAGGTCATAGACTTCCATATAATGTTCACCGCGGTAGGTTCTCAGATCCAATCCTCCTGAGAGATTCCATTCGTTCCGTATTTCCCAATTGAATGTTGAAAGTAACCCATACCAGTAATGATTATTACGGAGGCTTCTTAGGATACTACTGGAACGGCCTGTACTATCTCTCATGTTTTCATCATAATAGGCCTGAAATATCACTTGTCCATTTGCGGGGTCAAGCGAAGGGGTAGAACTCCCAGGCACTCCGTATTTACTGGATGTAGCAAACCCGGTCCCCCCACCCTGTCCAATCGAAGCATAGAGGATGTTTGACAGGTAAAACTGATCATTGATGCGCCAAAAGTCGCGTAAACTAAATTGAGGCTTGAAGTAGTAGTTCTTCGATTGTGAAAGTTTCTCAGGTTCATCCTGGTATAAAACCTCTCCGTTAGAACCATATTGCCAGCGATTCAGATAACCCCAGTTTGAATTGTATTTAACCCCGTAGGATGGCCTCAGTCCCGTTGTATCAATACCCTGTTTGGCAGCGTAATTTTTATCAAACGTGGCGATAGATTTCATATACGTTCGCTGGGCATGCTGCTGCGGCGCTCCCATTCCTGTAAGCGTAATCAAATGATTGCCCAGTTTTTTATCTACCCGGAGATAAAAAAACCAGCCTTTTGTCCAGGTATTGTCAACCCAGCCCTGCCCCTGTTTATAGGAACCTGAAAGCGTCACTCCCCAACCATGTTTCATTTGTCCGGTTGTCACACCAATTGTTGTCCTCAGGAAGCCGTCGCTCGCAACCTCCTGCTTGATACTGCCTCCCAGCTTCGTTTCAATGCCCTGGGTAAGAATATTCATGGTACCTCCTACGGATGGCAAAGCCAGCTTGGAGGCACCTAATCCCCTCTGCACCTGAATATTACGCGTTACGGCATCCAGGCCAAACCAGTTGGACCAATAGACCCATCCCGATTCCATATCGTTTACAGGAATCCCATCAATCATGACCGCGAGATTACGCTGGTTAAATCCACGGATATTGATCCTTGCATCGCCATCACCGCCACCATCCTGGGTAGCATAAACTCCCGGGGTTTTATTGAGAATCATGGGGATATCCTGGGAAGCCAGCTCTTCACGGATCTCTTTCGGCTTTATCGTAGAGAATGCTACCGGAGTTTCGCGGGTTAGTGCAACATCTGCCACAACCTCCACTTCTGTGAGGGTCATGGTTTTGAGTCTGAAATTTAGGGTAGCCGGTCTGTTGCCCGTGGTCACCGTTTGCTGCTGTTCGATGAAGCCAACGTAGGAGACTCTGATGGTATAGGTTCCTTCCGGAACTCTTAGCTCGAACTGACCATCCAGATCAGTAACTCCACCCTTTCCCTCTCCATACAGGATGGTTGCCCCGATCAGTGTTTCGCCGGTGGTTGCATCCGTAACGGTTCCTTTGATTGTTGCCAGCTGGGCATGAAGGAGTGCCGGGAAGAGGAGTGCAATGAAAATGGCTGATAGAACCCGCATACGACAGCCTGCCCTTACCGGACCACCATTTTTTGTGTGGATATCCGGTTATTCCTGGTTTTCACCTGAACCATGAGAACGCTGTTCCGCATGGTTGACGGGATATCAATCACTGCTTCACGTGTTGATGCGAGGACCTTCATCACATAAATACGTTCTCCCAGCATGTTGTAAACCTCGATGGATTCAATCTGATCCTTCGCCCGAACGGTGGTCTGATTGCCGGTAACCGGGTTGGGGAAAATCTGCAGGAGATCTGCATTGGCCCGGTCATTGATGCCCAGCGCCTTGCAATCGCAGGTATGCATGCCAAGGCTGTCGAAAACATTGGCCGCCAGTGAGTCAAATTCAACAAAGGCGTTGAAGCTGTCGGGAAAACCACCAGTTATGGTATTTCCATAAGTATTCATTGTTGCCCTGTTGATACCGTGCTTGATCGTTGATTTTCGTAAGAGGCTTTGGTTCTGGGTAAGGTAAGCTCCTTCGCCTCTCCAGAAGGGAGGAGTATCAGTCCAGGCGCCTGCGGGTGTGGTCGTTCCCTGCCAGTTCAATGGTCGAACACCAATTTCTCCGAAGATATCGATATCGATCCAGTTGCTACCGGTTAGTTTCTGAAGTGAGATGGCATCATCGCCGTTCCAGAAGACAACCCGGCATCCCTGCGTTCCGGCATTGTAATCGGCAGGAGCCAGGTAATCCGCTTTGGCTCTCAGTCCGGCCCACACCATGGTATCCTGGCCCGGGAAATTGGTATCCTGGATGATGACAAGCGCCTGGTATGGCTGAATATCGCCTTCCAAAGGCAACACATACTGAATGTCCTGATCGGCGATGGTAGAGCCATTCGACCAGCGGATCAACCTGTAGGTATTGGTAAAGGTGATGATGTTGGGCGTAGGATTGTAAATCTCAACGGCTTTGTTGTTGTTCCATCCCTCCAGGTATTCGGAAATAAAGAGGTCGGAACAATCCTGGGCCGAAACGGATCCGGCCATGATTAAAACAATGACAATGAGGTAAAGTTTTTTCATGATATGTAAGATTTGATAATACTTCCCGATGAAAAACAAAAGTAAGAAAAGTGAAATGGAATAGGATGAATGAATTGCTAATTGTTAGTAACTTTCAGCCTTCTGGCGTATGCCTGGAATGGTGTGCCGAAAGGCTGGCTACCCGGTTACCATCCATCTCCAGGATGGTGAAATCGTAACCGCCAAATTTGAAGTGATCGTTCACCTGCGGAATGCTGCCGATGGTATACATGGCCAATCCTCCAACTGTACTGAAATTGCGCGCTTCCTCTTCAAATTCATCATCATCCAGATCGGGGATCTCCAGCATGTCAGCCAGTTCCCAGAAATTCATGCTTCCACTGATGATGTAAGACCCATCCTCATTTTGTTCGTAGTCGGGAGGTTCCTTATCGGTGAGGTCGGGAAGGTCGCCCAGGATGTGTTCAACCAGGTCGTGGAGGGTGATCAGCCCTTCAACAGTGCCATATTCATCCACAACAATGGCGATGTGGATCTTCCGCTCCCTGAACTTCTCAAGGATATCGGATGCCGGCATGTTTTCGGTCACATAAAGCGGTTCCGAGAGGATGGAAGTGAGATCGACTATATCACCGGAATGAAGGAGTCCAATCAGGTCTTTCACGACGAGAATCCCTTTGATCTGATCGAGAGATCCCTCTCCCACCGGATATTTGGAATACCCCATTTCATTAATGAGACTAAGGATCTCATCCTTGTTCATCGCAAGGTCAATCCACCGGATGTCGATTCGGGGTGTCATGATGGAAAAGGCGGTTTTAGCGCCAAAGCGGAATACATCTTTGATGATCTCCGACTCCTGCTTATCGATCACGCCGTGTTCAGAACTCTGGCGGATCATCAGCTTCAGCTCCTCTTCGGTGATGTGGGTTTCGGGGCTGTTTTTCACTCCGAAGAGTTTCATGATCCCTTTGGTCGACATGCTCAGGATCCACACCAACGGGTGAAGAACCTTGGCAACTCCTTTCATAAAAGGTGCCAGGGCGATGGTGATAGGTTCGGAGTGCTTGAAGGCAATCGACTTAGGCACTGTTTCTCCAAAAATCAGTGTAAAATAGGTAACGAGAGTTACAACGAGCGAAAGTGTGATCCTGTACAAAAGATTTGGGTCCAGGTTTAGTCCCTGCAGGTAAGGCAGAAATTTGGCTGTGATGGCAACACCTCCGTAAGCTCCTGCAAGAATGCTGGCGAGGGTGATCCCGATCTGCATGGTAGAGAGGAAATCTTCAATATTTTTCAACTGGCCCAGGGCAATTTTCGCGCCTGCAAGACCAGCTTCCGCTTTTTCCTGAAGCCTGGATTCGCGGCAGGATACCAGTGCAATTTCGTACATGGAAAAAATGCCGGAGATGAAGATAAGGATACCGAGAATAAAAAACTCCATGAGAATCGATCAATTAGTCAAAAGTAAAAAAAATAATGAACATTTCTGTTAAATCGCAAAAGCAGAAAGTTTTGCGATGGCCGCTTCAATCCCGCTAACCTCCCTGAACACCAGCGAGAGGCGGTCTCTCTCCTGTTTCATCAGGCAGTAAGTTGGATTGGTTTTAATAAACTCGATGAAGGCTGAGAATAACTCCGACTGGTAGAATCCCGACTGGGGATCGGAGGGGAAGAAAGCCGCCAGCCTGCCTTTCCGAAGCACAAGTTTCTCAAAGCCCAGTCGTCGGGCAATCCATCTCAACCGGATCGTTTGTATCAGCTCTTCAGTTTGTTCAGGCAACGGCCCGAAGCGGTCAATCAGCCTTTTGCGGAACGCATTCAGCTCCTCCTCCTTTTCGATGGAATCGAGCTCTTTATAAAGACTAAGCCGTTCGGTGATATGCGTGATATAGTGATCGGGGATTAGAATTTCCAGATCCGTCTCAATCACGCAATCTTTGACAAATTCCCTCGGTTGATCCGTCTGGTAAAGATCCTGAAACTCCTGCTCCTTCAGCTCCAGAATCGCCTCGTTGAGGATCTTCTGGTACATGTCGAAGCCTATCTCCGTGATAAAACCGCTCTGTTCGGCTCCTAAAATATTCCCGGCTCCCCGGATGTCGAGGTCGCGCATCGCGATATTGAATCCGCTTCCCAGTTCGGCGAACTCCTCGATGGCGCGCAGCCGTTTCCTCGCCTCGTCGGTGAGTGCCGACATCGGCGGAGCCAACAGGTAACAGAAGGCTTTCTTGTTCGATCGCCCCACCCTGCCCCGAAGCTGGTGCAGGTCGCTCAATCCGTAATGGTGTGCTTCGTTGATGATGATGGTGTTTACATTGGGGATGTCGAGTCCCGATTCGATGATGGTGGTTGCTACCAGCACATCATAATCCCCTTCAATGAAGTCGTACATCACCCTCTCCAGCCGGGTACCCTCCATCTGGCCGTGTGCCACGGCAACATTCACATCCGGTACAATGCGCTGGATCATCCCGGCAATTTCCAGGATGTTCTGAACCCGGGTGTTGACAAAAAAGACCTGGCCGCCACGGGATATTTCGTACTGGATGGCTTCACGGATCACCTCTTCGTTGAACGGATAGATCTCCGTTTGTACCGGGAAGCGGTTGGGCGGGGCGGTGTTGATGATGGAGAGGTCGCGGGCTCCCATCAGTGAAAACTGGAGGGTACGCGGAATCGGTGTGGCGGTGAGCGTAAGGGTATCCACGTTAACCCGCAATTGCTTGATCTTCTCTTTGGCCGACACGCCAAACTTCTGCTCTTCGTCAACGATGAGGAGTCCCAGATCCTTGAAAACGATATCCTTACTCAATAACCGGTGTGTTCCTATGACGATGTCGAGCGTTCCCGATTTGAGCTCTTCCAGGATCTTCTTCTGGGCTTTGGCACTTTTAAACCGGTTGAGGTAGTTGATGTTGCAGGGGAAATCCTTGAGGCGTTCGGAGAAGGTCTTGAAATGCTGCAATGCCAGGATGGTAGTGGGTACCAGGATCGCTACCTGCTTGCTCTCCGATACCATTTTAAATGCTGCCCGGATGGCGATTTCGGTCTTCCCGAAGCCTACGTCGCCGCAGATCAGCCGATCCATCGGGAATCCGGCTTCCATGTCCTTCTTCACATCATACGTAGCCTTGATCTGGTCGGGGGTATCCTCATAGATAAATGAAGCTTCGAGTTCGGTTTGCAGGTATGTATCCGGGACACAGGAAAACCCCGTGGTGGCTTTTCGCTCGGCATAGAGCCGGATCAGGTCTTTTGCGATATCTTTCACCCGGCTTTTGGTGCGGGCTTTGAGCTTTTTCCACGAGTCGGAACCAAGTCGGCTAAGGGTGGGCGCTGCACCCTCCTTCCCCGAATATTTAGAGATCCGGTGGAGAGAATGGATGCTCACATACAGGATGTCCTGATTCTTGTAGATGAGTCGGATCGCCTCCTGTTCCCTGCCGTTGTTGACCAGCTTCTCCAGTCCGTCGAACACCCCGATGCCATGGTCGATGTGCGTCACAAAATCTCCCGGATTGAGGCTGTAAAGTTCTTTCAGGGTCATCACCTCTTTCCCTGCATACCCGTCGCGAAGCCTGAACCGGTGATGCCGTTCGAAGATCTGGTGATCGGTGAAGAAAGCCGCTTTCAGGTCATGGTCGATGAAGCCTTCGTGGATAGAGTAGCACAGGGAGCTGAATTCAATCGGCGGCAGGTCGGGCTGCTTGGCCTGGATATCTTCCAGGATTGACATCAGCCGTTCGGTCTGCTTGGGATTATCGGAAAGCAGGATATTCCGGTAGCCCTCTTCCGATTGCGTTCTGAGCTGGGCGATCAGGAGGTCAAAATTCTTGTTGAAAGATGGCTGAGCTGAAGTGTGAAAAGTAAGTTCCAGATCGGGAGTAAAAAGTGGCCGGGGGCCGAATTCAACCGTAGGATAGACCTGGACTTTTCTGAGGAAATCCTCCTTTCCCAGGAACAGATCGTTCACCGCCGACTGGTCAACGCCATCGGCAATAATTTCGAGTTCCTCGGCCCAGATAACGGCCCGGTCGGGAAGAAATGAGAAAATGGATGTATAGTCGATGCGCTTGTCGGGATCGATCCGTATATCGGGAACGATGGTTATCTCCTTGTGGGTATCTACCGAAAGCTGTGTTGCCGGGTCGAACGAACGGATGGAGGCGGCTTTATCACCAATGAATTCGATGCGGTACGGGTGATCCCCACCAAATGAATAGACATCGATCAATCCTCCGCGAAGAGCGAACTGGCCGGGCTCAAGGACAAAATCTGTGCGTTCAAACTCATATTCAATGAGCAGGTCAAGAACGAAATCGAGTGAGACCGCCTCTCCCTGTTTCAGTTTGAGCGTATGCTGCTCGAAAAACCTCTTGTCGGCCACTTTTTCGGCCATGGCTTCGGGGTAGCTGACAACGATGAACGCATTCTCCCCCTGATGCAGCCTGTTCATCACCTCGGTGCGCAGCAACAGTCCCTGGTTATCTCTCGCACCTGCTGTATATCCACGCTTGTAGGAGGAGGGAAAGAAGAGCACCTTTTTCTCGTCGGCCTTTTTCTCCCGCTCTTCAAACACCTGCTCGAGGTCGTTCAGAAAGTAGGCGGCACGCTCCTTATCAGGTAGGAGGATGAGGTATACTGCCGGTACCAGCCTGAACTGAACCGCTGCCGTAAAGGGCTTGGAGGAGCCTAGAAGTCCTTTCAGGTGGAACCGTTGCGCCTCTCCTGAAGCCAAAGCGCCGGCAAGGGTCTGGGTCCGTGGATCCTGGAGAAAAAGGGATGCTATTTCGCTGGCTTTCACTATTGTTTCGGGGAAGGGGTGCAAAGTTACAAAATCGTCGGGTACAAGAGATGAAACAATTCGTTACTTTTGTGAAGTCAGTGGGCAGTGGGCAGTGGGCAGTGGGCTGCTTCAGCTGCCGGTTTGATGGGACACGACAACACAGCCTCTCTAGTCCCGTCAGTTAAAACTGACGGCAATTGAAATAAAAGTACAGCCGCAATTCATTGCGGCTCGAAACTCAAAACACGAATGAACGTCGAGGTCTTTAAATTTGGCGGAGCATCGGTGAATTCGGCCGAGGGGGTCAGGAATGTGGCCCGGATCCTGGATTTGTACAAAGGGAAGTCGATGATGCTGGTGATCTCAGCCATGGGGAAAACCACCAATGCGCTTGAGCGGATCTTACAGCATTACATGGACGGAGACGCTGTTTCCATGGTGGAGGAGTACTACAAACTCAGGGATTTCCACCTGACCATTGCCAATGCCCTTTTCCCTTTGATCCCCGATGAAGGAGCAGAGAGGGTATCTGCCGGCAGAACGGTTGATGAGCACCCCCTTTTCCCGGACCTGGAGAACCTCTTCGATGAGTTGCGGGCCATCCTAAAACAGACGCCAACAGCAGGCTATGACGAGTGCTACGACCATATTGTCAGCTATGGCGAACTCTTCTCTACCACCATCCTTTACCATTTCCTCGAGGGTGAAGGATTGCCGGTCACACGGTTTGATGCACGGAAACTGATCTCTACCGACAGTTCCTTTCGCGATGCGCGTGTAGACTGGAAAAAGACGCAGCTGGCTATCCAGAAACAGCTCTTTACCCTTTTCCAGGATCACAAAGGGAGCATCGGACTTACGCAGGGATTCATCGGATCCGATCCCGATGGCCGATCTACCACGCTGGGGAGGGAGGGCTCCGACTTCACGGCAGCCATCCTTGGCTACTGCATGCGGGTGAAAGAGGTGACCATCTGGAAAGATGTTCCCGGAATCCTGAATGCCGATCCCAAGTGGTTTGACAATCCCGTAAAACTGGATCTTTTATCCTTCCTTGAAGCTGTAGAACTGGCCTATTTCGGAGCCACAGTGATCCATCCCAAAACGATCAAACCGCTCGAGAACGCGAATATCACGCTGCTTGTCAAGAGTTTTCTTCATCCCGAAGAGGAGGGTACGAAAGTGAAAAGCCTGCAGGAGTGGAAAATTGATATCCCCATCTTTATCCGGAAACAGAACCAGGTACTGATCTCCATCATGCCGAGAGATTTCTCCTTTGTTGTAGAGCAAAACCTCAGCCAGATCTTCACCATCCTGGCGCAGCTTCATGTGAAAGCGAACGTGATGCAGAATTCCGCCATCAGCTTTTCCATCTGTACTGACAACGACCAGAAGAAGATTAAGCTGTTGATCAGTGAGTTGCAGAAATCATTCGAGATCCGTTTCAACGAAGGGCTGGAACTTTACACCATCCGGCATTACAACGACGGAGCAATCCAACGCATCATTTCCGGAAAAAATGTTATCCTGGAACAGAAGACAAGAAATACCATTCACCTGATCGTACAAATTACCTAATTCATCAGCTTGTTCCCAAATTTCTTATCTACCCCTAAATCCCCTGAAGGGGACTTCAGAAAGTTAGAAGCCAGAGGTTAGAAGTTAGAACTGGAAGTTCGAAGTTCGATCCCCGAAGTTGAATTTATCCCGAAGGGAGTAAGTCCCCTTCAGGGGATTTAGGGGCATGTCAGGGCTTGGGGGTAACTGACCTATTATTCCGGTATCACTACCGGGAAGTCGTAGAGAAAATCTTCGAACACCGGTTTCTCCATCACAATTTCAAGGAAGTTTTTATAGGCATCCGTGAAGGTAAAGGTATTGGCATCGAAATAGTCGTCGGAAAGCGGTTTGTTCCCTACCTTCCCCATGTCGATGGCCGAGGTGTTGAACTCTTCCAGCTCGACAAACGGCACGAGATTCCGCATCACCGGCATCATGCCATACTCCTCACGAATCAGCAGGTCGGCCACTTTGTCGGCCAGGGTTTGGGTCAGACGGCGGTCGTACTTGCGGCAGCTGCCGGCCCGGGCGTAGTAGCCCGTGATCTGGGCGCGTGCTTCGATACCAAGCCGTTGGCTGATCTCGGAGGCGATCACTCCGCTGATCCCGCCGAACCGCGGATGGCCGTATTCATCCACTTCGGAAGAGGCGTAGACTACACCCACCTTGTCCGATTTTTCATCAAACCAGCGAACACCCTCCGATACCGGGATCACCATGCACTTCTTGGGTGAACGCATGTAATGCTCTTTCACCGTTTCGAAGAAAAACTCTTTCCGCTCCTTTGTTACCTCTACCTCAGGGATCAGGGCAAGGGGGCCTGCTCCTCCGTAAATCGCCGTTCCGGTCAGCCAACCGGCATCACGGCCCATCACCTCCAGCACAATGATACGGGAATGGGATTCGGCTGTGGTCTTGATGTTGGCTGCAAACTCAGAGACAGCTTTTGCTGCAGAGGGGAAGCCGGGACACATCACCGCTTCGATCTCCTTTCCTTTGTAATGGTGGATGGTGCGGGTACGCAGATCGTTGTCGATGGTCTTGGGAAATCCGATTACCGGGATGCCTTCCGTCTCATAAAGTCGTTTTGCCGCTCCGTTGGTATCATCGCCTCCGATGGTCACCAGAACATCAATCTTATATCGCTCGAGGTTTTTCAGCACCTGGGGGACCCGGCTCTCCGGGTTTTTCTTCGAGGGGAAGGGATTCGTCCGGCTCGAACGCAGCGCCGTGCCTCCGTACCACCCGTCGTAAGGCTGGTTCGTAAGGTCGATCACATCGCCCTCCCCCAGCATCCCTTTCCATCCCTGGCGGACACCATATACTTTGAATCCCAGCAGGGAGGCCCTGTTCCGGATTGCTTCGATACTGGAATTGATGGCTGGCGTGTCGCCCCCGCCGGAGAGGATGGCGAGTGTTTTTCCTTCAAATAGTTTCGTTTCGTGCTTCATGAAGTCCAATTTTGAGACAAACTTATTGCTTTTTTCGCTATCTCGCTATCTCGCTATTTCGCTATTTCGCTATTTCGCTATTTCGCTATTTCGCTATTTCGCTATTTCGCTATTTCGCTATTTAGTACCTTCTCCACCAGCACTTCCGCCAGTCTGACATTTGATTCGTGGGTCCAGCCGGCGATGTGGGGGGTGAGGATCACATTTTCGGCTTCCATGAGGTAACGGAAGTCACGGGGCAGATCCCTGGAGAGGGTTTCGAAAGAGCTATCCTCATATTCCAGCACATCCAGCGCCGCTCCCCTGACCTTGCCCGATTTCAGTGCCTCCGCCAGGTCGGCCGTCCTGACAACCTTGCCCCTGGAGGTGTTGATCAGCCAGAAAGGCTTCCTGAATTTCTGAATGAACGTGGCATCAACCATAAACTCAGTCTCTTCGGTAAGCGGCACATGCAGGCTCAGGATATCAGCAGTGTCACAAATCTCCTGCAGTGTAGTTTCCCTGGTATTGCCATCGGAATAGTTTGTTTTGTATGTATCAAAGGAGATCACGTTGGCTTCAAATCCCTTCAGCCGTCGGGCGAAAGCGCTTCCGGTATTTCCGTACCCGATGATGCCGACGGTTTTTCCCTTGATCTCATTGCCCCGGTTCCCTTCCCTTATCCACCTGCCACTGCGCACCTCCTTGTCAGCTCTGTTGATGTTGTTCATCATGGCGAGAAGCATCCCGACGGCATGTTCGGCAACGGCATCCCGGTTTCCTTCCGGTGAATTCAGACAGAGGATGCCTTTTTTCTGTGCGCAGGCGACATCGATATTCTCCAGTCCGGATCCCACCCTGCCAATAAACTTCAGCTTCGATGCTCTGGAGAGGAACTCGTTGTCGAGACGAATCTTGCTGCGAACGATCACGCCCGTGTACTGATCGATGACACGCAGGAAGTCTTCACGCCCGTAATCCGGGAAAAAGTCGCACGAAAAGCCATGGCGGCTCAACTCCTCCGGGATAATTGGATGTACCAGATCAATCAGTAATATTTTACGTGCTCCCTGTGACATGTCAAGCTAGTCTAATCTTCTTCGTATTTCTTCGTGTGCACTTCGTGTTCTTCGTGGTAAAAAATCTTAACCAGAAAGGGCACAAAGGATTTCACAAAGGAACGCAAAGGAATTTCAGGACAAAATTAAGATTTCGGCGCGATTTAAGGGCATTTGTTGAGGGAATCCTGACGAATAATCATATCTTCGCGTGCTCAAACAGTTCGATTCGTGTGGCCATTTCTCATCAGAAGAATTCTTAGGAACCGGCTCCAGTTCCTCATCGTTATTTTCGTCATTACGGCGATCATGTCATTTTTGGCCAGGGATGTGAAACTCTCTTATGAGATGGCCCGCATCCTGCCTGCCAGCGACTCTACCTACATCATTTACCAGCAGTTCAAGGAGAAGTTCGGAGAGGATGGCAGTGTGCTGTTTATCGGCATCCAGGACACAAACTTATTCCAGATCAATGAGTTTAATGATTGGTTCGACCTCTCGGAGACCATTCGTCGCGTTCCGGGAGTAGAGGAGGTGGTATCCATTACCCGCCTCTACAACCTTCAGAAAAACGATTCGCTCAAGAAATTCGAATTTGTTCCGTTGATCCGGCATAAACCTGAAACCCAGCATCAGGTCGATTCACTGAAAAAACTTATTTTTTCTCTCCCGTTTTACGAAAAGCTGATCATCAACCGGGAGACAGGCGTTACGATCATTGCGGTTACCCTTGACAACAGGCTCCTGAATACCAAACAGCGGATCAACCTGATCACCGAGATCAGGGATGTTACAAACCAGTTTGGCAGCCGGTACAACATCGACATCCACTATTCGGGACTCCCCTATATCCGCACGGTTACCTCCAAAATGCTGGAGGATGAGATGAAGCTCTTTGTCTTCCTCTCCCTGCTGATTGCAGCCATCTTTCTCTATATCTTTTTCCGGTCGTTCAAAGCGGTGTTGTATCCCATCCTCATCGTGATCATCAGCGTGGTATGGGCGCTTGGCATGATGAGCCTATTCGGGTACAAGATCACCATGCTCACGGCGATCATTCCACCGCTGCTGATTGTCATAGGCGTGGAGAACTGCATCTTCCTCCTCAACAAGTACCATTACGAATACCGGCTACACCAGAATAAGGTGAAAGCCCTGTCGCGTGTCATCCAGCGGGTAGGAAGCGCAAACTTTCTGACCAACGTATCTACTGCCATCGGTTTTGCCGCCTTTACCATCACCAAGAATACCCTCCTGGTGGAATTCGGGGTGATCGCCGCCATCAACATCATGGTCGTGTATGCACTCTCATTAACACTGGTCCCGATTTTCTACAGTTATCTTCCACCTCCCCGGATGAAGGATGTCAGGCATCAGGAGGAGAGCATTGCCCGGGCTATCATTGACAAGGCTGTCATCTGGGTAACCGGATACCGGAACATCATTTATTATATTACAGGCGCCATGGTACTGGTGGGTGTTGTGGGTGTCACCCAACTTCATACCAGTGGCCGCATCGTCGACGACATCCCCCAGGAGAACCAACTCTACCAGGACCTCATGTTCTTTGAGGAAAACTTCAACGGGATCATGCCGCTGGAGATTACCATCGACACCAAAAAGAAAAAAGGTGTCTTCACGCTCTCTACCCTCAACCGGATCAACCGGCTTCAGGACTCTCTCAAGACCTACCCGGAACTGGCCAGACCCCTGTCGATTGTGGAGGTGATCAAATCGGCCAAGCAAACCTTCTACGGCGGAGATCCGAAATTCTACCAGCTGCCCAACTCCAACGAGCTGACCTTCATGGGTAGCTATATCCCTGAGATGAAATCGAAAAAACAGACACTGATCAAGAATTTTATCGACACCAACTTCCAGACCACCCGCATCAGTGTCCAGATGGCCAATATCGGCACCAACGAAATTGCACGGTTACAGAAGAGTGTGCGTGCAACGGTTGACACGATCTTCAACCCTGAGAAGTATGATGTAACCATCACGGGAACCAGCATCGTGTTCATGAAAGGGACCAACTTCCTGATCCGCAACCTGTTTGAAAGCATCATCATCGCCCTCATCGGGATTGCCATTCTGCTGGCTTTTCTCTTCTCCTCCTGGCGGATGATCCTGATCTCCTTGATTCCGAATCTCATCCCGCAATTGATGACCGGTGCGTTGATGGGTTTTCTGGGAATCCCGATTAAGCCTTCCACGATCCTGATTTTCAGCATTGCTCTTGGCATATCCGTGGATAACTCGATTCAGTTTCTCTCGCGTTACCGGCTTCAGCTGAAGCATTCGAACCGGAACATCCCCTATTCGGTCATCTCGGCCCTGCAGGAGACCGGTTACTCCATGATCTATTCCTCTACCGTCCTCTTCTTCGGATTTGGCATCTTCGTACTCTCCAAATTCGGAGGCACGCAAGCCATGGGATTCCTGATCTCCTTCACCTTGCTGGTAGCAGGGTTGCTCAACCTCTTCATCCTCCCCTCCCTGATCCTCACACTCGACAAGTGGAGTACCACAAAAGCCTTCGAAAAACCATTGGTCGAAATCTTCGAAGAGCCGGAGGAGGAGGAGATCATCGACATCGAGCTGCCTCCGGAGGAGGGACCTCCCAGCAAATGAAAAAATAGTATCTTTACCCCAAATTCTTCCTGTATGAAAGGTATTATTCTCGCCGGTGGGGCCGGAACCCGGCTGCATCCCCTAACGCTGGCAGTCAGCAAGCAGCTCATGCCCATCTACGACAAACCCATGATCTACTACCCCTTGTCCGTGTTGATGATGGCAGGCATCCGGGAGGTACTGGTCATCTCCACGCCCCACGACCTTCCCCATTTCAAAACCCTCCTTGGCGACGGAAACCAGCTGGGATGCCGGTTCTCCTATGCCGAGCAGGTGATCCCCAACGGTCTGGCCCAGGCATTTGTGATTGGTGAAGAGTTCATTGGCAACGACAAGGTGGCCCTTGTTCTTGGCGACAATATCTTTTTCGGGAATGGGTTGCACTCCCTGATGCAGGGGAACAACGATCCGGATGGCGGTGTGGTATTTGCTTACCACGTCAACGACCCTGAGCGTTATGGAGTTGTTGAGTTTGATGATGATTTTAACGCCCTCTCGATCGAAGAGAAGCCCCGGGAGCCGAAATCCAACTATGCCGTACCGGGATTGTATCTCTATGACAACAGTGTGGTGGAGGTTGCGAAAAACATTCAACCCAGCGCCCGCGGCGAATATGAGATCACCGATGTGAACCGTGTCTACCTCGAACAAAAAAGACTGAAAGTGGGCGTGCTTGGCCGTGGAATCGCCTGGCTGGATACAGGAACGTTTGAATCGCTGCTGCAGGCCGCCCAGTTTGTGGAGGTGGTTCAAAACCGCCAGGGACTCAAGATCGGCTGTATCGAAGAGATTGCCTACCGGATGAAATTTATCACCCGGGAAGAGCTCCATGCGATTGCCAAACCATTGATGAAAAGCGGTTATGGCGAATACCTGATGAAGTTAAATGGCTCCTTCATGTAAGATTATACTATGCACTCCGTTGACTATCTGATGAATAAAATCCAGGATGCCTTTCCAGAAGGGGAGTTCCTGGGAGTCCCGATCGAGTTGTACGAACCAATTGAATACACCCTTTCACAGGGGGGGAAACGGCTGCGTCCCTTGCTGGTCCTTCTCTCCTGCGATATGTTCGGCGGCAATCCCGACGTGGCGATGAACCCTGCAATTGGGGTGGAGATTTTTCACAATTTCACCCTATTGCACGACGACATCATGGACCAGGCTCCCCTTCGCCGTGGAGCCCAAACAGTTTATAAAAAATGGGATTCAAACGTCGCCATCCTTTCCGGCGATACCATGTTTGTGATGGCCTACGAATATGTTTGTCGGGTAACTCCTGCAAAACTTCCCAGTGTACTTGCAACCTTTAACGACACTGCACGAAAAGTGTGCGAAGGGCAGCAATACGACATGAATTTTGAGACCCAGCAACAGGTGAATCTGGATGATTATTTCATGATGATCCAGCTCAAAACGGCTGTATTGATCGCCTGTTGCGTGAAAGTAGGCGCCATCATGGCCGGTGCCAGTGCACAGGATGCCGAAAACATTTACAAATTCGGTGAGAACCTGGGGATGGCATTTCAGCTTCAGGATGACCTCCTGGATGCCTTTGGAGATACCTCGAAGTTCGGTAAAGAGATTGGAGGGGATATTGTGACCAACAAAAAGACATTCCTCTATCTGAAAGCGTTTGAACTGGCTAATGGAGAGACGCTGGAAGAATTAACGCATCTGTTTCACCAGCAGCAAATCGATCCGAATCACAAGATTTTGAGAATCAAGGAGATATATCAATCACTGGGAATCGACATCATCACACAGGAGATCATCGAGGATTACCATAAAAAAGCCATTGATTACCTGAATCTGATCTCTGTGGAAGAAGCCAGCAAGAGAGGCCTCCGGAAACTGGCTAACGAGATGATCCATCGCGAGGTTTAGCGTCCAGCTCTTCATGCAGCCTTGTCCAGAGGTCCATCTCCTGCTGCAAGGAGGTTTTCAGCGATTCATATTCTTTATAAAGATCTTCATCCCCCACCTGTTCCGAAAACTTCTCCGGATTTCCCAACATCTCCTCCCGCTCCCTGATCTTCTTCTCCAACGATTCAATGTCACTCTCGCAACGTGAGATCCGGGTCTTGAGCTTCCGCTCCTCCTTCTCCTCCAGCTTCCGTTTTTCCCAGCTCATTTTGCTCCCGGATGCCGGCTCGTTCTGTTGCTCACGATTGAGGTTTCTCTCTTTTTTCTCCAGTTGCTGAAGGTTTCGCAATTTCCTCTGTTCCAGAAAGTCGTAGATGTCACCGATATATTCCTTGATCGTTTGGTCACGGAATTCAAAGACCCTGTTGGTCAGCCCCTGCAGAAAATCTCGGTCGTGGGAGACGATGATCAGCGTCCCGGTAAACTGCAACAGCGCATTCTTCAGGATGTCTTTCGATCGCATATCCAGATGGTTGGTGGTCTCATCGAGGATCAGGAGGTTGGAGGGAGTAAGCAACAGTTTGGCCAGTGAAAGGCGGGAACGCTCCCCTCCCGAAAGCACCTTCACCTTCTTCTCGGTATCATCGCCCGAAAAGAGGAAGCTCCCCAGGATGGTGCGTATCTTCGGGCGGATATCTCCAACAGCAATATCGTCGATGGTTTTAAAGACCGTTTTGTTGGGGTCAAGTGAATCAGACTGATCCTGTGCATAATAACCTTTGATGACATGTTGCCCGAATTTCAGATTTCCTTCAAAATCAGTCACACCGGCAAGGATTTTCGAAAGCGTGGTCTTACCCTCTCCGTTCCGACCAACAAATGCAATCCGCTCGCTATTGATCACATGGAAATTCAACCCGCTGAACACGTCGGTCCCCGGATAACTCTTGGCAAGCCCGGATGCCTCCACGATGATCTTTCCTGCGTGGGGTGCAGGCGGGAAGGTAAAGTGGATGGAGCTTTCATCAACCAGGTCAATCTCCACCTCGTCCAGCTTCTCCAGCATCTTGATCCGCGACTGAACCTGTTTTGATTTGGTATTCTTGTAGCGGAACCGCTCAACGAACCGCTCGATCTGTCGCACCTGTCGCTGCTGGTTGTTGAATGCAGCCAGCTGACTCTCCATCCGCTCCTCGCGAAGCTGGGTATAATCTGAGTAATTTGTCCGGTAATCGTAAACCTTGCCGAAGGTGATTTCAATGGTTCGTTTGGTCACATTATCGAGAAATGCCCGGTCGTGCGAGACGATGATCACAGCTCCCGGATAGTTGATCAGGTACTCCTCCAGCCATTGGATCGACTCGATATCCAGGTGGTTGGTGGGCTCATCAAGCATGACAAGGGAGGGTCTCAGCAACAGGATCTTGGCAAGCTCCACCCGCATCTGCCATCCGCTGCTGAATTCCGACAATGGCCGGGTAAAATCTGACGTTCGGAACCCTAATCCGATGAGGGTTTTTTCAATATCTGCTTCTACCGAATGGCCGCCGATCAGTTGAAACCGTTCATAGGCATCATGATGCCTCTTCATAATCTTTTGATACTCCCTGGAGTCGAAATCAGTTCTCTCCTTGAGCTCCTGTTCTGTCTTCTCAATCTTTTCCAGCAAACTCTCCACCTCCCTGAAGGCACTTTTCGCCTCTCCGTACACGGTTCTGTCACTCTTGAGAACCATCTCCTGCTCCAGGTATCCGATGGTACACCGTTCGGGGATCACAACGTTGCCTTCATCCGGTTGATGCCGGTTGTCGATGATCCGAAGCAGTGTGGATTTTCCTGCCCCGTTCCTTCCCACCAACCCGATGCGATCCTTCTCATTGATGATGAAAGAGATGTGATCGAACAGGGGTTCACCACCAAATTGAACGGAGAGATTTTGTACAGAAATCATGGTGCAAAGATACGGAAAAGAGATGGAGGGATACGGGATACGGGATTACCCCTAAATCCCCTGAAGGGGACTTACTCCCTTCGTGATGATCTTTTCTCAATTCTGCGCCCTGTGCCCTGTGTACTGAGCATTTCTTTCACTGCCGACTGCCAACTGCCAACAAAAAAAAAGGGGCCCGTTTCCGGACCCCTTTTGCATTGTATGGGAGAGGCATGCCTCGCCCGTACGGATTAGCGTGTTAC
>JACZJJ010000108.1 GCA_014860625.1 Bacteroidales bacterium | reverse complement strand
GAAGGGGAGGAGTAAGTCCCCTTCAGGGGATTTAGGGGTACCCGCAAAGCGGAGTAAGTCCCCTTCAGGGGATTTAGGGGTACCCGCAAAGCGGAGTAAGTCCCCTTCAGGGGATTTAGGGGTAACTGAGCCCCGTGCCCTGAGCCCTGAGCAATATATCCAAGCAAATCCGCCATCTCCTGATTATCCAGCATCGACCACGAGGGCATCGCGGTGTTCATTCTTCCTCTGAAAAGGGTGTAATAAATGTATTCCAATGAGGCTGCCCGGAAGAAATCCGGGTTGTTGAAGCCGATAGCCAGTCCCCCTTTGGCATCCGGGCCATGACATGTTTTACAATGGTTGTTGAAGAGGGATTCGCCGGATGATGCGGACCCTTTTACTCTTCTTATGAGATCAGCAGTTTTCTCCCAGGAAGAATTCTCCGGCTTTCTCGAACGGATAAATGCATTTAAATCAGTCACTTCCCCGGCAGACAAACCTGAATATGCAGGCGCCCAGGAGGTCATCAGCTGATTGGTGCGCCCATATTCGAGGATCATGGAGATATACTGAGGCGAGGCAACAGCCAGGAAGCCCTCTTTCCCGACTGCAGGAGCACCTGATTGGAATTCAGTATAGGGTTTCCCTCCTCCATGGATCCCGTGGCACGCAGAGCAAGTCATTTCATATAGACAGCCGCCTGCCAGTTCGGGACGTACACCTTTCAACTCGTTGAGAACGTTCAGCCCGATGTATTCATACGGGATCTTGGGGTCTGAGAGCCCCATCACCAGCGTAGCCAGTGCCTCGAGATCTTCCTTAGGCAGATCATATTGCAACATCCTTGAGCCTGGCGAAACCATTTCCGGGTCTATAAAATGTTGCTCCAGCCAGTTAGAAATGGTCTGCACTCCCTTGATGTTGCGGAAGTTGTATTCGTGTTTTGATTTGTCTCCCTGCGTGGTGAGGTCGGGACCCAGCATTCCGCCAACTCCCCTCGCTTTATGACACCCAAGGCAACCCTCACTTAAAAAAATGGTTCGCCCGTGGTACAGAACCTTACTGCCGGCCAATACGGAGTCCACAGAAAAAAGAGACAAATGGCATTTCCCGCAAGAGGATTCGATGAAAGGAGGTTCCAGAATGGGCTGGTCCCACTCGTTATTCGGGTTAAGTGTAAAGGCGTTCCGTTTATCCAACGCCTGTCCCTGTCCCCCATGGCAAATGGTGCAGCCAAATTTTTTAACCGGATGATAGGCAAGATCTGCCCCTGGATGAGCTTTAAAGGGCTCATTTAAGGAGTCAATGACCGATCCTTCAATAGCCAGGTGGCAGGTGATGCAGCGGTCAGTTCGATTCAGTTCAGGCAGAGAAACCTGGTAAACCCCTGCTTCCGGGATCAAAGAGGATCGTTCTGTAGAATCTTTCAGCTCCCGTTTTAATGCGCGGCGATATTCCCTCTGAGTTTGTCGCCAAGGAGAAAAAAAACCTTCGCTGATCCACCCTACGACCAAAACAAAGATGATCACAAGCGCTGAGAATCGCGCTGTTTGCGAATAATAGAACCGGTAGCGATCCTCCTTTCTCATAAGATAAAATGCCAGTTTTCACCACGAAACCAGAGGCCGATGATCATAAAGATGGTCCAACCGGTCATGAACGCGGTAAAGAGGGCCAATACGGTCATCCGGCGGGAGGAGGTGGAGTGGTAAACAAACAGAGTCCAGAAAAGATATGCCATCACGGATAACGTTCCCGGATTCAGGATCATAGAAAGGATGATATACTGTGGGGAACCTTTATCCCCCGGGAGGTCAATGAAAAGTGAAAGCGCAACAAATGATATCGTGATGATGCCGCCCGCCAGTACTGAAAGCGAGGTTGTTCTTATCCCATCCTTTCCACTGAACCATACGCCTGAATGAATTTCCCCCTCCCGATCAAACCAGGGAATGTAGAAGAGAAAGGCTACAAAGAAAAGTGGAATGACAAAACCACCCATGAACGCTGAATAAGAAACAATTTCCTGGATACCAAGAAGATACCATGGTGATTTGGCCGGATTGTCTGGAAGATTGGGGTTTGCCAGGATCTTTAGTGGCGCATCAGCCAGCACCCCCACGATCAGCAAAATGCCTACGACGCTAAGGAGGATTGCCACTTCAGCCCAGAGCGCCGTTGGCCATGCGGGAATCTCCTCCAACGAACTATCCGGAGTTGAAGCCGGACGAGCCAAGCCTCCATCCTTCCGGATCCGCCAGATGTGGTATCCAATCAGGCCAAGCAATGTGACGGGTAAAACGATGACATGAAGCGTAAAGAAACGTGTGAGTGTGTTTTGGCCTACGTTCTCTCCTCCTAGAAGCATTTTCCTGATAAATCCTCCGGGATCCACATATCCTGTAACCCCGATCAGATCTGTAAACTCGCGAAATGCCGCTGCAATGTTGCTTCCAATGGTCACGGCCCAGTAAGCCAGCTGATCCCAGGGGAGCAGGTACCCGCTGAAACTCATCATCATCACTATCAGTAACATGATTACGCCGACGACCCAGTTGGTTTTTCGAGTACCGTAATAGCTTCCTTTGTAAAACGTTCGGAACATATGCAGGAAGGTGATAAATACCAGGGCATGTGCCGACCACCGGTGGATGTTCCTGAATATCCATCCTCCAGGTACGTAAAAGATGATCTCCTTTACGGAAAAGTAGGCTGCATCAACAGAAGGAGTATAGTGGATCATCAAAAGCATCCCGGTTGCAAGTTGAATGGCAAAGAGGCAGATAAGGATCACCCCGAGTCCCATTGTTGTAAATGGAGAAAGTGCATAGGTGGAAACGTTGGGCGAATGGATGTGAAGCACGAAGTTTTGCGAAACGTTGCGCAACCGTTCACCAACACGCTCTTTTCCGGTGGATTGTTCTGTGCCAGCCATATCAGGTCTTGCAGCGTGTTTCGGGTGAGACGGTTCGGTGGAGGTTTACTTCCAGTGATTGATCGGGGAGTGTAATGACCTTAAACCAGGGAAGGTTGCGTGGCGCTGGTCCGCTCTTCACCATCCCTCCCTGATTGAAACAGGAGCCGTGGCAGGGGCATTGAAATCCGGAAGTGTCCTGGTCAACAACACAGCCCAGATGAGTACAAACGGCTGACATGGCTGCTATGCCTTTGTGATCGCGAAGGATAAAGAGCCTGGGTTTGGGCAGAAAAATCATTCGGTTGATTGGAAAATCGCCCGGACGACCGATTCTCACCCGCTTATTTTCAATCACTTTTCGTGGAATTACTGAGGACAAAACAAAAGGTACCGCTGCCAGTCCTGCAAAACTAAGCAACGACCAGGAAAGGTGCCGGAAGAACATTCTTCTGGAAACAACGTTCGGTTCTTCTTCTTCAGCTTCCATGAAAGAGGTTTATGCAAACATAGTCAAAATAGCGAAATAGCGAAATAGCGAAGTAGCGAAATGGTGAAAAATCGGAGGAATCTTTCGTCAAAATTTTGTAACTTTGTTGAACACCATAAAGTGCTTCGAGGTACACATTTTCAAATAAAACTTTATTAGAAAAACTTACACGAGAGTTAGAGGAGCCTTAGAGGAATATGAACCAAACCTTTATTTCCAATATTTTCAGGAAACTCACTCTCGTTATTTCATCAGGGTTTCTCTTTGTTATCATAATCTCGACTATCAATTGTACCAATAGCACTTACAAAACCGAATCCACAGTCAACTCAACAACAGATTCCCTGAAATATATGAGCAGGGAAGTCTGCAAAACCTGCCATGAAAGAGAGTACGAGCTCTTTGTTGGATCCGACCACGACAGGGCGATGGATATTGCTGACAGTGTTACGGTTCTGGGAGATTTCGATGATGTCACTTTCCGGCATCTGGGCATTGATTCAAGATTTTACAAAAAGAATGGAAACTATTTTGTTTATACAGAAGGGCCAGATGGAAAAATGGCTGAGTTCAGGGTGAATTATGTCTTCGGGGTAAGACCCTTGCAGCAATACCTGGTGGCTTTTCCGGGAGGCAGATACCAATGCCTGCCGCTTTGCTGGGATGCCCGCCCAAAACAGGAGGGAGGTCAGCGCTGGTTCCATATATACGGTCAAGAGAGAATTCCCCACACCGATTTTCTCTACTGGACAAGGGTGATGCAGAACTGGAACTACATGTGTGCCGAATGCCATTCAACAAACCTGAAAAAGAATTTTGATGCTGAATCCAACAGCTATCACACCACATGGTCGGAGATAGACGTCTCCTGTGAAGCGTGTCACGGCCCCGGATCAGCACATGTTTCATGGGCCGAAGAGGCTGCCAGGTATCCTGCCAGCCAGGAACCGGGAAACATGGGGTTAGCCATTCAGTTCAACGATCCGGACGATGGGACGTGGGTGTTCAAACCTGGAAGCAAAGTCGCAGAGAGGACAGTGAAGCGTGACGGAATTAAAACACTGGAGACATGTGCCCGCTGTCATGCCCGGAGGTCAACGATCCATGAAGATTATACCTTCGGCAAATCGTTTCTGGATACCCACCGCCCTTCGCTTCTGGAGGACAATCTCTATTTCCCCGACGGACAGATCCAGGATGAGGTCTATGTCTATGCCTCTTTTTTGCAAAGTAAGATGTACCATAAAGGCGTCATCTGCTCCGATTGCCACGATCCGCACAGTCTCAAAGTTTACGTTCAGGGAAATGCACTTTGTTACCGATGTCACCTCCCGGATGTCTATGGAAGTAAATCGCATCATTTTCATAAGGAAAACTCTGCAGGCGCGCTGTGTGTGGAGTGTCACATGCCGGAACGCACCTACATGCAGGTGGATCCCCGTCGCGATCACAGCATGCGCAACCCCCGTCCTGATCTCTCTGAACGCTTGGGAACACCGAACGCCTGCTCTCAGTGTCATAAAAAACTGTTAGACAGGTTAGACAGGTTAGACAAGTTAGACTTGTCCAACCTGACCAACCTGACCAACCTGTTCTACGAATGGTACGGCAAACGCGACAGGGGAGTCCACTACGGTGAGACATTCTGGGAGGCACGACTCGGTTATCCTGAAGCATTGCCGCAGCTGATTGCTCTGGCAACTGATACCTCTCAGCCTGCCATGATCCGCAGCACCGCTTTTTACTACTTTCAAAACTACCAGGCCGCTTCTCTGCCTCCGGCAATCAGGATAGGGTTAATGGATTCTGACCCGTTAATCCGGTTTGGCACTCTGCAAGGGAGTATCAGCCTGACTGATGAGGAGAAAAACACGCTCTATAAGCCTTTACTCAGGGATCCTGTGAGGCTTATCCGGACACAGGCAGCAAGGTTGATCCCGGTAACTTCTGTCTCTGGAATGGACCATCAAACCCGGGAACTATATGATAAAGCTCTTACTGAATATATGGCCATTGAGACGACCAATGCCGATCACCCTTTTGCATGGCTGAATATTGGGAATTACCTCCTGGAATCAGGACAGGTTACTGAAGCGGAACAAGCATACCGGAGGGCCATCTACATTGAACCTGCGCTTCCACAAAGTTATAATAATCTGGCAGAGCTTTACCGTCAGACAAGCCAGGATATGAAAGGAAAGGAGGTGCTGTTGGAAGAGCTTACCCATATTCCGGGAAGTGCATCAGGCCATCATTCGTTGGGGCTCTTACTGGTACGGCAGGGAGAGAAAGCAGCCGGAGCGAACCATCTGAAACAAGCTGCAGAACTGGAACCGGGCAACGCACGGTTTGCTTATGTATATGGTGTAGCCCTCTATTCAACCGGAAAGCACCAACAAGCCATCGACATTCTTGAAAAGGCCAGGAAACTCCATCCTTTTGACCGAAATATCCTGTTCGGGCTTGTATCTTATTACCGAGAGATGGGACAATTGGATGAAGCACGGGCTATCGCTGAAGAGCTTACTGAATATTATCCTTCTGATCCCAATTACCTGGAGGTGTTGAAACGGATGAAAAGCCTCCGGATCGCGAATCCATGATTTTTTTTCTGAGTAACGTATTACCTTTTGACCCGTTTTCGGATTAACGGAAAAAATTATGACCTTATTCCTGGGGAAACTCCGAAATGAGACAACTCGTCGGCCGAATTTTGATTATTCGTCAGAAGGTTTCTATTTCATCTCGGTTTGTACAAAGAACCGTCGGCAATTTTTTGGATCGGTCAATTCTCAAAAGGGGCATTATTGGGGAACGTCATTGGTTCTTTCAAATCGGCTGCAACAAAACGAATACGGGCATCCGGATATCCGGAATTCACATGGCTTCCGCGATACCACGACCGGATCATCCGTGACCATGTCCAACTCACTATGATCGAACAATATATCCGTGATAACACACGAAGATGGAGCGGCACATCGACATAAGGACGGGGTATACCCCGTCCCTACATCAAGGAACCAACGTCCTCCATGCATCCGTACCCAAATGTAACCAACGTCTTCCCATGCATCTGCCTCCGCCATGTTAAAAATACATAAATTATAATTAGATTGATTAAAAATAATAAAATTGGATTATATTAGCCGATATTTTGTAAAAAGTTGATTATTAATTAAAAAACAGCAGTATGAAAAAATTTATGCTTTTAGCCATGGTTGCAACGATGTTCGTCATGACCGGCTATACACAATCAAATGCAGATTCTGAACAATTGGTGTTTGAAGTTCTATATATTTTACCTGAAAAGGGAATGGAAGATAAGTTTGAAGCTGGTATTTCCGCTCACGATCTTAAATACCACCCCGAAGGACCTTACGGTGCAGGGATGCACAAGATTATATACGGTGAAAAGGCCGGATGGTATGTATGGGTTATGGGACCCACAACCTACAGCGCCCTGGATACAAGGCCTGATAAGGAAAACGGTCACGCTGATGACTGGAGCAAGATGGTAGATCCCTATGTTGCCCAATATGGTTACAGCGGGTTGTGGAATTTCAATGCCGGACTCTCGTTTGGTCCGGAGTTGTTGATGAAAGCAAAATATTTTGAACATTGGGGTGTAGACCTGAAACCCAACCAGTATTACCGCTTCAAAGGGATTATAGGAAAATTACAGAAGGTTTATGAATCATTGGGAACCACTGGTTTTATCGTCGTTGAAAATACACTGCATCAGGCAGGTGGCCCGGATATAGCTTTGATGTGGAGTTTCAACTCGTTTGGTGACTGGCAGAAAGACCCCGGCCCGAAAGCTGCCTACGAGAAAATGTATGGTGCCGGCAGCTGGCAAAATATGATTGACGAATGGATGGATATCATAGTGGATTACGATGCTGACATCAGAAGCAATATCAAGTAAAAATTTCTGAAAAGAATCATACAGCAACGATTGATTTAAGCGGGCATGAGTCTTAAACATGCCCGCTTGTTCATTTCTATTAATGACTTATCTTTGTATCCATTATTAAAAAAATGATACATATGACGAAAATCAGATTACTCATTTTATGTATACTTCTTCTCCAATTGGAATTATTTGCACAAACGGTAGAAATCGCTCCATTTGGCGGTTATATGGTTCCATCCAGGATGAATGGTTCTGGCGGGTATGTGAGATTCCAGGACAACGCCCAATATGGCGGAATGGTAAGCATCGGTACCAGCCCAACCATGGATATTGACCTGATTTACACACGTACCGACACCAAAGCTGAATTAAATTATTTCAATTACCCTTACCAGGAGGTGCCACTGAGTATAAATTACATCCATGGTGGTTTTACCAATAACTTCAGGATCAGTCAAACATTCTCTCCTTTTGTGGGATTGAATGCCGGCGCGTGCGTGATGTCTCCAAAAGAGCAATACGACGATGTTTGGTTCTTTTCCATTGGTGTGAATGGTGGCGTAAAAATTTATATTGGAAAACGGTTTGGTTTTCGGTTCCAGGGCCAGCTTTTTATGCCCATCCAGGGATCGGGATTCTCCTTTGTAATTGGTTCAGGTGGTTCAGGCGGCGGTGTTTCCCTATACGGGACAATGGTTCAGTTTGGGGTATCCGGAGGTTTGATACTAAGACTGGGAAGAGTCACAAACTAATTGATCTTTTCTGAAATTAAAAATTAAAAGATAACAATATGAAAACGAAATTATCCTTACTGATGATCATTGCATCGCTGGGACTGTTATTTTCCTGCTCCAAGTATCCACCGGGAGTAACCCGTGTGCAGGAGGACCTGGTTGTATATACTCAGGTCGACATACAAAAAGACTTCAATCAATTTCACACCTTTGCCATCGTTGACTCCATTGCATACATCGATAACAAAGACAGTGGCCATATTCTCAATGCTGATGCGCAAGCAGTGCTGGACCAGATTATCCTGAATATGAAGAACCGGGGGTTCATGCAAGTGGGAAATAATGACAAACCGGATCTTGGAATTACGGTCTCCGTAATCAAAACAACCAACACTACCGTTTATTATCCGGGCTGGTGGTGGGGATATCCCGGATATTATTACCCAAGTTACTGGGGCTATCCCGATTATGGATACTACTATCCGTATTACCCAACGTATATCACGTCCTACTCATCTGGCACACTTATCATCGATATGGCTGATTTTATCAACCTCACACCGGATAAGAAAATTCCTATAGCATGGTTTGCTTATATACGTGCTCTGCTTACTGGTGGTCATACACTGGATCAGGTGAAGCAGTCGATTGATCAGGCCTTCGTTCAATCACCGCAAGTTAAGACCACTGCAAATTAATTCGAAATAGAAGAAATTATGAAGAAGATATCTCTGTTCATCGGAATGGCTCTACTTGTTTCAAGCTCCATATTCAGCCAGGATCTCAAACCTACAGGAGGTATGATGCCTCATGCGTATTACACAGTAACCTGGAATACCACTTTTACTCTGGGAGATTTTAATAAATGGGTTGGGAGCCCGAGTCCTGCAGGTATGGGTTTTGGCGGTAAGTATTTTATCGACAAAGGATTCAATGCCGGGTTTGATATTGCCTGGCAACGCGTGTCCCAGGCATACGGATATGAAACCTACTATGGAGATAATGGATCAGCAATCACAGCTACCAACTACCGTTTTACCTGGATGGTACCCTTCCAAATTACAGCAGGCTATATGTTTAAGCCAACAAGCGTGATCTCACCTTTTATTTCATTGGGAATCGGAGGTGATTACATGGAACATCATCTGATAATCCAGGAGTACGATTTTTATGAAAAACGCTGGGATTTTGCGTTAAACCCCGAAATTGGAGCTTTGGTTAAATTCGGTTATTACAAAAGTATAGCCGCCCTGGTGGCTTTCAATTATAAATGGACATCGAATTCAATCCAGATCCAGGCCATCGATGAGAAGTCCGGTTACCTCTCAATGATGGGACTCCGGATCGGGATCTGTTTTATGGTCTATTAAAGTCCCAGAAACCTGAAAGGCTGAGCATCTTTAAAATCCTTATCCACATTGCCGGCATAAACTTCGCCATGGGCAATGGACAATTTCTTCGTGGGAGAACCTTCTGAAAAATCCAGTCCATTCAGGTCGACCCAGAATATATTCGGAGTTAGAGCACTCTCAAAATAGTAAGTTTTGTTTTTCTGGTCAGCCACACTGCGCCATCTTGTACTTGAAATATTTGGCTGATCGGGTGTGGAAATTCCATAAGGAACAGAGCAGTTTCTGATCACGCCAAACATGCTGGCGAGAGCCTCTTTGATATTGTCAGTCTGAGGAATGGCATGAACATAGAATGATGCCCTGGCAAATCGGTCGGCTGCCCTGTTTGTTCCAGGAAGAAAGGTTGCTCCGCCAATCTCTTTCCAGTAGTCATCCAACGCCAGCTGTTTGTCGTACGTAGGGGAGTTTGTCATCACCTGGTAAGACCGGTCATGATGGATTACCAGCTTTCCTTTGATGTATTCAAAAATGGCGTTATCGC
Source organism: Bacteroidales bacterium (assembly GCA_014860625.1). Lineage (GTDB taxonomy): Bacteria > Bacteroidota > Bacteroidia > Bacteroidales > FEN-979 > QYOJ01. Next base: position 23,727 of record JACZJJ010000108.1, on the reverse strand, counting down.
CCAGAGTATCCGAGATAGCGAGATGCAGTGTAGCCAGGCGGTTGCTGCCTGGGACATCGCTGGTAACGACAACAAAGTTTTCTTTCGACAATTCTGCAACTGCTTCATCAACAGTCTGAAAATTGTCCAGTACATATTGTGTCCATGCAGCGACAGTAAGCCCTGGCTTTGTGCCGTCAAACTCAGGGTATTCCGATTCAACCAGCCAAAGCAGGTTTGCTACCAGACCTTTTTCATTCATTCCATCGGTTGTGCAAATGTCATAACCGGAGAGGATCACACTTCCATATTTTGACCTCCATGTCACAGAGCTAGGGCCGGCTTCCCCGTTGCGCTCCATTCCTCGTGGGAAGATCCACATGTTGCTGAGGATATCATCTTTCCAGTCCATCGACCGGGCAGTGATAATCGTTCCGTTTGGACCTTCATAAACCACCCGTGTACAGGCAGTTGATTCAGAAACCTGGAAACCGCATAACAATGCAATAAGCAGGCCAGCAAATGGTTGTTTTCTCTTGATGTTCATAATGTGGTTTGTTTTAATTTATTCATCTTTTTTCTTCTCCATCAAAGCCCGGGCATCCTGTTTGGTGCCAAGAAGCACAGCAATCCATGCTGTATCGGGATGCTGCTCCAGCATGATCTTGATGGTCATAGTCAATGGCACAGATAGAAACATGCCGGTAGTTCCAAGGATATAGCCCCAGAAAATCAATGAGAGAAAGACCACAAAAGTGGAAAGTCCCATTCCCTTGCCCATCATTTTTGGTTCCACAGCATACCCTATGATCATGTTTACAACTACAAATATACCAATGGTCCATAAGGTCCCTCCAAATCCCAGTTGTATCATAGCAAACAAAACTGCAGGGATGGCTGCAATGATGGATCCGAAATTCGGGATATAATTCAACAGAAATGCCAGCAGTGCCCAGATGATGGCATAATCGAGGCCCAGGATGGCAAGGCCGATCCATACAAGTACTCCCGTCATCAGGCTGGTTGTAGTTTTTATCGAAAGGTAATGGCGAATGCTTTTCCCAATCGTATCCAGGTAGTTGACAGAGCCAATGGAATCCTTGTAGATCGCATCGACCTTCTCTGTAATTGAATCAAGTTCCATCAAAAGGAACAGTGCCAGGAAAACTATGGTCAGAGCATTGCCCATTAAAAGGCTCAACTGCCCCAGTATTCCGCCTGTGATGCTCATCACTTTTGCCGGTTCAAAGGCTCCCGACAGTTGATCAACAGAAAAGTCAATTCCCATTCCCTGGAGAAACATAAGCAAAGATTCCCCGATGCCATTCAGGTTCTCTTCGTATTTTGGTAGATTCTCTGAGAAAGAGGAGAGAGAGTTTCCAATGATCCCTCCAAAGAGAAAAAAAACTAGAACTACAAAAATGAATACAATTGTTAATGCAATCCCTTGAGGGACTTTGTGCTTTTGCAACCAGGTGATGGGTTCAGCACAGATAATGCTGATAAAAAGTGCTATCAGGACTGGTGTAATAAAGGAAGCGGCATACATCAGGCCCGCTAAAATAATGATGAAAGCTGCAACCGTTACTGCTGCCGGAAATTTACTCCCGGTTGTCTGAGGGATATGGTTCATTGGCAATAGAATTTGTAATTCCAAAAGTATGAAAATAGAATTACTTACTTTTACTGTCGAAGAAATTCTATCGTGCTAATAAATTAATTTGATTCCATGAAACACATCTGCCTGTTTCTTCTTTGTCTTTTGCCCCTGACGTTGCTTGCAGGGAAGAACGATACCCTTTTCAAAGCGCCGGAGCCCATCCACTGGAATGTGATCAAACTCAACCTAACTCCAATGCTGTTGTGGAGTTTCAACAATGTGACCCTTAGTTACGAACGAATCCTCGGGCCTCGGCAATCCGTTACAATTGCATTGGGATACCTGGAGTATCCCACCCTGTTTAAAGACACAATTGCCGGGTTGGTCAATGTTACCAGCCGCCAGAAAAGGGGTATCAATGTGGGTCTCGAATACCGGTTTTACCTGATGAAACGGAACCGGCGCCCCATTCCCGACGGACTCTATTTAGCCCCTTATGCCAGTTTTTATGGATATTCATTTAAAAATAACCTCGACATCCTGGAAACAACCGTTGATACCGGGGCTTACATTAAGGGCCGGTTTTACTGCTTTAACCTCGGAGTTGAACTGGGCTATCAGTTTGTCTTCTGGAAACGGTTTACCCTCGACCTGGTATTGTTCGGTCCTTCCGTCAGTTATTACGGAGGAGATCTTAGTTACGGTGTTGGATTGAATCCGGATGAGATCAAAAAAATCGATCAGGAGATCCTTGATGAAATCAAGCAGAAATATCCGTTTGTCAGAAGTCTTTTTACGAGCAATACCCTTGTGGAGAAAGGAAAACTAGACCTGTTCAGCCTGGGATTCCGCTATATGATCCAGATCGGGTTTCACTTCTGATGCCTACTTCAGGCTGAACGATCCGATCACGTTGTAAATGCCTCCAATCAGCAGGATAACGCCAACCCAAATCACCAGTGTAAATCCGGCAAAAGCTGGATTGAACATGATGATAAAGGAAAAGATCAGCATGAGAATTCCTGAAATGGATTTCACCAACCCGTTTCCATCTCCAGAGATGCCGTCTATCACCAGGTATACGCCATACATCGCGCCCCAGAAACCGATAACGACAGGAATGATTGACGCCGTTAGCGCAGGGTGTGCGATCAGGATGAATCCCAGGATGATATCAATAATCCCCTCAAAGACTCTCCAACCCCAGTTGGAAGCCAGCTTTTTGATGGCAAAACCTTGCCAGATTACGATCAGACCCGTAATGAGGAATCCAATTCCAATGTAAAGGGCAATAGCCAGAAGGGTGCCTCCGGGATTTTGGAATATCAGCAGTGCCAACAAGATCATGATGATCCCCTTGATCAGGAACCAGTACCAGTTTTTGTTTGTTTGTTTTTCCATGGTGTTGATTGGTTATTGTTGTTTGACTTGATTGCTATACCATCTTGAAGGGGGTAAAGATAGGCAATTGTGTATTCACGTCGTGTTTAACCCAAAGAAAATTTGTACCTTTGCCGCCCGAAATCGACTAGATATACACGATGTTAAATATTACTTTACCAGACAATTCTGTCAGACAATACCCGGAAGGGGTTTCCGGACTTGAGATTGCCAAAAGCATCAGTGAAGGACTGGCCCGCAATGTCCTTTCAGTGATGGTGGACGGGGAAGTATGGGATGCCACACGCCCGATAAACAAGGATGCTTCGGTTAAGCTCCTTACCTGGAACGATACGGAAGGCAAGGCCACCATGTGGCACTCCTCCGCACACCTGATGGCAGAAGCCATTGAAATTCTCTACCCTGGTGCTAAATTCGGGATCGGTCCCGATATTGAAAGCGGATTCTACTACGATATCGATTTCGGGGAGCAGCCTGTATCATCTGACGACTTCCCCAAAATAGAGAAGAAAATTCAGGAACTTGCCCGCGAGAAGCAGCAATTTACCCGGATTGAGAAGACAAAAAGCGAAGCCCTCGACTATTTTACCAAAAAAGGGGACGAATACAAAATTGAACTGATCAACGACCTTGAAGACGGCGAGATCACCTTTTACGAATCGGGACTTTTCACCGACCTGTGCCGCGGACCCCACCTGCCCGATACCAGCGTCATCAAGGCCGTAAAACTACTCGCAACTGCCGGAGCATACTGGCGTGGCGACGAAACCCGGAAACAGCTGACACGGATCTACGGTATCACTTTCCCAAAACAGAAAGAGCTGGACGATTACCTGGTGATGCTGGAAGAGGCGAAAAAACGTGACCATCGGAAACTGGGCAAAGAACTGGAACTCTTTACCTTCTCTCAACGGGTAGGGCAGGGGTTACCCCTCTGGCTTCCCCGTGGAGCCCAGCTTCGTGAAAAACTGGAAGCTTTCCTCAAACGCACCCAGAAACGGATGGGCTACGAGCAGGTGATTTGTCCGCACATCGGAAATGTTGAACTCTACAAGACTTCCGGCCATTACCAGAAATATGGCGAGAGTTCATTCCGTCCCATCACAACACCGATTCCCGGCGAGGAGTTCTTCCTGAAGCCGATGAACTGTCCGCACCACTGCGAAATATACAGTCATAAACCGCGCTCGTACAAAGACCTGCCGATCCGCATGGCTGAATTCGGCACCGTATACCGTTATGAGCAGAGCGGCGAGCTGCACGGACTAACCCGCGTCAGGGGATTTACTCAGGACGACGCCCATATCTTCTGCACCCCCGACCAGGTGAAGGATGAATTCAAAGGGGTGATGGAGATTGTCATGCTGATATTCAAGGCGTTGAGTTTCAATGATTTTATTGTTCAAATTTCACTTCGGGATCAGACCAATATAGAGAAATACATCGGTTCCGACGAAAACTGGGAGAAAGCCGAGCAGGCGATCCTCGAAGTTGCGGAGGAGAGCGGTCTGGATACGGTAATTGTCCCCGGAGAAGCCGCTTTTTATGGCCCTAAAATGGACTTCATGGTAAAGGATGCCATCGGCAGAAAGTGGCAACTTGGAACCATCCAGGTTGACTACAATCTTCCGGAGCGATTTGAACTGGAATATATCGGAGCCGATAATCTCAAACACCGGCCGGTTATGATTCACCGGGCTCCGTTTGGATCCATGGAGAGGTTTGTGGCTGTGCTGTTGGAACATACCGGTGGAAACTTCCCGTTGTGGTTGGCTCCGGATCAGGCTATTGTTCTGCCAATCAGCGAAAAATACCACGACTATGCAAAAAAAGTTTTAAATTTGCTGAATAATTCCGAAATTCGCGCCCTCGTTGACGAGCGCAACGAAAAAGCAGGGAAGAAGATACGCGACGCTGAGTTGATGAAAATCCCTTACATGCTGGTAGTTGGAGAACGAGAGGCGACCGAAGGCTCCGTTTCTGTGAGGAAACACGGGCACGGAGATCTCGGCCCCGAAAAGGTAGAGGAGTTTATTAAACGCGTGAATGAAGAGATGGAAGTGGAGTTGGGAGGCCTGTAACGAGGGACGAAAGACGAAGGACGATGTAAAGGTCAGGCATGCCTGGCCATAACGGATAACGGACGAAAACTAACTAATAGGAGGAATTAAAAATAGCAAAACCGTATCATGGACCAAGGCGGCGCTTCAGCAGGCCGCAGAAAAAGGAAGATCCTCATTTCATTAATGAGAGAATCAAATCACCTGTTGTTCGTGTGGTAGGCGATAATGTGACACCAGATATCTACAATCTTAGAGATGCTTTGGCAATAGCTGAAAACCTGGGGCTGGATCTTGTTGAGATCTCCCCAACAGCCAACCCGCCTGTTTGTAAAGTGATTGATTACAAGAAATTCCTTTATGAACTGAAGAAGAAGCAGAAAGAGATGAAGGCCAAAACGGCCAAAGTGGTGGTGAAAGAGATCAGGCTGGGACCGAACACAGACGATCACGACTTCAACTTCAAGCTGAATCATGCCATCAAGTTTTTACAGGATGGTTCGAAGGTTAAAGTGGACGTCTTTTTTAAAGGACGGTCCATCATATATAAAGACCAGGGTGAGCTGATGCTCCTGAAATTTGCCCAGGGAGTCGTGGACTACGGAAAAATCGAACAGATGCCACGCCTCGAAGGCAAACGGATGATCATGATCATCGCCCCAAAGAAGTAAAACCAGCCATAAGCTAGGCTCTACACAGTAAAGCCGCCACATGTGGCGGCTCATGTTAACTAAACAACAAACGCACAATGCCAAAAATGAAGTCAAAATCCGGTGCGAAGAAGAGATTTTCCCTGACGGGTACCGGCAAGATCAAGCGGAAGCACGCGTACAAAAGCCACATCCTGACGAAGAAGTCAAAGAAGCGGAAAAGGAATCTTACCTATTCCACCATCGTTGACAAGACAGATGCAGCCAACGTTCGCGAAATGCTTCAGGGCTAAATCAGTAACTGTACTTAGCTATAAGGTCTCTCAAAAAGGCGCTAAGACAAAAATTAACGTAAAATGCCAAGATCAGTAAATTCAGTCGCTGCAAAAGCGAGAAGAAAAAAGGTCCTAAAACAGGCGAAAGGCCAGTTTGGAAGAAGGAAGAATGTCCACACCGTGGCCAAGAATTCCGTCGAGAAAGGACTCACATACGCTTACCGTGACCGGAGAGCCAAAAAGCGGACCTTCCGCAGTCTCTGGATCACCAGAATCAATGCAGGTGCCCGCGAATATGGAATGTCGTACTCCGTATTGATCGGGAAACTGGCCGAGAAAAACATTGCCATCAACAGGAAAACCCTGGCCGACCTGGCAATGAATCATCCGGAAGCCTTTAAGGCGGTGCTGGAAGAAGCAGCTGCGAAATAAGTTAGACAGGTTGGACAGGTTGGACAAATGTTAATTACCTAAGTCTAACCTGTCCAACTTGTCCAACCTGTCCAACCTGTTCTTCACATAATTGTCGATGAACTTTTCGACCTGGTCGGATTGTAACCTTTTGGCCAGGATTCGCTTTTCCCAGTCGAGAATGTAGATGACGGGCGTTGTCTGGATGTCGTAGAGCTCATGGTAATCGCCTGTGAGTGTGCGGGGACCGTTCACGTTGACCCAGGTCATCTTCTTTTTGATCATGTGCTGTTTCATTTTGGCCATAGAGGTGTCGGAACACACAGCAAAGATCTCAAGTTCGTATTTCTCATGATCCTTGTCATAGAGCTCCTTCAAGTGAGGGATCTCCTTCTCGCAATGGCCGCAGTCGGGGTCCCAGAATAGCAGAATCGTAATGAATGCTTTGATGTTGTACAGTGATACAAGCTGTTCGGTGGTGTCCATCATGATCATGTTGGGTGCCTGACTCCCCAGGAGCAGCGGCCGGATGCGGTTGGTCTTTTTCAGAATATTCTCCAGAACCTTTCCTGACACCCAGGTAGCCTCGCCGGTCACATAGTACCTGTCAACAATATCTACGAACACTTTGTCGAATCCCATGATCTCGGAATTCTCGTAATGGTAGGTGAAGAACCATACGAGATATTTGAACATCTCCGGATCGGACCGGGCTTTCTCAATCAGGATCCCCGCCTCTTTAAATATGGAGTCCGGATTTTGTGCCACTACCTGGTCAACATATTTCTTCAGCTTGTTGTGGAATACCGGAGTTCTGATAAGCCGGTTATCTGCAATAACCATGTCATCCCAGAAATGGTCTTTGTAAAAGCGGTAAGCGTAAGTTGAGTCTTTTCGCCCGTTTGGCAGTGTGGGAATCTCTTTGATCACCGGTTCCTTCATGGCGTTGATAAGCATTGCCAGAAAAGAGAAGGGTCTTTCACGGGCTATCTTGAGTTTATATTCGATGATCTCATCGTTCAGTTCAACAATCTTTTTATTGAGGACAACGACCGAATCCTCATTCTTCTCAACCTCTTTCAACTGCTGCTGCAACTCCTGGATGTGCTTGAACTTCTCCTGGTTGTAGCGCATATAGTCATAAAATTCTTCATTATCGAGCGATCCTGTAATTTTCATTGCCCCCACAGGGTCTTTCATGTCGGTCTCCATCGTAAATTTCAGGTCGTTGTTCAACACGAAGTCGAAATAGATCTTATCCGAGATAACCAGGATATATACCCCTCGCGGCTGATCGGAAGGAGCAGAAAAAATGGCCTCCCCTTTTCCGTTCACCTCCAGCGTGTCGGTGACATACGTGCCGCTTCCATAGTAATTGGCCACCAGGCAGGTGGTGTCTTTCAACCCGTGAATTTTAAATTTTATCTGGTAGCCGTCTTTCCCTGCAAAGATCACCAGCTGAAAAAGAAAGAGTATAAGTGTAAGAGAAAATCTAGCCATTGTTCATCAAGAAATTAAGAAATATGTCCAACCTGTCCAACCTGTCTAACCTGTCCAACCTGCTAATATGGAACGAAAAAAAGCTTCACAAAGATATAACCCAGCATCTCATTCATCACTTCCCGGAAGCCTTTGCTCGACTTCCACCAGTTGTGTTTATCATAGTAGAAGCTCTTGATGGAGATGATGCCTACACTGAAATCCTTTCCCAGTGCGGCCTGAAACATCATCTGACTGCGTCGGGCATGGGGGCCATAGCTCATCAGGTTAATGGCTTTTATTTCAGGGTGATACTTCCGCAGGTAAGCCCCAAGTGCCAGAGCCGAATTGTACGTACGGTCATTCTGGATCTCCTTCGTCGCTACAGCAACCAGCTGGGTTGAATCGAATCCCATCTTTTTTAAGGAACTTTCTGCAACGGCCGCCGTGTTGCCGTAATCAATCAGCAGATGACCCCATTCAAGCGGAGTGCCGGTAGTGATCAGCAGCTTGTAAGGATGCCGGTGAAACTCCGCAACGGCAGAATCAATGATATAATCGGGAACAGCACCCTCCAGCACCAACACATCCGCTTTTACCGGTTTGTTTGGCGCCAGAACATCATAGGCTAGTGTAACTGTCAGAAAAATTCCCAGAAAAAAGATCAGAAAAATCGCCAGCCACCCCCAGATCGTCAGCCCCCACCGTGTTCGTTTACTGATCACCCCATAATTTTTCACTGCTATTTTCATGGTACTTGATGCTAGATACTTGATATTTTTCCCATAATGAACTTAATGACTTAATTTCCTGCCAGCTGACCACTGCCAACTGCCCACTGCTCACTGCCAACTGCCCACTGGCTCCTTATTCTTCCAGGTGTTCACTTCTCAACAAATCATTCACCGTCTTCACCGGATTAAAGGTGATGATCGGTGTCTCCACAAATACGGTGATCCATTTCGCCATGGCGCCATTCCACAGGCCGGGCAGTTCCTGCGCTTTCAGGTTCAGGCCTCCGCTCGACTTCAGGGAGATGAGTCCGGCTTCGTTGTCAACAAATTCGTTCAGGTCGAACAGCTCTCCCCTGAAGTTGCGAATCGAACAAACCAGGTCGACGGGATTGAAATGGGTAGCGCTGTCAAAGATGGCTTTTTGCTCAGGGTCTTTCAGGTTCATCTGGGCCGATTCAACGATTTGCAGGGAAATCCTTCCGTCGCTCTCTTTGACCCAGAAGGGGCCCCCACCAGGCTCTCCTTCATTCTTCACCATTCCGCATACCCTGATTGGACGGTTCAGAAGTGAAATCATATGCTCCTGCTTCTCCTTCGGCGAATGTTGGTTAAAAGCTTCAGAGAGCTCTATCCACATATGATTTCGCATAAAATCCACCATCTTATGGATCTCCTCTTCATGAAGGTCGCGGCTGATGGCATCCGTGAGAAATGTGTTGACATGATTGCGGAGGTACAGCAGGTAACCGCCTATCAGTCTCTTGTACTCATACGTGGTCGGTTTGAGGCGGTCGGGTACGATGTTATCAATGTTTTTGACAAATATAATGTCGGCTTCCAGGAGGTTCAGATTCTTCAACAGTGCGCCATGACCGGCAGGGCGGAAGAGGAGAGAGCCGTCGGCACTGCGGAAAGGTTGGTTCTCTTCATCAACAGCGATGGTGTCTGTTGAAGGGAGTTGCTCGGAGAAACCGATGGAAAACGAAACATCAAAGAGCTCTTCGTACTTCTCCCTCACATTCGCGAACAGCGCAAGGAATTTCTCTTTGTGTTCGGGAGAAATGGTAAAATGGATGCTGCCCTTGCCATCACTGCTCGTTGCATAGTTGGCTGCCTCCACCAGGTGCTCCTCGGCCGCTGTGCGGGCACCATCCGGATAGTCGTGGAAAAGGATCAGTCCTTTGGGCAGGTTGACGTAATTCAACCCATTCTCCTCCAGGATGAATCCGATGAGCAGGTCGGCTTTCCATGCATCGATCAGACTAAGTGAATCCAGACCGAGGCGGTCAAGTATCTTCTGAAGTTCATCGAAAAAGGCAATCTCTGCCAGATGGGAAAGGAGGTACCCAACCGAATTGAAATCCTGATCCTGTAAAAAAGCCTCCTTCTGAGTTAAATCCCCCGTAAACTTCTCCCTGAATTCAAACAGGTGCTTGAACATACGCGTGGCTGCACCGGAAGCCGGAACAAATTTAACCACCCGAAGATCTTCCAGATGGATGGCGTAATAATTCATGAAATAGGATAGCTCATCCTCACAAAAAGAAAAGATTCCATCGCCCGGAGTGGCAGGCTTGTCCAGTATCATCGGGGGAAACCCGTTCCTGAAATTATCCAGCTGCCTTTCAATGGTGAAAAGTTCAATCCCTTTTGATCCAATCTGTTTCAGGTCCTTATCCGTGAACATAGAGAGAATTTTAGTATTTTTACATGCACAAATATATCTGAAAAAATGAGAAGAATTAGCGCTTCCTTCGTATTCTTTTTGCTGCTTGTGGTTTCTACAGCACAAATAGCTCCCGATAAATACTTCGTGGAATTTACCGATAAAAACAATTCTCCCTACTCTTTTGATAAACCGTTGGAATTCCTTTCGCAGCGGGCGCTCAATCGCCGGGCTGTTGCAGGAATTCCGATCGTGATGAACGACATTCCCGTAAACCCCGATTACGTTGAGGCGGTTAGCCTGATTGGTGTTGATGTGATTACGCGGTCAAAATGGTTTAACGGAGTCACGATCCATACGAACGATCCCGCCAGGATTGCGGAGATTGAACTGTTGCCATTTGTCAGTAAGGTGTTGAAGAGTGGTATTAAACCTGTCCAGCCTGATCCGGTTGCAGATAAGTTTGCGATAGAGTCGCTCCCGGTATCTCCGTTGAATCCCTCTCCTGGCATTCCCCTCAACATTGCCGACTCTGCAGATTACGGGCTCTCATTTACGCAGGTTCACATGATTCGAACGGATATGCTTCACAACCTGGGATACAGGGGCAAAGGGATGATTATTGCCATCCTGGATGCCGGATTTAACCTGGTTGACCAATTGGCTCCTTTCGACAGCTTATGGGCCAACAACCAGATCTTGGGTACCCGCGACTTTGTCAATCCGGGAGGGAACGTATTTATCGGACATACCCACGGTATGTCTGTACTTTCGATCATGGGCGGATATGTTCCGGGACAGTTGATCGGATCTGCTCCCAAAGCCGATTATTGGCTGTTGCGATCTGAGGACACTGGTTCTGAATACCTTATTGAAGAGTATAACTGGGTAAGTGCAGCCGAATTTGCCGACAGTGTGGGTGCCGATGTCATCAATTCATCACTTGGTTATACAGTCTTTGACGACACCACGCAAAACCATACCTGTGCTGACATGACCGGAAATACAACCCCGGTTACACGTGGAGCAAACATCGCATTCAGCAAAGGCATCCTGGTAGTAAACAGTGCGGGCAATGAAGGGGGGAACCCCAACTGGCACTGTGTGAGTGCGCCTTCCGACGGATTTGACGTGCTGGGTGTGGCGGCAGTGGATTCCAATGGTCAATACGCCTCTTTCAGCTCTACCGGCGTGGTTGATGGTTTATATGTAAAGCCCAACATTGCGGCGATGGGAAGGCAAACCGTGATCTCCGGATCCGATGGAACCATTACCCGGGGGAATGGAACCTCATTCTCATCACCCGTCATGGCAGGCTCTGCTGCTTGCTTGTGGCAGGCATTTCCTGAATTTTCCAATGCCACACTGAAGTCAGCCATTGAAGAGTCGGCTTCATTGTTTATGACCCCAAACATCTACCTTGGATATGGCATTCCAAACCTCTATGAGGCATATGAACGGCTTACAGGTGTTGACCCGGTATTTAACGAAGAATCAGTAGTCGTCTACCCAAATCCTTCAAATACAACCGGACTGATCCATGTTAAGATCACTACAACTGCTGCACAAATTTTACAGGTTCAGGTAGTGGATATCACAGGAAAGCAAATCTATACCAGGAATGATATCCGCTGCATAGCTGGCGATAATGTGATCAGCTTCAGTGATCTTTCATTTCTGAAGCAAGGAATCTACATCCTTAAATTATGTAACCTGGACGGTCCTGCCCTATTTGAAACAAAGATTATCCAAAGAATCGACTGGTAACTGCCCACTGCCCGCTACCAACTCATCTCCTCCATGCCGGAGAAGAAAAAGCTGCATTCAATCTCGGCATTCTCTCTTGAATCCGACCCGTGAACTGCATTCCTGCCAAGGTCAGTACCGTAAAGCTTCCGGATTGTTCCCTCGGCTGCATCACCTGGATTGGTAGCTCCGATCAGGGTGCGGTAATCGTCCACAGCATTGTCCTTTTGTAGAATAGCCGCAACAATAGGTCCAGACGACATATACTCGGTCAGTGATCCGAAAAAGGGTCTCTCTTTATGTACTTCATAGAAAGCTTCAGCTTCACGTTGGCAGAGATGAACCATCTTCAGTGCCAATATCAAATATCCCTCTTCCAGGATCCTGTCCAGTATCTTACCAACAGATCCTTGCGCAACAGCTGTAGGTTTTATCATTGTAAATGTCTTATTCCCAGTCATCATGTTTTTTGATTTAGTGCAAAAGTACGTATTATTTATTTTATCTTAATTTTGCAACCATTCATCAAACACAATCACTTGGAAGATACAGATTTTTCAAAGATTCAGGAATTGCTGGCTTCACCTCAGACTATTTTGCTGACCACACATACCAACCCCGACGGCGATGCCATTGGATCCTCACTCGCATTTTACAGGTATCTGATGCTGAAAGGTCATTCGGTCTCAATGATGGTTCCCGATCCTTTCCCATCGTTTCTTGCCTGGCTAACAGATACCGGGAAGATCGCCGTGTTTTCTCAGCAAAAAGAGCAGGTTCTGCAGGCAATTTCTGCGGCAACGGTTATTTTCTCCCTCGACTACAATGACCTGAACAGATTGAATGATGCAGCCGGTCCAGTAATGGCTTCATCGGCGATAAAAGTTGTCCTTGATCACCACCTCTATCCGGCTGAACAGTATGATTTTAAGTTCTCAGTAACGAAGACCTCTTCAACGGCAGAACTTGTCTTCGATTTCATTCATGCCATGGGAGATGAAGAACTTATTGACAAGGCAATCGCTGAATCCTTGTATACGGGGATTGTCACCGATACCGGGTCATTCAGTTACTCCTGCAATTATGTCAAGACGTACGAAGTAATAGCGGCCCTTTTCAGGCGGGGAATTGACGGAGAACACATTCACCGGTTGATTTATGATACTTACTCCGAACACCGCCTTCGTTTATTAGGATACTCTCTGAGTGATAAACTGGTGGTATTGCCTGAGTATCATACAGCTTATATCTGGCTCACGTCGGAAGACCTCGATCGGTTTCATTATCGGATCGGCGATACGGAAGGGGTGGTCAACTACGCGCTATCCATTGAAGGGATCAACATGGCAGCTCTCTTCTCAGAGCGTGACAACTCCATCCGGATCTCGTTCAGGTCCAAAGGCAATTTCTCCGTTGAACGGATCGCGAAAGATCATTTTGACGGAGGGGGGCATGCAAATGCTTCCGGGGCAACCAGTTACCTTTCCATGGAGGAGACGGTAAATAGATTCCGGAATCTGCTTCCTCACTATAGGGATGCCTTATCAACGGTGTATAAATAATTTTAACCGGGAGAACCATGAGGGAACTTCAATGGGCAATTCTTTGCTTCACGCTATTCCTGGCTTCAGCTTGCCGGGAGCCGGTCCGACCTGTGGAATCTACCGCTCACATTCGCCTTGCCGATGAAAAACTGATCGACTTCAACAGGGGCGTTGTCAAGGTGGAAGAGCAGGAAATTGAAGACTTCCTCCTGCGATATGGATGGAATGTGAAACAAACTCCGACAGGCTTGCGTTACCTTATCTACAAAAAGGGAAACGGGAAGAAAGCCATGAGCGGGATGTTGGTCCGGTTTAATTATACAGTAAAGCTGCTGAACGGAACATTGGCTTATTCGTCAGATTCTTTGGGAGAAAAATCATTTATTCTGGGACATGGAGGCGTTGAATCAGGCCTTGAAGAGGGAATGTTGCTCCTCAGGGAAGGAGATCGGGCAAAATTTATTATCCCTTCCTATCTGGCTTACGGATTGCTTGGAGATCAGGATAAGATACCTCCCGGGGCCTCCCTGGTTTACGATGTAAACATGATTGGATTAAAATCAACCTATTAATTATGAAAGACAATCGATTGTTGGGAATCGTTCACAACCTCCTATTGCTACTGGTAGTTGTTTCAATGGCTGGGTGCCAGTTCGGACAGGATGAATTCAAGACGACCCCTGGAGGGCTTCAGTATAAGTTTCACCATCAGAACAAAGCAGGTGTTGGTGTGTTGATTGGGGATATGGTGACCGCAGATGTGGCATTCAGAACGGTGGATTCCGTGTTCTTTGTCAGTTCAAGGGATTTGACCGTTCCCTACCAGTTTGAGGTGTTGGAGCCCAGATTCCAGGGCGATATCTACGACGCTTTGCTGTTAATGGCAGTGGGCGACAGTGCAACCTTCATCATTGACGGTGACTCACTTTTTATGATGGATTTTGAACGTCAGGATCTGCCTGAATTTATTGATCTGAATACATTGGTTTATATGGATGTCAGATTGCAGGATGTGATGCCAGGCGAGGAGTTTTCCAAAGAAAAAGAATCCTATAAGGGGCGGGTAGAGAATATGCTTGCAGAACTGAAAGCAAAAGAGGAGGCAGATATCCAGGCCTACCTTGAGCAACACGACGTTAAGGTAAAGCCAACGGAATCAGGTCTTTATTTTATTGAGATCGAAAAGGGTAATGGTCCCTCTGTTAAAACCGGAAAATCAGTCAAAGTAGATTATTCGGCAATGTTCATAAGTGGTGAAATCTTTGAAACATCAATTCAGAATATTGCTGTGAAATATGATATATTTGACTCCACAAAAAGGTACCAGCCTTTCCAGTACAGACAAGGCGATACCCTTACGATTGATGGCTGGAACGAGGGGCTTTCGTACATGAAACAAGGAGGGAGGGCGATTTTAGTTGTCCCTTCTTCCTTGGCATACGGGGTTGAGGGTGTTGAGGGATTCATCCCTCCCTATACACCATTTATTTATGAAGTGAATATTGTAGAAGTAAAATAATTATAAACAAGTACTGAAATTGAATAGATTATGAAAAAAGTGTTAATTAACCCGGTAACCATTTTAGTGATGGTTGCTCTGACTTCCTTTGCTTGTTCTTCAAAGTTTTCAGGTTATGATAAAACTGATACAGGATTGTATTATAAAATATACAGCATAAGTTCAGATACTGCTAAAGCCAAGACTGGGGATTTTGTTGCACTCGATATGAGATACTCTACGGAAGGCGATTCCATTTTATTTGACAGCAAAACAGGGATGGGTGGCCAGCCGATCCGTTTTCAGTTACCTCCTTCTGATTTTGCCGGTGATCTTTATGAAGGCATCCGAATGCTCTCACCGGGCGACAGTGCAAAATTTCTCATCAATGCCGATTCGCTTTTTACGATAACGTTTAAAATGCCAAAAAGGCCTGAATTTATTGATAGTAACGCGTTTCTCAAGTTTTTCGTGACGCTTCGTTCAGCCCAATCACTGGAAGCTATGCAGGCGAATGAGAGTGACTTGCTGAATCAGTACCTCGCAGCAAACGGCATCACTGTCCAGCCGCTCGAAACAGGTCTCTACTTTATTGAAGAAGTACCGGGGAGCGGAAAAGCAATCGAAACCGGAGACGTTGTTAACTTCAACTTCAACCTGATGCTTTCAGACGGAACCCAGGTATTCTCATCCTACGACAAGGGAGAGCCCATGCAGATGACCTGCGGGAAACCCTTTGATACACCTGGATTTGACCAGGGAATAGCCTTGATGAAAAAAGGAGGGAAAGCGAAGCTCATCGTCCCCAGCCAGATTGCTTTTGGCCAGGCAGGCAGAGGAGCTGTCATTCCGCCGTATTCGACGCTCATTTATGACGTGGAGGTTGTGGATGTGATGACAAAAACTGAATTCGAAAAGATGCAGGAAACGAAGAAAAAACAACAGGAGATGGAAAAATCATTGGTCAAGAGCCAGGAAGCTGGAAAACTAAACGCATACCTGAAACAGAATAACATTACAGTTTCTCCAACCCCCAGTGGCCTTTATTACATTGAAACCCTTAAGGGTACCGGTCCAAAACCAATGCCTGGGCAGAAGGTAAAAGTACATTATACCGGAACGCTGCTTGACGGTACAAAGTTCGATTCCTCTGTCGATCGTGGAGAACCATTCTCTTTTACGATAGGACAAGGGCAGGTGATCAAAGGTTGGGATGAAGGTATTGCACTGATGAATGTCGGAGGAAAAGCGACATTGATCATTCCTTCCTCTATCGCTTATGAAGACCGTGATATGGGAGTGATCAAACCCTACAGCACGCTCAAGTTTGATGTGGAATTAATTGATGTAGAATAGTAAGAGGCTTGCCGGTGAAGAAAACCACGGTTGTCATAATACTTTCCTTGACGTTACTGCCGTTCTCGCTGATGGCAATTCGGGCAAACTTTCAGTTTAACAGGGTTTGTGTTGGTACGGAGACGATGCTGATAAGCACGTCCACACCATACGATAGTTTATACAGGGTGATGTGGGATTTGGATGGAGATGGTTTTTTCGATGATGATTTAGGTGATACTGTCTCAATCTTTTTTTCCAGTGCCGGAGCCTACAATATTGGCTTGAAGGTGATCGCCCTGAATGGAGATCAGGATGCCTTATATAAGTCAGTTCCGGTTGCTTCTCTGCAGGCTGCCTTCTCGCAGGATTACTCTTGCCGAAACTTGCCGGTTCACTTTTTTGACGAATCAATCATCATCGAAGATTTTGCCCAACAGTATGTCTGGAACTTTGGAGATGGAACTCCGGTAAGCCTTCAACGCGATCCTACACATAATTACAGTTTTGCAGGAGAGTATACTGTAAGTCTTACTGTTGTCTCAACATCCGGTTGTATCGATTCTGCTAAAACCAACATAGCGATTCAAAACCCACCCATTGTGGATGTGTCATTTTCAGGAGATACTGTATTCCCATATGGAGACAGTATAACTGCAACTATTATTGGGACATATGACAGTGTTTTCTGGAGTACAGGAGAACGAACAAACGCGATTATAATCCATGAAACAGGCTATTATTTTGTCCAGGGCTACTTGAATGGATGTTATGGGGACAAGTATTTCTCTGTTAACGCTGTTGTCGACCACGAAGTTCGGATCATGACCGTGATTACTCCCAATGCTGATGGGTTTAACGACCTGTGGGAGATCATTAACCTGGTTGAAATTGAACCCTGCAATGCAGAGATCTACAACCGATGGGGAGAAAAAGTTTTTTCCGCCTCACCCTATCTGAATAATTGGGATGGAACGCTAAAGGGAAGACCTCTTGCAAACGATACGTACTATTATTTTCTGCGTTGTAAGGATGGTAACCTGCGGACTGGAACGATAAACATTGTGAAGTGATAAAGGATATGACCAGGATCGGAAAAACAGGCATAACAGCTGTGATCTTATTGATCTTCCTTGCAGGATCTGCTCATTCCCAGCAGTTTCCTATTATGGATCAGTACCTGGTATCTCCCTCCAGTATTTCACCCGCTTTTGTTGGAAAGGATGTCCCTTTTGAAGTATTTCTGACCAGCAGGATCGAATGGACCAATATTACCGACCATCCATTCATCGGATCCCTCAATCTTGCTGCAGCACTCCCGAAAAGCATGGGTGTAGGAGGAAACATCCTGTACAATGTCGCCGGCCCCCTCGAAAACCTTACAATCAATCTCAATTATGCGTATCACCTGAAAGTCGCAGCGGATCATATGCTCAGTTTCGGCATCAACGGTGCTTACTATCAGAATGTACTCGACCTCACAAATGCCGTTATTGCGGATCCCAATGACCCGGTTCTCGCAGGAAGGTCAAGCATCTCAGAATCCTATTTCAATGTTGGACTGGGCTTGCTTTACTCCTGGCGCACACTGGATGCCTGTGTGACTTTCCCTCTGTTATTCAATAACAAAACGTTTTATAACAGCGACAAGGTCTATTCCCATGTGCTTACCCTGGACCGGAATTTCCTTGTCTACCTGGGTTACCTTCTTCAGCCAAAAGGTGACTGGGGAGCTCACTTTTCATTTTTATACCGCCAGACACAATATACTCCCTGGTCTTTTGACGTTGCTGTTCGGGCCATCTACAAGGATATGATATCGTTTGGATTGCTCTACAGAAAGAATAATGTCATTGGCATTACGGGCGGACTGTCTATAGCCAAAGGGCTGAAATTCAATTACACGTATGAGTACTCTCCCTCTGCAATGATGGGAAAATCCAGTGGTACCCACGAGATCACACTGGGTTATAAAATGCTGTCCAAAAGTGTTAAACCTTCGATGAAGGATTATATTAAATGAAACAACTATACCGTACATATAGCCCCGCATCTGTTCTTGCAGCCATACTGCTGGCTGGTGTTTTATTTGTTGGGTCAGCGAGCGAGACTTCAGCACAGCCATTTTCTGTCAAACAGGGAGGAATCACTTTCCGGGTAGAAAATAACCCGGTATTGTCGAAACTTCATCAGCTGGATTCCATATTTTCCCGACACGACCAGAAATTCAACATGGCCATCACTTCCTGGATTTTTCCTCTGGCTCCTGCTTATGTGGATACACTGATCAGTTACAGTATGAAAGGGTATGAGGTGATGGACCATACCCCCACACACCAGACACAGTATTTTAACATCCTTAACCCTGCCGATACGGCCCTTTTTATCGGAAAGCCCGGAGTGCATCATGTTACGGCAACCAGGGTTTGTCTGGCCTACAGCGCAGTAGATACTTCCCAAAGCCACAATGAAGGGTTGGTTGATCTGTTCGGGAATATGGTAATTTCACATAACCCGGGCGAATTTGGCAATCTTACAGGCAATCCGTACTTTTTTGCTCTCTACCTGAACACAATTAACCGGGTTTGTCTGTGGTATGATCGTATGGCAGTAAACCCCAACGACCCTGACACCGTTTTCATCCGCTCGCTGTGGGAGGAGCCTCTAAGTTTTCCAACAACGTACAATCTCCAATACCATAAGCTTACACAGGTAAATGTACTGATGCAGCCTGAGGCAATCCGACTGCTGGGTCAACGATCTCTCGACCTGTTTGATCAGAACAACATTCCACGTCCTACCAGTTGGATCCATCCGTCAGGTCAAATGCCTATGCTGGATGGTTACCAGATAAAGGGCACCTTGGGCGACTCACTCGATTACACGGCTGGTTCTAATTACATCAATGAGTCCTACCTTTGTTACAATGAATACAATCCCTACCAGATTCGCCAGTTTGGCATGCAACACAATCTCATCTCCATTGCCAACCATACCCTGGAATGGAATAAAAAACGCATTGCCAACGCCATCGCCAAACATTACCTGAGTGTTGATGTGACAACGCTGGAAGGAGTATTGGGAGGATGGAACAGTTACCTGCTGCGTCTCGACAGTCTGCTTGGCTGGTGCGGTGAGCACGATATTCCTGTCGGAACTTACTCCCAATGGAAGAGGTGGCTCTATGACAGTATCCCCATCAGGGTAATTGATATTTTCCCCGAACTGAATGTAGATATCGATGAGAATAACTACCCGGATGGATTTGACCAGGATAGTTCAATTATGGGTCAATACATCACAACGGATGGAGTCCCTGAAAGCGGCGGCTGTAGTTTTGTTCTTACCGAAGCAGGTACATTTTGTCAGATTACCCAGTTGGCCGGACTCGAGAAGGGGGATAACATCGTTACTCTCTATGTGAAAAATGTAGGGCCAGACTCCTCTCTGGTTAAGGCTACCTTCACTTTCCCTGAAACAGGAAATGTTCAGGAACTGGAGTTTGTCGCTGATACCAGTATATGGACCATGAAAACAGGGATGGTAACCGTTCCGGTGTCAGCCTCAATCATGAATGTATCGATCCTTCGCACCGATACGATGCCTGACACCCTGAAGATTAGTGGCATCGGATTCAGATCGGCCGGGTTCCTGAACCGATCAGCTTATCCGCACCAGGTAGTGGCCCGGAATGAACAGTTTGAACGGATAAACCTCTACAGTCTTGTGATCGATACAATCTATAACCCCACTACCATCTCCTGGTGGGTGAAGGGAGCTGATACCATGACTTTCAGGGATCTGACATCGGAGAATATGTTGCCTTTGAAACCACGTTCGTTCTGGATAGGATCCGATACTGCCTGGTTGATGGCAATGAGTCAGGATGGACTGAAAGACAGCTGCCGCCTGAGTTTTACATCTACCCCAATGATCGGAGCATGCCCTGGATTGCCTCTGACCATCACGCTTCTCGATACCCTGGAGAATGATTTTATTCAATGGACAACATTCCCGTTTGATTCAACCATCTCAAACCCAAACATATACAATCCATCAGCAAATCCATCAGTCTCAACGCTGTATAAGGTAACCGCCATCAACCCTCAGGGGCCTATCTACTATGACAGCTTATTCGTGGTTCGGTTTCCGGTTCCACACCCTTACCTGCCCCCTGATACTAACATCTGCAAGGGAGATTCACTGACATTAACTGCTTCCGGAGGAGTCTATTACCTTTGGAACACTGGAGACACAACTGCTTCTATCAGGGTCGGACCCCAAATCACCACGCTTTATAGCGTTATTGCTGTCAATGAAAAGGGATGTTCAGATACGGCCTCAACTGTTATTTCTGTTATCCCTTCACCAGAAGTACGGATTTGGGGACTATGGCCAGCCTACTGTGAGTATGACGGATCATCAACAGTTTTCATGGAACCTACAGGAGGTATGCTTTATGGTACTGGATTGGTTGGAGATCTCTTTTATCCGGATATCGCTAACCTTGGATTAAATACAATCACATATTACTATGCTGATAGTACTGGCTGTTCCAACTCTGATACTATCACGGTTCATGTCTATCCCAAACCATCAATTCTACCGCAACCCCAAGACACAATTGTATGTGCAGATAAATCCATCACACTGCTAGCTGGTTCGGGTAACTCCTCATACCTCTGGTCAAATGGAGTTGCCAGTTCGGTTGTGGTTCTGGATACAACCGGTATTGGCTTAGGAGATTACATGATTTGGGTTTACGTTACAAAAAATGGTTGTGTAAATATCGATACGGCTTTCATTACCTTCATTCGGTGTAATATTGGAATCGATGACTTGTCGGTCGAACAGACTTATCGCATCTATCCTAATCCGGCCCGTGAATCGGTAACAATTGAATCTCTGCTTGTATTTGACCCGGAATTCTCTCTTGAAATTTTCGATCTGAGAGGAGAGACCCTGATCAGGGAGTTAAACAATTCTTTCAGAAAAGAGGTTGCGCTTGACGGAATCTCCCCCGGGATTTATTTGCTTCAGATTAGAAATAAAACGGGAACCTACTACTTCCGGCTGGTGCATCAATAACAGGTTCAGTCGAAATTAAACCGTTCAATTACCTCGATCAGATCATTCGGGCGGTAGGGCTTGGAAAGGAAATCATCCATCCCCGCCTCGACACATTTCTCTTTGTCTGCCATCATGATATGGGCTGTAATAGCGATAATTCTGACAGGCTTAAACGCATTGACTTCAGCGTCTGTCATCTTTGATCGTTTATCGAACTCCAGTTTTCGAATCATCCTGGAAGCCTCCAATCCATCCATCACAGGCATGGCAATATCCATCAGGATAAGATCATAATGGGTATGTTGGAAATTCTCAAGAGCGATCTTGCCGTTTTCAGCAAGATCTACCAGATGTCCTTCACGCCGCATGGTAGTCATTGCGAACTTCTGGTTCAACAAATTGTCCTCTACCAGCAATATGCTCAGTTTCTTTGTTTCACTGTTCCTGGTTGCAACAGGAATTTTCTCTTTCCTGATCAACGCTTCGTCCCCTTCATGAACCAGCAGTGTAAACCAGAAAGTTGAGCCCTCTCCCAGTTTACTCTTCACTCCCATCTTTCCTTTCATCAACTTGGTTAGATTGCGCGAGATGGAGAGACCCAGTCCTGTCCCTTCAAATTGCTTTACCAAAGGGTTTTCCAATTGAGCAAACTCGGAAAAAAGCGTGAACTGATCCTCCTCCGAAATTCCCACCCCCGTATCAACAACATCGAATTTCAGGATTCGCTCTTCCGGTTTTAATGTATTTAACTGAATCCATTCGGGGACGAACTCTTTCAGGAGATTAAAACCAGGAGAATTGGTTCTTATCTCTTCAATGACAATCTGAACCTCCCCCTCACTGGTATATTTAATTGCATTATTTGTCAGATTGATCAGGATCTGTTTCAACCTGATGGCGTCGCCAATAATGCAAAGTGGAATAGAAGCATCAATACGGGAGTAGAGTTCAATGCCTTTGCCTTTCGCTTTGAGGGAGAGTAATTTGATGACTTGTTGAACCTCTTCCTGCAAAGAGAAGGGTTTCAATTCAAGTTTCAGCTCTCCCGCCTCTATTTTGGAAAGATCCAGGATGTCGTTAATGATGATCAGCAGGTTTTGACTGGCCATGTTGACGATCTCCAGCAATTCCGCCTGTTCCGTGGTGAGGTTGGTTTCTTTAAGGAGGTTGTTGATTCCCAGAATACTGTTCATCGGAGTCCGGATCTCATGACTCATGTTTGCGAGAAACATGGTTTTTTTCCGATTGGCATCCAACGATTCCTGCTTTGCTTTTAACAATTCCTCCTCGAGAAAACCAACCTGTTTTTCCAACTCTCTGATGCGGTCAGTCAATTCCTTCTGGCTATCTCCGGTTAGCATGTTTTAGCGGATTTCCAGTTGATTTTTCATGATTGTGTACAGTTCGTTCTTGTTGATCGGCTTCGCGATGTAATCGTCGAACCCCGATTCCAGCAATTTCTCCCGATCGCCTGACATGGCATAAGCAGTTTGGGCAATAAAAGGGATCTTGCCGTATACAGGATAGAGTTTCCTGATCTTTTGCATCAGTTTAATCCCGTCGTAAGGAGGTGGAAGATTGATGTCAAAGAGCATGATATCAAATCGCTCACCTTTTGCTTCCTGATCGGCTACAATCTTTAACGTTGCTTCTCCATTCACCGCTGTGGTTACTTTCCCCAACGACTTGGTCATCTGAACAAGCACCATTGAGTTCATCATATCATCTTCAACGATGAAAATGTTGAGGTTCTGCAGGACTTTTGTTTTTCGTGATGTAACCTCGTCGGAAGGGGAGGGTTCCGGTTCCTCATCAACAACAGCTTCAGGGGGTTTCGCCTCTGCTTTCAGGAAGAGTGTAACCGTGGTTCCTTCTCCTTTTTTAGAATCAATTTCGATCCCTCCGTTCATCATCTCTACCAACCGTTTCGCAATGGGCAGGCCAAGTCTTGTCCCTTGAAGTTCAGTGCTATAGCCGGGACTTTCTCGACGGAATGCATTAAATATCTCCAGAAGGTACGTTGGGTCTATCCCGCATCCGGAATCTTTTACCCGGATGGTGATCTCATTTGTTTTCGGTTCAAATCCTGTAGAGATATTGACAAATCCTTTCTCGGTGTATTTGATTGCATTGTCAACGATTCCACCTACAATTTTGGTAAGCACCTTGTCATCTGCAATGGCATCCGGGATGTCTTTGTTGATGATGTTAAATTTTATCCGTTGATCATTGGCTTTAAAAACATACAATTGGGCAACACTGGAGATAACCGTCGAAAC
>JACZJJ010000107.1 GCA_014860625.1 Bacteroidales bacterium | reverse complement strand
TGGACAGGTTGGACAGGTTGTTACTGAACTTTTACAAATTTTTCCCTTTCCGTATAGCAAAAGCTGCATTCCTTTTCGGGGTTTGGGACGTTGTAGAGATTTCCGCATTTAGGGCACACCCAGTAATAGGTAGGGAGGGTGTTGGTGTTCTCTTTGGCAAGGGCATTGGCTGCGTTGACGAATAGCTGAAGGCTTTGCTGCTCAGTCTCTTTAGCCCAGCGAAGCGCCTTGACTGCATTCTTTTCGCCGTCGGCAGTTGCCTGGTCGAGATACTCCTGGTATTTGATCCCCGCTTCAATACGCACCTCTTTGAGAGCATCGTCCACATTCAGTTGGGGTGTCTTCAGGATGATTGGCGGGTTAGAGGGTTCAACAGTAACTCCCATCTGGGAAAGAACCTTTTCGAAATTACCCGCATGCACCGATGCCGTTTTGGCGATGGCGCGGAAAAAGGTGGCAACTTTTGGAAGCTTCTGTTTATCGGCATCCGCCGCATACGCAGCAAACAGTGTGCTGTTTCCCGACTCAAAGCGGTACGCTTCAGTTAGATTGGCAGCGGTTTTGCTTTGGGAATGCCCCGCTAAACAAGGAACCAGGAACAGGATCAGGAACAGGTATCGGAAATTTCTCATGGTAAAAAGATATTGGTCATTTGTCATTAATATTGGTCATTCCTCATTCTTCATTCTTCATTCCTCATTCCCCATTCCTCATTCCCCATTCCCTTTATATCCCCATTAAATAGTCCTCTACCAGCATGCCTCCCAGGTGGCCGGTATAGATCACAAAGATGAAGGCACAAAGGAAAAGACCCAGGGCCACCCATTTCAGGTAACCGTTGTCTTTCTTCAGGTAAACAATCAACACTCTGAACGTGGAAGCCAGAATGATGAAGACAAGGGTAAAGGTTGCAAAAAGTTTGTGTTCGATCCGGGCCAGTCCCGCTTCACCCGAAAGCATGCTGGTAAAATAGTACCCGGTACCAAATGCAACGATCGCTGCAATCATGCCGAAAATTTCCATGTAATAACCCGTTTTTGACAAGCATGGATCCTTTTTATTGAACACACTGACAAGATCAACGATAAACCCGATCATAATCAATGCGATCGGAAAATGAACAGTCATGGGGTGAAAATAACTGCTGTTAAACATGGCTTGAGTTTTTAACAAAGGTAGTACATTTTTATCAACATTGCCCGTCGGCCGGAGGGATTTTAAGTACTTTTACAGCCATGAGAGATTTCGTCCATTTGCATGTCCATTCACAATACTCCATCCTCGATGGAGCCTGTCATATCGAGAGATTGGTAAAGAAAGCCGTGGATGACGGGATGCGGGGTGTGGCCATTACCGACCATGGAAATCTCTTCGGCGTAAAAGCGTTTACAGAGGCTTGTAAGCCCTACCCCGATTTCACACCGATCATCGGTTGCGAGACCTATGTAGCCCGCCGCGGTTTAGGTGATAAAACGGATCCCGTCGACCGAAAAGGCGATCACCTGATCCTCCTGGTCAAGAACTGGAAAGGGTATACAAACCTGATTACCCTGATCTCCCTTGCCTGGACTCAGGGTCACTATTATAAGCCCCGAATCGACAAGGAGCTGCTCAAAGCGCATCACGAAGGACTGATAGCCTCTTCAGCCTGTCTGGCCGGTCAGATTCCGCGTGCTATCCAGTCGGACGACCTGGAGCTGGCAGAGAAGCTTATCCTGGAATACAAAGAGATTTTTGGCGAGGACTTCTACCTTGAACTGATGCGTCACGAGGCGACCGATCCCACTCGCGATGCCACTGTGTTTCAACGGCAATCAATGGTCAACAAGGCATTGATCGACCTTTCCGCGAAGACAGGGGTCAAGCTGATTGCCACCAATGATGTTCATTTTTTGAACGAAGAGGATGCGGAAGCTCACGACCGTCTGCTCTGCATCAACACGGGCAAGGTGATGACAGACACGAACAGGTTGCGATATACCGGTCAGGAGTGGTTTAAGTCGAGGGAGGAGATGGAAGCCCTTTTTGTCGATATCCCCGAAGCTCTTGACAACACCCAGGAGATCTTTGAGAAGATCGAGAAGTTCTCATTGAACCGCGATCCTGTGATGCCGGATTTCAAGATCCCGGAAGGGTTCGCCGATGCCGATGAGTACCTCCGTCACCGTACCTATGAGGGTGCGGCCCGTCGGTACAGCGAAGTGACAGACGAGATCAGGGAGCGCATCGATTTCGAACTGGCAACGATCAGGAAGATGGGCTATCCCGGTTATTTTCTGATCATTGAAGACTTGCTGGATGCCGCCAGGGAGATGGGTGTCTCTGTAGGCCCCGGGAGGGGATCTGCTGCCGGGTCGGTGGTTGCTTTCTGCACACGGATTACCGATGTGGATCCACTGCTTTATAACCTGCTGTTTGAGCGGTTTCTCAATCCCGACAGGATCTCGATGCCTGATATCGATATCGATTTCGATGAAGACGGGCGTGAAAAGGTGTTGAAATGGGTTGTGGAAAAATATGGACTTGATAAGGTAGCTCAGATCATTACGTTTGGCACCATGGCAGCCAAGGGAGCTATCCGCGATGTAGCCAGGGTTCATGAAATGCCCCTCGACGAGGTCAACCGCATTACGAAACTGATCCCTACTCGTCCCGGAATCACACTGAAACAGGCTTACGATGAGGTGCCGGAACTGAAAGCCCTGAGGACGTCATCCAACAAGCTGGTTGCGGAAACCCTCAAATACGCGGAGACGCTGGAGGGGTCGATTCGTCAAACAGGATTGCATGCCTGCGGCATCATCATCGGAAAAAACAGTCTGATCGAGCATATCCCCATCACCATCTCAAAGGATTCCCAGTTGCTTATCACCCAGTATGACGGAGATCACATCGAGAAAGTGGGGATGCTCAAGATGGATTTCCTGGGGTTGAAAACCCTTGCCATCATCAGTGATGCAGTGAGGAATGTGAAGAGCTCAAAAGGAGTCTCCATTGATATTGAAAATATCCCCCTGGATGATGAGCTTACCTACAAACTTTTCAGTCAGCGGAAAACGACCGGCATATTTCAGTTTGAGTCTGATGGGATGAAAAAGTACCTCCGCGAACTGAAACCCAACAAGATCGAAGACCTGATAGCCATGAATGCCCTCTACCGGCCTGGTCCGATGGAGTATATCCCAAGCTTCATTAACCGGAAACACGGCAGGGAGAAAATCTCCTACGACATCCCGGAGATGGAAAAATACCTGAAAGATACTTACGGGATCACGGTCTACCAGGAACAGGTCATGCTCTTAAGCCAGCTTCTGGCGGGGTTTACGAAAGGTGAAGCCGACTCGTTGCGGAAAGCGATGGGCAAGAAGATCGAGTCGATGATGAATGAGCTGAAACCGAAGTTCATTGAGGGATGCAAGACAAACGGGCACGATGAAAAGGTCGTCATCAAGATATGGAAAGACTGGGAGGCGTTTGCCAACTATGCCTTCAATAAATCGCACAGTACCTGTTATGCCTATGTTGCCTACCGGATGGCCTACCTGAAAGCTCACTACCCGGCCGAATTTATGGCTGCTGTGCTGAGCCGTAACCTGACCGATCTGAAGGAGATCACGAACTTTATTGAGGAGTGCAAACGAATGCATCTGCGGGTTCTGGGGCCGGATGTGAATGAAAGTGAGCTTCAGTTCACTGTCAACAAAAAAGGGGAGATCCGCTTTGGGATGGCAGGGATCAAGAATGTTGGGGAATCTGCCGTACAAAGTATTGTGGAGGAGCGGACGAAAAACGGTCCCTTCACCAGCATCTTTGACCTTACTACACGGGTGAACTCACACACGGTTAACAAGCGCTGCCTGGAAGCGCTGGCGAAAGCAGGTGCGTTTGACGGCTTCGAAAACACCCACCGTGCTCAGTATTTTTACCAGGAACCAGGTGAAGAAAGCACCTTCCTGGAGAAGGTCCTCCGACATGCAGCCGATTATACGGCACGTAAGAACTCCTCCCAGCAGTCGCTCTTCGGTGAGGATGAGGAGATTGAAATGACCGAGTTGCAGCTTCCCGAGTGCCAGCCCTGGTCGAAGATCGAGCAGCTGAAGAATGAAAAGGAGATCACGGGTTTTTACATGACAGGCCACCCGCTCGACGATTTCAGCGTGGAGATGCAGAGTTTCTGTACCGTTAGCCTGGAAAAGCTGAAGGCCGACATGAAAGAGTTCCGGAATAAGGACATCTCCTTCGCCGGGATTGTGATTGCTTCCGCACACAAAACAGGAAAGAACGGAAAGCCATACGGCTCATTCACCCTCGAAGATTACCTCGATTCCATGAACCTGTTCCTCTATTCGGAAGACTACCTGAAATACAAGCATCTGCTGGATGAAGGTACCTTTATTCATGTCAAGGCCCGGGTGGAGGCACGCTACGATTCCCCGGATCAGATGAGAGTGAAGGTGACAAGCATGATGCTGTTGAATGATACGATGGAGAAATATGCGAAAAACCTGTTCGTCACAATCAAGCTGAATGATCTCAACCAGGAGCTGGTTGACAAAACCTTTTCACTGGCTAAAAGCATGAAAGGAAAATGTACACTGAGGATTCGTGTGAGCGATCCGGAGACAGATCTTACCATCGACTTGCCCTCACGGAAGTTCAAAGTAAATCCAAAAGAGATGATGGATCAACTGGTCGATGCCGATGAATTTGAGGCACGCGTTTCTCAGGAATAAACTATCTTTGTTACCGAAAGTAAATTTGTAATTCGTAATTTTTCATTCCTAATTGAATAAACTATGTTTGAATCTTTCACCGATGCCAATTTTGATGAAAAAGTCATCAAGGCAGACAAATTAGCTGTAGTAGACCTTACCGCCGAATGGTGTGGTCCTTGCCGGATGGTTGGACCGATCATTCATGAACTTGCTGAAGAGTATGATGGCCGCATTGTAGCCGGGGAGCTGAATGTTGACGAAAATCCCACTACAACTGCAACGTATCGTGTCCGGAACATTCCTACCGTCCTCTTTTTCAAAAACGGAGAGGTCATCGACAAGCAGGTAGGAGCCGTGCCCAAAGCGACGTATAAGGGAATTATTGAAAAGCATCTCTAACAGATACTGGATGCTGGGAACCCCTAAATCCCCTAAAGGGGACTTACTTTCCCTCTGGGAAGTACACCTCACCCTCAACCCCTCTCCTCAAGGAGAGGGGAGAAAGCCCCCTTTAGGGGGTTTGGGGGTTAACTCCAGTGATCCAGTCCTCCAGCATGTCCCCAATCGATAATTCCCGCCTCGAGCAGTTCAGCTCGCTGGAATTTCTTGCCCGCCAGGTGGTTGAGGGGTTCATAACCGGATTGCACAAAAGCCCTTTTCACGGCTTCTCCGTTGAATTTGCCGAGCATCGGTTGTACAACTCAGGGGAATCGATCCGAAACATAGATTGGAAACTTTTCGGACGTACCGACAGGCTTTATGTCAAACGGTATGAGGAGGAGACGAACCTGCGATGTCAGATATTGATCGATACATCTTCATCCATGTACTATCCGGTTATTGACAAGCCAGATATTAACCATCCCAATAAAATTACCTTCTCGGTGTATGTAAGTGCAGCCCTTATCCAGCTTTTCCGTAAGCAGAGAGATGCGGCCGGCGTGAGTCTCTTTTCTGATCAGATCGAGTTGCATACACAAACAAAATCAAGTAATATTCACCATAAGTACCTCTTCTCCGAACTTGAGAAGTTACTCAAACCTATTGGTGCCGAAATACGCAGAAAAAGCGCCGTTGCGGGGACTCTTCATGAGTTGGCAGAACGAATTCACAAACGGTCACTCGTGATCATCTTCAGTGATATGTTTGAAAATACCAGCAATCCTGACGAACTTTTTGCAGCACTTCAGCACCTGAAACACAACCGGCACGAGGTTGTGTTGTTTCATGTAACCGATAAAGCGAAGGAGTTGGACTTCTCATTCGAGAACAGGCCTTACAGGTTCATTGATCTGGAGACAGGCCAACAGGTGAAATTGTTTCCTGCAGAGGTCAAACAGCAATACCTGGAAGCCGTGAAGCGTTTCAAAGACAATCTGAAATTAAAGTGTGGCCAGTATCAAATCGACTTGGTAGAAGCCGATATCAATAAGGGATTTGAGCAGGTGCTGCTTCCTTATCTGGTGAAGAGGAGCAAACTCTATTGATCGCTGGCAACCCCTTCCCAACCCTCCCCTAAGGGGAGGGAGTAAGTCCCCTTTAGGGG
>JACZJJ010000106.1 GCA_014860625.1 Bacteroidales bacterium | reverse complement strand
ATGAACAACAGGATTAAAAAGCTTCGTGATCAAAGCCTTAAGGCAGTGAACCGCATCAGTGCTGAACGGGCATTGCTGGTCACAGAGTTTTACCAGAGTGGGATTGATCAGCTGGTTTCCATACCTGTGATGCGGGCACTGACCCTTGAACACATCCTCAAGAATAAATATATCTGCATCAATGACGGAGAATTGATCGTTGGAGAACGGGGACCCGCTCCAAAAGCATGTCCCACCTATCCTGAAATTACTCTCCATTCCCTTGAAGACCTTGAAATGCTTGACAAACGAAAAAAGGTATCGTTCAAGGTTGATGAGAAGACACAAAAACTCTACAAAGAGAAAATTATTCCCTTCTGGAGTGGCAGGAGCAACCGCGACAGGATCATGAGGGCAATGGAGCCAGAATGGCTGGATGCCTACAAAGCAGGTATGTTTACCGAATTTCAGGAACAACGGGCGCCGGGACATACCGTGGCTGGAGAGAGGATCTTTAAGAAAGGGATGCAGGATCTGATCGAAGAGATTGGTGACGCACGATCTGCGTTAATCAAGGCGAATGATCCGGAGGCATCAGTGAAAAGCGAAGAGCTGAAAGCGATGGAAATTGCAGCAAACGCAATTATTCTATTTGCAAATCGATATGCCGAGGCACTTGAAAAAATGGCGAAAAGGGAGAAGCGAGAAGCGAAAACAGAACTTATCAAACTTGCCCAAATTTGCCGACGTGTTCCGGCCCACGCTCCTGAAACCTTCCATGAAGCCCTTCAGCACTACTGGTTCATTCATCTGGGCGTAATCACAGAACTCAATCCGTGGGACTCGTTCAATCCGGGCCGGTTGGATCAGCACCTCTACCCCTTTTACAAAAAGGAGATTGACGCAGGATCCCTGACTTCGGAGCGCGCTAGCGAGCTGTTGCAGAGCTTCTGGATCAAGTTCAACAACCATCCCGCTCCGCCAAAAATTGGCGTTACAGCACTTGAGAGCAACACCTATACGGATTTTTGCCTGATCAACCTGGGAGGCGTAAAACCCGACGGGTCGGATGGCGTCAACGAACTTACTTTCCTAATTCTCGATGTCATTGAGGAGATGCGTCTTCTGCAGCCCAGCTCCATGGTTCAGGTGAGCCGGAAGAACCCCGACAGCTTGATCCGGCGGACATTGCAGATCACAAAAACGGGTTTCGGCCAACCCTCCTACTTCAACACTGACGCGATCATCCAGGAGCTCACACGGCAGGGAAAATCGGTTGAAGATGCCAGGAACGGAGGGGCCAGCGGCTGCGTGGAAGCAGGTGCTTTTGGCACCGAGGCATACATCCTTTCCGGATATTTCAACCTGGCCAAAATCCTGGAGTTGACCCTGCATAACGGGTTTGATCCCCTGACGCAGAAGCAGATAGGCCCTCCATCAGGAGACCCCCTATCGTTTTCATCGTTTGATGAATTGATGGAAGCCTACAGGGTTCAGTTGAACCATTTCATCGGAATAAAGATCAGGGGGAACAACACCATCCACAGGATATTTGCAGAGCAGATGCCAGCTCCCTTCCTCTCACTGATCATAGAGGATTGCATTGCCAGCGGAATAGATTACAATGCCGGCGGGGCCAGGTATAATACGACGTACATTCAAGGGGTAGGACTTGGAAGTCTGACTGATTCACTCACAGCGTTGAAATATCATCTGTTTGACAACCATACCATCTCCATGAGTGGATACCTTCAGGCATTGGAGAATGATTTCAGGGATTTTGATGAATTTCGGGTAGAGTTGATCTACAACACCCCAAAGTACGGGAACGACGATGATTATGCAGATGCACAGGCTAAAGCTGTTTTCGAGATGTTTTTTGAAGCTGTTGACGGCAAGCCAACTTCTATCGGTGGCATACACCGGATCAATATGCTTCCCACCACTTCCCATGTCTATTTCGGAAGTATGATTGGGGCTCTTCCCGATGGCAGGAGAGCAAAACAGCCTCTTTCTGAGGGGATCTCCCCTTTCCAGGGGGCAGATACAAAAGGACCCACTGCGGTACTTAACTCTGCAGCCAAAATTGACACTCTTCGCACAGGTGGTACGTTACTGAATCAGAAGTTTTCACCGGAATTTTTCGACGGAGAAGATGCTATATGGAAACTTACAGCTCTGATTCGCAGTTATTTCCGTATGAACGGACATCACATACAATTCAATGTCGTATCTGCCTCAACGCTGAGGGATGCTCAAAAACATCCGGAGAAATACCGCGATCTGATTGTTCGCGTAGCCGGATACTCCGATTATTTCAATGATCTGGGTGAAGATTTGCAAAATGAGATCATCCGGCGGACGGAGCAGCATTGATCGAATGGATTGGCATGTGACCTTCAGGGATCAATTTAGTTTTGTATTTTTGAGGGTACAACCCTTACCACTGTCATGTATAGAACCATTTTGTTTATTGTCCTTTCTTGCCTGTTCTGGCACCCTTTCGGTTTCACCCAGTCAAGTTCTACCGCCGAATTGATCACTGATTACCAATCCTTTACAAAAATCAGTCACGGCATCGAGATCAAGACCGGCAACGCCCTGGTTCAGCTTTTTTGCTACTCCCCTGATATCATACGCGTTAAGGTCGTAAAAGGGATTCCTCAACCCGATTTCTCTTATGCAGTCATCAGGGAACCCGAAAGCTACTTCCACACAATCAACGAAACAGCGGATCAAATCCTGCTTCAAACCTCTGCACTGACTGTCAGGGTACGGAAAGATCCTTTCCGGATCAGTTTCTTCACGCCCGACAATCAACTTTTGTCTGAGGAGTTCACCGATTTTGGGGTTACCTGGCTGGGGGACGAGGTATCCTGTCACCGTACCTTGTTCCCGGATGAAAAGTTTATCGGCCTCGGAGAAAAAACCGGTCCGCTCAACCGCAGGGGAAATGCTTACGTGAACTGGAACCGGGACATCCCTGCCTACAGTGACAGGGAAGATCCCCTGTATCAGAGCATCCCTTTCTTTATCGGCATCCACGACAGCCTGACCTATGGGATATTCCTTGACAATTCGTACAAGAGCCTGTTCAATTTCGGGGCTTCCACCGATGATCTCTTCTCCTTCTTCTCAGCCGAAAATGGAGAACTTGATTACTATTTCTTTGGAAAGGGTACCGTTGCCGGGATTATTGAAGATTACACCTGGCTGACTGGCAGGATGACGATGCCTCCATACTGGAGCCTGGGCTACCAGCAGTGTCGCTGGGGATACTATCCCGAGTCGGAAGTGATGAGCCTGGCCCGGAAGTTCAGGGAGAAACAGATTCCCTGTGATGTGATCTATTTCGATATTGATTACATGGATCAATACAAAATCTTCACCTGGAATTCAGAACGCTTTCCGAATCCCAAAAAAATGATTACCACCCTGAACGATATGGGATTTCATGCGGTCGTCATCGTGGATCCTGGGATTAAAATTGAATCAGGTTACACTGCTTATGATCAGGGCATTGCAAATGACTATTTTCTGAAATACCCGGGAGGAAGATTATATACAGGCAGTGTTTGGCCCGGGCGTTGTCATTTTCCTGACTTCACCAAACCAGCAACCCGTACCTGGTGGGGAGAAGGGTTTATATCCCTGGCCGGCGTGGGGGTGGAAGGATTCTGGAACGATATGAACGAACCGTCGGCATGGGGACAGAGCATTCCTGACATGGTTGAATTTAATTTCGACGGCCACTCCACTACGATGGCCGAGGGCCATAATATATATGGCCTGGAGATGTCGCGCGCTACGTTTGAAGGCACCAAAAAACTGCTGCAAGGCAAACGGCCCTTTGTTCTGACCCGGGCAGGTTTTTCCGGAATCCAGCGTTATTCGGCTGTCTGGTCGGGCGACAACTCTTCCACCGAAGATGATCTGCTTCAGGGAGTAAGGCTGACAACCAGTATGGGATTGTCGGGAGTATCATTTACCGGCCCGGATATTGGCGGATTCATTGGCACGCCCTCAAAATCGCTGTTTCTTCGCTGGCTGTCAGTGGGTGTGTTCACGCCATTCCTGCGAAACCATTCTGAAGTGAATTCAAGAGACCAGGAGCCATGGTCGTTTGGAGAAGATGCAGAACAACTCTCCCGTTCGATGATCGATCTCCGATACAGGCTCCTTCCATATCTCTATTCCATGTTCTACGCCTCGGCTACATCCGGATTGCCGGTAGCACGCTCCCTTGCCATCGACTACACGTTCAACCCCCTTGTCTACGACTGGCGGTTCCAGAACCAATATCTCTTCGGGGATGCCTTTCTGGTAGCGCCGGTTTCGAGCGATCAGAAGTTTCAAAAAGTTTACCTGCCCCCTGGTACATGGTACCGTTACTCATCAGATGAATTCTATTCCGGAAACAGCATCGTGATTGTTGACGCACCGTTGAACGACCTGCCTGTTTTTGTGAAAGGGGGTAGCATTCTGCCCCTTCAGTCTGTGATTCAGTATACCGGACAATCGCCTGATTCCATCATGGAGATTCATTTCTACAACGGGAACGACGGAAGCGAATTCCTGTACTATGAAGATGACGGAATTACATACAGGTACGAAGATGGGGAATATTTCAAACGACTGATCCTGTTTGATCCGAAAACCAGAATGATCCGTTTTTCCAGGGCAGAAGGAGACTACCGGTCTAAGTTCACCGCATTTAAACTCCTCTTCCATGGTTTTGAGTCATCAGTGTCAAACAGGACAATCGATAATAAACTGGCTGAGTTCCAGATTTCCTTTTAATTTATTCATTGTGTTGAATGATGTTACCATTCCTAAGCTTAAACTAACAGCATGAAAATCAACCACGTTTCAATCCTTGTTTTTCTGGTCATTACCTTCTCCTGCAACCAGAGCGGTCATTTTATCTCTGATGCCAGCTACCGGCAAAAAGTTCGGGAACAGTTCCAGAAGCAGAAAGAGCTGGCAAAATTCCGGGCTGACACCCTGTTTGGCGTTTTTGATCAGGATCTGACAACAAAAGAGCATGAGGCATTGGAGTTTCTCTATGCCTACATGTCATTGAACGACCTGGCAGATTATAACGGTGAATTCTTCCTGAAAAATATCAGGAGCTCACTGGCTGCAAGGGATACGTTCGCATGGGGTGTTACAATTCCAGAAGATGTTTTCCGGCATTTTGTCGTCCCAATTCGGGTAAACAATGAAAACCTCGACTCCTCCAGGTGGATCTTCTTCTCCGAACTGAAGGACCGCATCAAGGGAATGTCGATGCGGAATGCAGCCCTTGAAGTCAATCACTGGTGCCACGAAAAGGTCACCTACAAAGGGACTGACGGAAGGACCTCCTCCCCTCTTGCTGCAGTGAAAACCGCTTATGGCCGTTGCGGTGAAGAGTCTACGTTCACAACTGCTGCCCTGCGATCGGTGGGAATCCCGGCCCGACAATGCTATACCCCAAGGTGGGCTCATGGAGATGATAATCATGCATGGGTTGAAGTCTGGATTGATTCAACCTGGCACTACCTTGGAGCCTGTGAGCCGGAACCAGATCTTGACCTCGCCTGGTTCACCGCCCCGGCAAAACGGGCCATGCTTGTAAATACCAATGTATTTGGTGATTATGAAGGTCCGGAAGATGTATTGGTAAAAGATGAACGTTACACGCAGATCAATATCCTGCCAAACTATACAGAAACAAAACGGATCTGGGCCCGGGTTCTTGATATTTACCAGCAGCCAATCCCCAACGCCGAAGTGGAGTTTCAACTCTACAATTATGCGGAGTTCTATCCCCTTTTAAAGACCAAGTCAACGATACAAGGACTGGCATCTTTGCTGACAGGATATGGGGATCTGCTGATTTGGGCTGTTAAAGGAGAAAAATATGGTTTTGCACGCGTGGATGTTAGATCAACGGATACCGTGAATGTCTACCTGGAGTTGACATCCGCGGTTTCGGGCGGCTTGAATTTAGATTTCACTCCACCCATTCCACAACCGGTATCCGATGAAGTAGATGAATCGTTGAGAAAAAAGAACAGCACCCGGCTACAATTCGAGGATAAGTTACGAGCCTCTTATGAATCTACTTTTATTGACTCTTCAAAATCATACAGGTTGGCAGCCACCCTGGGTATAGACCCTGAGAGATTGTGGTATTTTCTTGAACGTTCGCGAGGAAACTGGCGGGAGATCATCACTTTCGTTACTGAAACTCCGGACTCACTTCGCTCCTATATTTTTCCTCTTTTGGGTGTCATCTCTGAAAAGGACCTTCATGATGTGAATCCCGGGGTTCTGCTGGATGCCATTGTGGCCAGTAGTCAGTGGGGTTTGGCCAGTAGTCAGTGGACAGGGGATAGTCAGGATCTGTTCGTCCCGTATATCATGAATCCGCGTGTCGACAATGAACTGCTGAAGCCTTTCCACAGCTACCTGAGAAGTGCTTTTGAACAGGAATTCATTGAAAATGTTTCAGAAGACCCTGAATTGCTCATCAACTGGATAAAGACAACTATTTCCGTTGATACCAAAGCGAACTACGGAAGGGCACCATTGACTCCTGTTGGTGTTTTTGAATTAAAGGTATCAGATCCGCATTCAAGGGATATCTTCTTTGTGGCTGCATGTCGCAGTTTTGGCATCCCGTCGAGGCTTGAACCGGCCACCAAAACCCCCCAATACTGGAGGGTTGATGGCTGGAAGGACATTTATTTTGAAGAACCTCCTGCCGAACCTGAACGCAATGCGATTTTTACACTAACCAACGATCCTGCAAACCCTGTATCACCCGAATACTATATACACTATACAGTGGAGCAGTACAAAAATGGATTTTACCGAACCCTTGACTACGAAAACAGCGATCTGGTTGATCAATTCCCCATAACGCTCAACCTTGTTCCGGGAACATACCTTGTGGTAACAGGAAACAGGCTTTCCGACGGTACTGTGCTGGCACGGCTTGTGCATGTTAACCTGTTTGCCAACAATACTACTCAACTTCCCATTACCCTGAGACAAGATTTTACCCCACCACCCATCTTTGGCTCGTTTGTTACGGAAAAGCTGAAACAGGATCTCGCAAAGGAAGACATCCTGGTTGACCCTTCGAAAGGGTTGGCGATGATCTGGATGGAACCGGATAAGGAACCAACCAAGCATTTAGTGGCAGACCTGAAAGTGAAAGCCAATGAGATTGAAAAATGGAAAGGCTCAATAATTCTTTTATTCCCTGATCAGCATGAAATGGATCAATTTGTTATGAAAGAAAAGAATCTCCCAACAAATGCGGTATATGCTCTTTACGGTGCCTATCCATTTGATTTACTGTACTATTCACTTGATGTTGTACGATCAGGCAAATACCCGCTTGTATTATTCATCGGCTCTACGGGACTGATCAATTTCTTCTCGGAGGGATACCGGATCGGGACCGGTGAGGAGCTTCTAAAATTGATGAAAATGAAAATCAGTCGATAACTTAGAAAGAAAAATTTGTACTTTTGCACAGTTAATTGGCCCCGTAGCTCAACTGAATAGAGTATCTGACTACGGATCAGAAGGTTACAGGTTTGAATCCTGTCGGGGTCACGAATTAAAAGCCTGAGTTACCTTTCTTCTGTTATATCTGATTTTAACCCATCTTTTTTTTCGAGTTAATTAAATACATTTAAAACACTTTCGTATGAACATTTATGTAGGAAACCTTAGTTATAAGGTAAATGAAGATGATCTGAAACAACTTTTCGAAGAATTTGGTGAGGTTACTTCAGTAAATATCATTAGTGACAAATATACAGGACAGAGCAAAGGATTTGGTTTTGTTGTCATGGAGAACCCTGAAGAAGCTAACAAAGCGATTGAAGAACTCAATAACCGTGAAGTTGACAACCGCGAGATGAAGGTTAATGAAGCCAGACCTAAACCAGATACCTTTTTCAAACGGGATCGCTAGAAGCCAACAAATACCCGGCATTTCTTTCAGAAATATTTTACCTTTGCGCATCAAAAAAAACAGGTATTCTGTTTTTTCATTTTTGGCATGTAACAGAATGATTCTATGGTTGTTGTAGGAAACCGCAAAACCACAATCGGAGATTTCTTCAACGTTATCTTTGAGGGAGAGAAGATAGATATTGATATCGAAGCAAGAAAAAAAGTTGCTGAAGATTACGAATTTTTAAAAGGTTTTGCCAAGGGGAAAGTGATCTATGGGATCAACACAGGACTTGGTCCTATGGCGCAATTCAAGATCCCTGACAAGAGTGAGCTTGAGCTTCAATACAACCTGATCCGTTCCCATGCCGCCGGTTGCGGAAACCCTCTGACCGATATCTATGCCAAGGCCACTATGCTGGCGAGGCTCAACACGCTCATCCAGGGAAAATCAGGCATCCATCCGGAAGTCATTGAGTTGATCATGGATATGATCAACCTGAATATCCATCCCTATATCCCTGAGCACGGTGGTGTTGGAGCCAGTGGTGATCTTGTGCAGCTTGCCCACCTGGCTGTCAACCTGATTGGTGAAGGCGAAGTCCTTTATCAGGGGAAGACAAGGCCAACAGCGGAGGTATTTGCTGAAGTCGGACTCTCCCCTATAACCATGCATATCCGTGAAGGCCTTGGACTGATCAACGGCACATCCTGCATGACGGGTATCGGAATGATCAATGCCATACATGCCAGAAATCTTCTCGATTGGTCAATGCTTGCCTCCTCGATGATTACTGAGATCGTAGAGTCCTACGACGATCATTTTTCTGACGAACTGAACAGCGCAAAAGCTCATCATGGTCAGAGACATGTAGCCCGAACGATGAAATCAATCCTGAAAGACAGCCAACTCATTCGTCGCAGGGCCGATCATCTTTATGACAACAACAAAACAATAGACGTTGAAATATTTAAGCACAAAGTACAGGAATACTATTCGTTACGTTGTGTACCTCAGGTACTTGGACCTGTATTTGATACTGTTCTTTTCTCCATCCATGTCCTGATGAATGAGGTCAACTCATGCAGCGACAATCCCATCATTGACGGGGAGAAACAGGATGTTTATCATGGCGGCAACTTTCATGGTGATTATGTAGCACTCGAAATGGACAAGTTAAAAATCGCCATAACTAAACTGTCCATGCTTTCTGAGAGGCAGCTGAACTACCTCATGAATCCAAAACTGAATGAGAAATTGCCTCCTTTTGTAAACCTTGGCAAACTTGGACTCAACCTCGGGATGCAGGGAGTCCAGTTTACTGCAGTTTCAACCGTCGCCGAAAACCAGACTCTCTCATTCCCCATGTATCTTCATAGCATTACAAATAATAATGACAACCAGGATATTGTCAGCATGGGAACCAATGCAGCATTGCTTACAAAAAAGGTAATTGACAATACTTACCAGGTACTGGCAATTGAAATGATCGCAATCTTACAGGCCATCGATTACCTTGAGATCAAGGATCAATTGTCAACCTATTCAAAAAGTAAGTATGAAGATCTCCGGAAGATTGTCCCGAAATTCACGGAAGATGCTGTCAGATATCCGGATGTAAGGAATATTGTACAGTATATCACGGAAAACAAACTGCAATTCTCTTTTGAGGATTAGCATCCCCTTGCAGGAAAATACAACGATTATGAAATATGCATTAGTGACAGGCGGTTCCCGAGGAATTGGAAGGGCATGCAGCATCAGGCTTGCCGAAAATGGATACTACGTTATCATCAACTACCATTCAAACCAGGAAGAAGCTGAAAAGGCGCTGCTGATGGTTCGTGAAAAAGGGAGTGATGGAGAAATCATGAAGTTTGACGTATCCGACCAGAAAGAGGTTGAAGGTGCATTGAGCACCTGGATTGAGAAACATGAAGGATCCTATATTTCCGTTCTCGTAAACAATGCCGGAATCAGGAAAGATGCTCTGGTGATGTGGATGAAAGATGATGAATGGCATGATGTGATCAACACAAACCTGAACAGTTTTCTCTATGTAACCAGAATACTGACCAAAGATATGCTGATCAACAAGTTTGGCCGAATTATCAATGTAGTTTCTTTATCAGGATTGAAAGGTTTGCCGGGTCAGGCCAATTATTCGGCAGCCAAAGCTGGAGTTATCGGAGCAACCAAAGCGATGGCCCAGGAGGTTGCCAAGAAAAAAGTCACGGTAAATGCCGTTGCACCTGGATTTATCCGTACCGACATGACCAAGGATATGGATGAAAGTCAGCTCAAAGCAATGATCCCTATGGGTCGTTTCGGAAATCCCGAAGAGGTGGCTGCGATTGTTGGCTTCCTGGCCTCCGATGAGGCTTCCTATATCACTGGCGCAGTGATCAATGTCAACGGAGGACTCTATACTTAATTACGAATTACGAATGAAGAATTACGAATGAAGAATTTCCTCCTTAGCGCTTTCATTAACATATATTTTTTTAATTTCGCCATCTCACCATTTCACCATTTTGCTAGTTGAACAGGGTCGTCATTACCGGTATGGGAATTTACAGTGTTCTCGGAAAAAACCTGGAAGATGTTAAAAACTCTCTTTTCCAGGGAAAATCCGGTGTAATACTCGACCCGTTACGGAAAGAGATGGGATTCCGCTCAGCTCTTACAGGCATGGTGGACCGACCTGTCCTTAAAGGTGTGCTTGACCGCAGAATGCGCATTGGGATGGCTGTTCAGGGAGAATATGCCTATATGGCAACACTTGAAGCTCTAAGGGTTGCTGGCATTGAACAATCCTTCCTCGACCAGCATGAGGTAGGAATCCTGTACGGAAACGACAGTTCTGCCGTGCCGGTTGTTGAATCAGTAGACATCCTGCGTGATAAAAAAGATACCATGATGATCGGGTCGGGATACATCTTCCAGTCGATGAACTCTACAGTATCCATGAACCTCTCTGTCATTTTCAAACTTCGGGGAATCAACTTTACCATTGCCGGTGCCTGTGCCAGTGGGTCACATGCGATTGGAATGGGGTATCTGCTGATCAAACAGGGACTTCAGGATATCATCATCTGTGGTGGAGCCCAGGAGATCAACCCGGAAGCCACTGCCAGTTTCGACGCTCTTAACGCCTTTTCAACAAATGAATCAGAACCATCCAAAGCCTCCCGTCCGTTCGACAGGGATCGCGATGGGCTGGTACCCAGTGGCGGAGCGGCAAGTGTCATCCTGGAGAGCTATGATTCGGCAATCAGACGGGGAGCAAACATTCTCGGAGAAGTGGTAGGATATGGTTTTTCTTCCAACGGAGAGCACATCTCCCTGCCAAATGTTGACGGACCAAGACGGGCGATGGAGATGGCGCTGAAAGATTCGGGAATGGGAGCAGAAAAAATTGACTACATCAATGCTCATGCCACTTCTACTCAAGCAGGAGACAGCAATGAAGCTCAGGCGATTGATGAGGTTTTCGGAAAGACCAAGCCATTGGTAAGCAGCACCAAATCAATGACCGGGCATGAAATGTGGATGGGTGGCGCCAGCGAAGTGATTTACTCTATCCTGATGATGCAGGATTCGTTCGTTGCTCCGAATATCAACTTCATCAACCCGGATGAGTTCTCCACAAAACTCAATATTGCACTGAAAACAACACCCGCTGAGATCAATGCGTTTCTCTCCAACTCCTTTGGTTTCGGGGGAACAAATTCCGCACTTGTAATCCGTAAGTTTTCCCTTTAGATTTCTGTAAAAAAATGTATTTTTGCATCAATCAATGAACCATCTGATGCAGAATGATGAGATAATCACCAAGATCAATCAGCTCCTTATTGATGAGATAGAGATTGATGAGGATCAGATCAGGCCTGAAGCCGATTTAAAAAAGGACCTGGGCATTGACAGCCTGGATTTCGTAGATCTTTTTGTTATCATTGAGAATAACTTCGGCTTTAAAATGAAAGCAGAGGAGATGTCTGATGTCAAGACTCTCCATGATTTTTATACCTATATTATCAAAAGAGTAAATCCAAACTAAGCCCCTGATGTCATCATGGCAAGGAAAAACCAGAGGAGGAGTCTTAGGGTACAAAATCTTTATCTGGACCTTAAACTATTTAGGCATCTCCTTTGCCTATTTCCTTCTCCGCTTCGTTGTCACATGGTTTGTTTTTAATTCCCGACTCGCATTCAAAGCCATTTATTTGTATTTCAGAGAGATTCATGGCTATTCCACGGGTAAATCAGTTATCAGTATCTTTCGGAACTATTACATTTTTGGCCAAATCCTGATTGACAAGCTGGCTATGCTGACAGGTTTCCAGCAACAGTTCACCTTTGATTTTGAAGGAGAAGAGTACCTTCGTCAAATGAAGGATGGGGGATTGCTGATCAGCGCTCATGTTGGAAATTGGGAGATTGCCGGGAACCTTTTAAACCGGCTGAACAAACGGATTCACATCATCATGTTTGATGCCGAGCATCAGCAGATCAAAGGATATTTGAAAGATATCATGAAGGAGCGGAATGTCCATTTTATTGTTATCCGGGAGGATTACACCCACCTCAAAGAGATCGAACAGGCATTTGCTTCAGGCGATATCATAGCCATGCATGGCGACAGATTTATCGAAGGGAACAAGACCATCTCCCTCAATTTCATGGGAAAACCAGCTTGCTTTCCAATTGGTCCCGTCAACCTGGCTGCACGCTTTAATGTTCCTGTATCGTATGTATTTGCTGTAAAAGAAAGAAGATCTCATTACCATTTCTTTGCAACACCATTATATCGGATTGAGTTCACCCGCAACCTTCAGAAACGGGAGCAGATACTTCGTGAAGCATTAACCATTTATGTTTCTAAATTTGAAGAAGTTCTTCGACGGTTCCCGTTGCAATGGTTCAACTATTACGATTTCTGGAACCCTGTACCAAACCAGAAAACCTGAAATACAGCATGACCAACAAAAGACTACTCCTCGTCTCACCAAACCGGTTCGCAATACCTTACCCGGTCTATCCGTTGGGAATCTCATACCTGCTCTCCTATTTGCAGGATCGGTTAGAGGGATTTGAAATTGCTGTGTTTGACATGAATCTCCATAGCAATGAAGAACTTATAGCATACCTTAAACACTACAATCCCGATTTCACAGGCGTTTCCCTTCGGAATGTAGATGATGTAAGCTCCATGTCCAGGGAGTTCTTCCTTTCAGGCTATAAGGTAATTACCGATCTCATCCGTGAAACCCTTCCCCAAACGACCCTGATTATCGGAGGTTCCGCATTCTCCATCTTTCCTGAAGAACTTTTTTCCTACTTCAACCCCGATTACGGCATCTACGGCGAAGGGGAAGAGAGTCTTTACAAATTGCTTACCGGACTCTCCAGCGGATCTCCCGTCAATTCTATTGAAGGCCTGGTCTATAAAAAGGGGGATAGCCTTGTCGTAAATCCCAGGAGCCATTTCCTTCGATCTCTTGACCTCTCCTTTTCGGATGACCTGAGCCAGTATTACTGGAAGAAGAGCGGAATGATGAACATGCAGACGAAGCGTGGATGCCCGTATGACTGTATTTACTGCACCTACCCACTGATTGAAGGGAGTAAAGTACGAACGCTGGACACCGATAAAATTGTTGAGAGCCTGAAGGATCTGCATTTCAACAAACAGATCAACTACATCTTCTTTACCGACTCCGTTTTTAACATCAACCGGAAGTTTAACCTCGAACTGGCGCACAAGATCATTCAATCAGGCATAAAGATCAGTTGGGGAGCCTATTTCTCGCCGCATAACATGACCAGGAAAGAGTTGGAGCTTTTCGCGGAATCGGGACTTACACATATCGAATTCGGGACTGAGTCGCTTTCCGATACAACCCTCAGGCATTACCGAAAACATTTTACGGTAGATGAAGTTGTTGAAGTTTCAGATATCTGCAATGAAGTGGGTATCTATTTTGCTCATTTTCTGATCCTTGGTGGATATGGCGAAACAGAAAAGAGCATTAACGAGGGATTTGAAAATTCAAAACGGATCAATAACTCCGTTTTTTTTCCCTACGTCGGGATGCGCATCTATCCGGGAACAATGCTGCATAAGAAGGCCCTGGAGGAAGGGTATATCGACCCCAACGACAAACTGATTGAACCGACCTACTACCTGGCCGAAAATATCGACTACGGAACGCTGAAGCAACGGGGCGAAGCAACAGGACGCAGGTGGGTCTTCCCCGATGAGGATGTAGTGACCTTCATGAACCGTTTGAGAGGACGTAACCGAAAAGGATCGTTATGGCATCATTTGAAAAAATAAATATTCCCCAGAAGCCACCGATGGTGATGGTGGACAAACTTGTCGGGGCACACGAAGGCATCGTTGAGACAACATTTCTGATCAGGAAGGAGAATGTGTTTTGCGACAATGGGATCTTCACGGAAGCCGGACTGGTGGAAAATATGGCGCAGACTGCCGCTGCCGGAGTTGGTTCCAAACCGGATCTATCGGAAAAAGAACCACCTGTTGGGTTCATCGGGGGGATCCGGAACCTGAAGATACTCCATTACCCATCAGCCGGCGATGAGCTCTTTACAAGGGTTACAATTGAACACGAGGTGTTTGATGCTTCTGTTGTAAAGGGGGAAGTGTTTTTACATGATGACCTCATTGCCTCCTGCCAGTTGAAAATATTTTTAATCAGATAATTTCTTTATTTTCGCACAGCGTTT
Source organism: Bacteroidales bacterium (assembly GCA_014860625.1). Lineage (GTDB taxonomy): Bacteria > Bacteroidota > Bacteroidia > Bacteroidales > FEN-979 > QYOJ01. The sequence continues at coordinate 34,929 of JACZJJ010000106.1, read as the reverse complement.
AAAAATCAGACATTATGGATGAGTTGAAATTTGATTATAAGTACAAGGACCCGGAGCACGGGACTCACCGGGAATTGTTCTATTCCCTTGACAAGGATGGTAATTACGAAAAAAATGTCCGGTTTCATGATGACTCGGACAGGATTTTCATTGAGCAATTCTGGGATGTCCAGAAAGAGAGAATCGAGGCAGCTCGTCAGCTGGTCGTTTCAGGAAAAAAGAGCCCAATTTATTATTACATGGAGAAGAACCTGATGGATCCTATGACCCTGAGCAGCCAGGTTTCCATTTCACTCTGGCGTGTTAAACGTCACTTCAAACCAACTGTTTTCAAAAAACTGAAAGAAGAGACACTTGCAAAATACGCTGAAGCATTCAAATTGAAGGTGGACGAACTAAAAACAATTATTTAACGAGAATTGCCTGAACTTATGGAACAACCAACAACAATGATAGATTTCACCCACCGTCAGGCGGGTCATTGCGAAAGCGGAACCACATCCAACTTATTTAGATATTATGGGATGGATATCTCGGAGCCCATGGCGTTTGGAATCGGGAACGGACTGTATTTCAGCTATATTCCATTTCTGAAAGTCCAGTATGCCCCAATGATATCTTTCCGGAATATCCCGAATACGATTTTCCGACGGGCTGCCAAACGATTGGGAGCTGATGCCGTGGTCATTAAGAAGTTTAAAAACCCGCAGGAATCACTTGATGCCCTGAACCGGAATATGGAGAAAGGCATCCCTACCGGCCTCCAGGTAGGCGTTTTCAACCTGCCTTTCTTTCCCCCTGAATACCGGATGCATTACAACATGCACAATCTGGTGATTTACGGTAAAGAGGGAGACACGTTCTATGTGAGTGATACCGTCCTGGAGTTGCCCCAGACTATCTCCACCGCCGATCTTCAGCGTGTACGCTGGGTCAAAGGTGCTTTTGCGCCTCACGGGAAGATGTATTGGATCAACAAGGTGGATAAAAATGTGGACATCAAAAAAGCTGTTTCAGAAGGGATTGCCAAAACAGTCTATGAACTGACGGGAATGCCTTTCCCGCTGATCGGAACCAGAGGAATTCGGTTTATGGCCAAGGATCTGAAAAAATGGCCGAAAAAGCACGGGCAGGAAAAAGCCTCTTTTTACCTTGGTCAGGTTCTCAGGATGTCGGAAGAGGTTGGTTCTGGCGGAGCCGGATTTCGTTTTATTTACGGCGCTTTCCTGAAAGAGGCGGGTGAAAAATTCAACAACCAGGAACTCCTTGATGCAGCTGAAATGATGGGGAATGTAGCGATGAAATGGAGAGAGTTCTCGTATATCGGAGCAAGAAATTGCAAAAGCCGCTCTGAACCAACAGAGGATTATGGCATGCTGGGCGATATGCTCATTGACATCTCGTACAAGGAAGAAGAGGTTTACAAAAAACTAGCTAAAATCAAGATTTGATGACGCCATCAGAGTCCATCATTGGGATTCGGAATCTGACCAAATATTACAAGGGGACTGATACACCGGCAATTGACCATATTTCTCTCGAAATTTTCAGGAACGAGATCTTTGGCTTGCTTGGTCCCAATGGCGCCGGAAAGACAACGACCATTTCAATCCTGAGCGGCCTGTTTCCACCGACCAGTGGGGAGGTAACGATCGATGGGCTCGATATCCGTTCCAATCACGAAAAAATAAAATACATCATCGGGGTTGTGCCCCAGGAGGTTGCCCTCTACCCTACCCTGACCGGACTGGAGAATCTTCAGTTTTTTGGCAATATGTACGGATTGAAGGGACTGGAACTGAGACAACGCATTGATGAGTACCTGATACGGTTCGGACTGGAGAAGTTCGCACGGAAAAAGGTAGAGAAATACTCAGGCGGGATGAAACGGAGGGTTAACCTGATTGCCGGGTTGCTCCACAAACCTAAAGTTCTCTTCCTTGATGAGCCAACGGTTGGAATTGATGTTCAGTCACGTAATGTGATTCTTGAGTTCCTGAGAGAACTTCAGGAGACAGGCACCACCATTATTTATACCTCCCACTACATGGAGGAGGCTGAAAGACTTTGTGACCGCGTGGCTATCATTGATACCGGAAAGATCATTGCCATCGGCAATCCAAAAGAGTTGGTAGAGAAAAACCCGGAGTTTAAGAACCTTGAGAACCTATTTCTGGGATTAACAGGGAAAGGTCTGAGGGATTAGTGTATGTTTAAATTTTTTGCTGCATACCGAAAAGAGTGGCTCATCCTGATCCGCGACCCGGCAGGGTTGATTGTTCTGTTCCTGATGCCAATGGTGATGGTGGTTGTCCTCTCAATGGTCCAGGAGTTTGGATGGAGCACAATCTCCAAGGAGCCACAAGTGCCTGTATTGTTTGTAAACCTCGATCAGGATTCTGTCGGGAATAAATTTCAGCAGGGACTTTCGGAGGCCAAAATATTTACTCTGATCACCGCACTTGATTCAATTCCGATTACAGAGGAGACTGCACGACAGGAGGTGCTGGAAGGAAATTACCAGATAGCAGTAGTGATTCCTGAACAGACATCGGAAAGACTACGTGCCAAGATCAGGCTGCTTGTCAGCAAAACGATGACAAGCCTGATGATGCCCGACAATGATATTTTATCCGGCGTTACCAATAACGACTCCGTGGAGATCCTTATCTATTTTGATCCTGCGGTCAGAAACTCATTCCGGAATGCCTTTCTGAGCGCTACCAAGGAATTCAACTCCCGGATTGAATCCAGAATGATTTTTGAAACATTCCAGGATGAGCTTAGGAATCTTTTTCCCAAGTTCAACATGCCGATCATCGATTACCAGGAGTCCGTTTATTTCAAGGAGATTTTCCCATCGGGCGTTGAAGAGGAGATCCTGCCTTCGACCACTCAGCATAACGTGCCTTCATGGGCAATTTTTGCCATGTTCTTCATTGTCATCCCGCTCACCAGCAGCATCATCAAAGAGCGGGAAGAGGGTAGCCTGATACGGCTCATGACCATACCCGTCTCTTATATGACTGTCTTCATGTCCAAAGTGGGAGTCTATCTCCTGGTGTGCTTTATCCAGTTTGTATTGATGGTCCTTGCCGGGATATTTGTGCTTCCCCTCTTTAAGATGCCCGCTCTTGAACTGGGAACGAACTATTTTGCCATTGCCGTGCTTGCTATCGTCTCCAGCCTGGCCGCATTGGGATATGGCATCCTGATCGGAACAGTTTCAAGAACACACCAACAGGCAGCTGCTTTCGGGGCAGTGTCAGTGGTTGTCCTGGCAGCGATGGGAGGACTTTGGGTCCCCGTCTATCTGATGCAAGGGGTCATGAAGCATATTGCCACCTTTTCGCCGCTTAACTGGGCACACGCAGGATTTCTTGATCTTTTCCTCCGGGGAAGTACGTTAGTGGATATTCTTCCGGAAATTATCAAGTTGCTGCTCTTTTTCGCAGTCACCATTTCCATAGCAGCCATTTATCGCACCTTAAAACCTCCTGTCAGCAAATGATAAAAGAGCTTGTAGATCGCACAGAAGTGAAAGTCAGGTTTGGAGAGGTTGACTCAATGCGCATCGTCTGGCACGGAAATTACCTGAAATATTTCGAAGATGCCAGGGAAGCCTTTGGTGATACGTATGGACTTGGATACCTGGATGTCTATAAGCACAATGTGATGATACCCATCGTTAAGGTACAGTGCGATTTTAAAAAGCCCCTGCAAGTCGGAGATACAGCCATTGTTGAAGTGAAACATGTAAATACGGAAGCCGCAAAAATCGTATTTGAATACAAAATATTCCGGAAAGCTGATATGGAACTGGCTGCAACCGGAAGCTCTGTTCAGGTCTTTCTCACTCCGGAAGGCGAACTGTTGCTTACTGCTCCCGAATTTTTTATTGGATGGAAAAAACACTGGGGGCTAATCTGATATTCGGAGAATGAGATCAGTCTATATCGCCGGCCACAACATCATCACTTCCCTTGGAATCACCACGGCTGAAAACATGGCAGCTATGGAAGCAGGTGCCATTGGCATCCGCATGACGAGCAACCCCAGGCTCTTCCCCACCCCTATCCCTCTTTCCCTGGTAGATTCAGGTGTGCTGGAAGAGAAGTTTGAGGCTGTACTGGCCTTTCATAAGAAAACGGACGAATGCTCCTCTTTCACCAGGCTCGAGAAGTTTTTGATAATCTCAGTCCACGAAGCCATTGCTCCACTTGAACAGGATTTCAGGGATAACAGGACATTATTTGTCGTTTCCACTACCAAAGGGAACATCGACCTTCTTGAAACCAGGTCAGCATCGCTTTTTCCTCCAAAGCGAATCTACCTGTGGGAAATGGCCCGGATCGTTGGCAGTTTTTTCGGATTTGCCAACCCTCCAATGATCATCTCCAACGCCTGTATATCAGGCATCATGGCACTGATGGCTGCCTTCAGGTATATGAAATCCGGGTTGTATGATCAGGCTGTAGTAACCGGAGGCGACATTCTTTCGGAGTTTGTGATCTCGGGATTTCAGTCGTTTCAATCCATCAGTCCGAACCCCTGCCGCCCCTATGATGCAGGCCGCGACGGTCTCTCTCTCGGCGAAGGAGCCGGAACGATGGTACTGACTACAAAAAAGACAAACGACACAGAAAAGCACATCACCATTGCCGGTGCTGCCACCTCCAACGATGCCAATCATATTTCAGGGCCATCCCGGACCGGAGAGGAACTGGCTTTGGCAATGCAAAAAAGTATGACAGAAGCCGGACTCTCCCCTTCTGAGATGGGATTTATCAATGCTCACGGAACGGCCACACCGTTCAATGATGAGATGGAGTCAAAAGCCATCGCTCTTGCCGGCCTGGTTGAGGTCCCTGTCAACAGTTTCAAGGGATATTGGGGCCATACCCTTGGTGCTGCAGGCCTCATTGAGTCGGTAGCATCCATTCAGAGTCTTAAAAACCAAAGACTGATCAGATCAGCCGGATTTGAAACACTGGGTGTTCCGGAACCCATTCGGGTGATCGCATCCAATGAGGATAAAGAGATCAGCAGTTGCATGAAAAGCGCTTCCGGTTTCGGGGGATGCAATGCAGCCATCATGTTCGAACTTAAGTAGCATGGAACAGGTTATCTCAGCATATGCACAAATCAAACCGGGCCAGGTCAGGGTGAACGGCCGGATTGAATATAGTGATGAAAATTTTATTACTTTTGCGGAGTTTATCAAGCCGTTCTTTAAAAGCCTTAATCTGGGGTATCCGAAATTCTACAAGATGGACCCTCTGAGCAAACTTGGATTTATTGCATCGGAGTTGGTTTTCAAACAGTTAAATTTGGATTCTTACGACAGGAAACGCGTTGGCATTGTGATCGCAAATTCTAGTTCAAGCCTGGATACCGACATCATACACCAGCAAAGTATAAGCAACCGTTCGGAGTATTTTCCAAGCCCTTCGGTATTTGTGTACACGCTTCCCAACATCATGATCGGAGAGATCTGTATCCGGCATCAGCTGAGGGGAGAAAATGCTTTTCTGATCTCGGAGAGATTTGACGGCAGGCTGCTGACCAAATATGTGAATGAACTGTTTCAGCAAAACAGGATTGATGTTTGCCTGACAGGATGGGTAGATTTGCTGAAAGAAGATTTTGAAGCCCTTTTGATGTTTGTTGAACCAGGCATCTGGGAAATGAATGCAGAGGCCCGGGAGATAGCTCTTCCTTTCTCTGAAAAAACTGTAAATGAATTATATACAATAATGTGACGAGGCATATATGGAAGAATTAATTGAAAAACTGAAGAAAGAAGTTATTGAACAGCTTAACCTTGAAGATATCTCACCTGAGGATATAGAGGCGGATTCACCACTGTTTGGAGAGGGGCTCGGACTGGATTCAATTGATGCACTTGAATTGATTGTTCTCCTGGAGAAAAATTACGGACTGAAAATTGAAGACCCCAAAGACGGAAAAAAAATATTCCACTCAATCAGAACAATGGCTGAATACATCACAGAGCACCAAACCGCCTGATGGATGGCCAAACGGGTAGTAATTACCGGGATCGGCATCATCTCCAGTATTGGCAGCAACCTGCCTGAAACAATTGATTCGGTTCTTGCCTCCCGGTCTGGTATCGGAAAACTGAAATACCTCGATACATTCCATAGAGATGAATACCCCTTTGCCGAGGTTCCATGGAGCAACAGCCAGCTTGCCGAATTCGCACAATTAACTGATCTGGCGGGCTATTCCCGGAATGCACTTCTAGGGCTGATCGCAGCCAAAGAGGCTTTTGCTCACGCCCGTCTTGACCAGGTTCCCCGCCTCCGAACTGGGCTGATCTCCGCTACCACAGTGGGGGGAATGGACCGGTGTGAGATTTACTACAAGGACTTTCTTACCAACGACTCCAAAAACCAGTACATCGATGTGTATGACTGTGCCGACAGCACAGAAAAAATCGCTGATTTGCTGGGTATTGGCGACTATGTGACAACCATCAGCACTGCCTGCTCTTCCGCGGCCAACGCACTGCTGCTGGGCGCCAGAATGATCCGCAGCGGCAAGCTCGACAGGGTGGTTGCCGGAGGAACAGAAGCACTTACCAGTTTTCATGTAAACGGGTTCAATGCCCTCAAGATACTCGACAAAGTTCCATGTCGTCCCTTTGATGCCAACCGAAGTGGGATTACCCTTGGAGAGGGAGCTGCCTATCTGATCCTCGAATCGGAAGAGGCAGCCAGGGCCGGGAACCGTGAGGTCTTTGCAGAGCTGAAGGGATATGGGAATGCCTGCGAGGCCTTCCACCAAACAGCTTCGACTCCCGACGGGAAAGGCGCTTACCTGGCCATGGAACGGGCATTGAAGATAGCTGGTCTTAAGCCATCTGATATCGATTACATCAATGCCCATGGTACCGGAACAGACAACAACGACATTGCGGAAGGGTTAGCCATTGAACGGCTTTTTAACGGAACCATCCCTAAAGTAAGCTCCACAAAGCCTTTTACCGGCCACATGACCAGCGCTGCAGGATCTGCGGAAGCCATTCTCTCCATTCTCTGCCTGACACACCGGATGATCCTGCCAAATCTGAATCTTGAAAGTCCCATGCCCGAACTGAGCTTCACTCCTGTCAGGGAGTTAATTTCCGACCTTGATGTGAATGTGGTCATGTCGAACTCCTTTGGGTTTGGGGGCAACAATACATCGCTTATATTTAAAAAAATATGACTGCCTTTATCAATGGCATAGGACTCATCTCCCCGCAGCTTACAACAGATCCTGCTGTGTTTCTCCCCGAAATAGTGGAGTATACCGCTGATTACCTTCAGGCGATCAATCCGAACTACAAGGATTACATCAACCCCATTGCAGCCCGCCGGATGAGCAGGCTGATCAAAATGGGGATCACCTCTGCAAAGATCGCCTTATCTGATGCCGGATGCCAGATGCCAGATGCCATTATCACAGGCACCGGACTTGGCTCTGTGGAAGATACCGAGAAGATTTTAAGCGGAATGAATGAAGGCGAACAGCTGATGAATCCAACTCCGTTTATTCAGTCGACCTACAATACCATCAGTTCCCAGATCGCCATTACACTCAATTGCCACAATTACAATTCAACGTATGTTCACCGGGCATTCTCTTTTGAAAGTGCGCTGCAGGATGCCATGTTGCAGATTGAAGAAGGAATGGCTGACAATGCCCTGGTTGGCGGAATTGATGAAATGACAGATAACCACCTCCAGATCACACGAAAGGCCGGTCACTGGAAAATGAATCCTGTCAACAATCTCACACTTCTTTCCTCCGGAACACAGGGAGCACTGGCAGGTGAGGGAGCTGCTTACTATCTCCTTGGAAACCAACGCTCCCAATCAACCTACTGTACGCTGAGCGATGTAAAAACAATTTATCATCCGAAGGATACCGAAGAACTGGAAACGTCCATTTTATCCTTTCTTTCTTTCAACGGATTGACCATTGATCAGCTGGATGCCGTGATCATGGGATATAACGGAGATATCCTTTTTGATACGGTCTATAACGAGCTTGGATCCGGAATCTTCATGCAAACCCAGAAATTGTGGTACAAACATCTTTGCGGTGAGTATTATACATCCACGGGTTTCGCTTTGTGGCTTGCGGCCAACATTCTGAAGCACCAGTTAATTCCCGCTGCCATCAAGGTCAACAATCTTCCATCCGATCGTTTGCAGCATATTCTTGTTTACAACCAGTATCGGAATGTCAACCATTCGCTGTTACTCCTGAACAGGTAATTGGTTATTATTTTTCTGTTAACTTTGCCCCACCAAATTCTATTGGATAAATGTCGAAACGCATCTACATTACAGGGATAGGGATCATTTCATCCATTGGGAACAATGTGCCGGAAGTATTCACTTCACTGAAGGCATCCAGATCCGGAATTGGGGAGATCACGCTTCTGAATACCTTGCACAAAGGATCACTTCCCATCGCTGAAGTAAAGCTCTCCAACGCCGGATTACTTGATCTGGCCGGACACCGTGGAAGCGATCAATTTACCCGCACCACTCTTCTGGGCATGATTGCAGCCAAAGAGGCCCTCAAATCTGCCGGTATCGAAGATGTGAATGCATACAGAACAGGATTTCTATCGGCAACGACCGTTGGTGGAATGGATCGAACCGAAGTATTTTACAAAGACTTTCTGGAAAATCCTGAGTCGGGTCGCCTGAAAGATGTTGTCAACCACGACTGTGGCGAAAGCACAGAACACATCGCTTCCGAACTGGGCATTCGGCTACTTGTCTCCACCATCAGCACCGCCTGCTCCTCCTCTGCCAATACCATGATGTTTGGCGCGGATCTGATTCGCAGCGGAAAAGTTGACAGGATGATCTGCGGCGGGACCGATTCCGTGACCATGTTTACGCTCAATGGCTTCAATACGTTGATGATCCTGGATAAACGGGGATGCCATCCGTTTGATGAGCACAGAGCAGGGCTTACTCTAGGCGAAGGCGCCGCCTATGTGGTACTCGAATCGGAAGATGTGGTGAAGTCAGAAGGCAAGCAACCGTTCGCCGAATTATCCGGCTACGGAAACGCCAACGATGCGTACCACCAGACAGCCAGTTCCCCCGAGGGCAAGGGCGCCTTCATGGCTATGAGCAAAGCTCTGAAAATGAGTAATCTGAACTCTTCTAGTATCGATTATATCAATGTTCATGGAACAGGCACGGAGAATAACGACCTTTCGGAAGGAATCGCTCTCGAACGCATCTTTGATCCGGTACCGTTATTCAGCTCAACGAAGAGCTATACCGGTCATACCCTTGGGGCAGCGGGTGCAGTTGAAGCTGTAATCTCTGTTTTATCCATTCAACATGGCATCATATTTCCCAACCTGCTCTGGTCAACCCCCATGAAAGAGTTGAAGATCAAACCGGTAACAGAAGTGTTAACGGGACAGGATATCCGTCATGTGTTGTCGAACTCGTTTGGTTTTGGAGGCAACAACTCCTCCCTGATCATTTCGAAACCAGTATAAATTGATAAATCAGTGGCATCAGCGGTGAATAAAAGAATCTATATAAACGGTGTGGGCTGCCTCTCCCCTCAATTGACCCTCGACAACCGGTTGTTTCTGGAGGAGCCGGTTTCAACAGAGAGCAACCGCCTGAAAGCCATTGATGCCAATTACAAAGAGTTTGTACCACCGGAGATGGTCAGGAGAATGGGGAGGATCATCAAAATGGGAGTGGCTGCCGCCAAGACATGTCTTGCGGATGCCGGATGCCAGATGCCGGATGCCATTATAACGGGAACCGGACTTGGCTGTATCGAGGATACCGAAAAATTCCTCGGGAATATGATCAAAAACAATGAAGAGTTCCTCACCCCTACCGCTTTTATCCAATCCACGCACAATACCGTAAGTGCTCAGATCGCGCTGCTGGTTCAATGCCATGGCTACAACTTCACCTACGTTCACAGGGGGTTTTCATTTGAAAGTGCTATACTTGACAGCCTTCTGCAAATCGAGAACGGACGTGCATCAACTGTTCTGCTGGGTACGGCTGACGAACTGACTGCCAACTCTTTACAGATTCAGAAACGACTTGGATTCTGGAGAAGGAACCCGATCGATAACCTGAAACTTTTTGATCATCCTGACAAAGGAACGATAGCTGGTGAAGGAGCCGTTTTCTTTTTACTGGACGAGAAGAAAAATTCAACTACCTACACTGTATTGCAGGATGTGGAGATGCTCTTCATGCCACACTCCGCTGATGAGATCAGGAGCCAAATCAACGGGTTCCTGAATAGAAACGGGATTTCCGAGAGCGATATAAGCCTTTTGTTAGTTGGTCAAAATGGAGACACCCGGCACCAAAAAGTGTATGATGAGGTTGCGGAAGGATCATTTCCGAATGTTCCAGCCTGCGGATTCAAGCATCTTTGCGGAGAGTACATGACGGCATCTTCTTTCGGTGTTTGGCTGGCAGCAAAGATCATGAAGGAACAGCGTATTCCTGAGATCCTCCAGGTCAGCAAAAAACCTTCTGAGCTGAAACACATCCTGTTATATAATCATTACCAGGGGATTAACCACTCGTTGATACTTTTGAGCCAGCCATAGATGTTCACATTCCGTAACCTGACCATATTATTTTTCATCCTGCTCTTTTCACTCAACGTGATTCACTTCATCGGGTGCAGGCTGGATTGGCTCGACGGCCATCTTTGTTCTCATGTCTATGTATATATGGTCATCCTTCTGGGGCTCTACATCGGGATCTCTGTTGGAATGGCATTCCTGATCGGCTCAAACTTCCACCATCCCGCCATCTGCGACGGCAAAACGGATGAAATGATCTGTTCCCTGACATTCGACGACGGCCCTGATCCTGTGAGGACTGCAGAAATACTGACTATTCTTAAACGGGAAAAAATACCTGCCACTTTCTTTGTGATCGGAAAAAAGCTGGAGGGAAATGAGACTCTGATCAGGGAGATGGATGCTGACGGGCACCTGATCGGGAATCATTCGTGGAGCCACTCAGTGTGGTTCGACTTCTTCAGAGGGAAAAGGATACGGCACGAACTGGAAGAAACGGGAAAAGCGGTTTATGCATGCATCGGGAAAACTCCTCTCCTTTTCCGCCCCCCTTTCGGTGTGATTAATCCAACCATTTCCAAGGCTATTGACAGGCTATCCCTGCACGCCATAGGTTGGAATGTCAGGTCTTACGACACGGTGCAGCACGATGCCAAGAAAACCGCCGCCAGGGTTCTTAACAAGATCTCCCCGGGTTCAATCATCCTTCTTCACGATCATCCGGCCAATTCGCCGGAACTGGTAGAAGAGATCATTTCCGGACTAAACGGCCTGGGGTATAAAATTGTTCCAATTACTCAACTTGCTGATATTAATGCTTATGCATAGGTTATTCCTCTTTGTATTACTTGCTTCATCCTTCATGGCCGGTGCGCAGCAAAAGCCATTGGACGCTGCGACCATACAACAAATCAAAAAGGGGGTTTCACAGGCATCAGCAAAAACTAATACCATCTCAAGCGAATTCACGCAGGAGAAAGAGATGCGTATCCTGAATGACAAGATTATCTCCAGTGGCAGATTCTATTTTAAAAAGGACCGGCTTCTCCGATGGGAGTATATTCACCCGTTTTCCTACGTCATTGCAATCCGAGGGGATGTGATCACCATTCAAGACGAGGGGGAGGTAAAATCTTTTAACACACAGTCTAACAAGGTTTTTTCAGAAGTGAACAGAATCATCATTGGCAGCGTAAATGGAACGCTTCTGGAAGATGACTCGTTCAAGGCTAGTTACATTCAGAACCGGGACCATTATGTCGTATCGCTAACCCCTGTCTCCCCTTCACTGCGGGAGAGTTTAAGCCGGATCATGATCTTTTTCAATAAAACCAATTTCACGGTCGACAAACTAGAGATGTATGAGTCTGAAGGCGATTTCACCCGAATTGCATTTACCACCAAAGAGCTAAACAAGCCCGTTTCGGATGAGGTATTTATTCTTAATTAGCGGTTTAATCACGATATTGCTCACCGGATGCCAGTCCGTCAAACCCAGGCATCTATCCCCAATTGCTGCTCAGCAATCAAACGGCACTTCACTGCCAACTGCCAACTGCCAACTGCCAACTCTCTTCTCCTCTCCCACGTTCGAAAAGGCCCTTTTCAAAGCCTCACTGGATATCGGGAAACATCATTTGACAGGGTTGGTATTTGTGAAAGCGATACCGGATACCGGATACCGGGTCGTTTTCAGCAACGAGTTTGGGATGACCTACTTTGATGTGGAGACCCGGGAAACCCGGCTACAGATAAACTACTGCTTTGAACCATTGAATAAAAAGATGCTCTGGAAAATACTCGAGACAGATTTCTTGTTGTTACTGGATGCAAAGAAAGGTTCCTTTGATGGTGAGTGCTTTGTTCAGGGAACCACCAATTACCTGGTTTATAAACGTAAGGCCGGAAATCTCAAGCGCTGGGACATTTACAATCCAACGGGAGATACACTATTGGAAATTCGCGGAAAACGGTCTGTTGCCGACCCGGCATTGATCTCTTTTACCAATTACAGAGATACGTCCCCATTCCGAATTACCCTTGTTAATGACATCATCAAACTAAAATTATCGCTATCTTTGATCTCCATCAACTAATCTTCTATGTGGGATACCATTGTTAAGGACTTCGTCTACTTTTTCGCCGTGATTGACCCGATAGGAACGATTCCGGTGTTTCTGGCATATACGGTAGGATTTGATGCCGCCATGAGAAAAAAGGTGGCCCTCAAAGCGTTTCTCATCTCCACCCTGATTCTTCTTGGCTTTGTTGTTGTCGGTCAGTTGTTTCTTGAGGCGATGTCGATTCCTCTATCTGCCTTTCAGATCGCGGGAGGACTGGTGCTCTTTATTTTCGGGCTGACAATGATTTTCGGGGAGAGTAAACCGGAGCATGAGATGGCCAAAGTGAGCATGAAAAAAAAGGAGGATGATGTCGCTGTGTTCCCCATTTCAGTGCCATCGATTGCCTCACCCGGAGCAATGATGGCCGCTGTGCTTCTCACCGACAACCATCGGTTCAATATTGCGGACCAGGCGATTACAGCTGCAACAATGCTTGTCGTGCTAGGCGTCACGCTGATACTCCTTCTTTTCGCCACGCGTATTCAAAAAATTATCGGCGACACCGGCGCCAGTATCCTGAGCCGTATCAGCGGTCTTATCCTGGCATCTGTTGCTGTAGACAGCATCTTAACCGGGATTAAAATGTATTTCTAACGAACCTGATTAACCATGGAAAAATACCTGAACCAGATCATTGAAATGTTCGTTGACTACGGCCCGAGATTACTGGGAGGACTGGTCGTTCTGGTGGTTGGATTATGGTTGACAGGTATTGTTAAACGTTGGGTCGGACGCATCATGCAAAAGCGCGAACTGGACCTCTCTCTTCAGCCGTTTTTTAAGTCTCTGATTGTTATCGTTCTTCGGGTTCTGGTCATCATAACGTCCGCGGGGATGATTGGGATTCAGATGACCTCTTTCATTGCCATTACGGGAGCGGCAACACTGGCAGTGGGATGGGCGCTTCAGGGCACCTTGCAGAACTTTGCAGGTGGTGTTTTAATCCTCATGTTCAGGCCATTCAAAATTGGAGACTGGATTGAAGCCCAGGGTTACTCGGGATCAGTCAGTGCAATCCATATCGTCAACACCGTCATTAAAACAGCTGATAATAAAGTTGTTTTCATTCCAAACGGAGGCCTAGCTAACAGTGCCATGATCAACTATACCAGAGAGGAGCAGCGAAGAGTGGACTGGACATTCGGGATAGCGTATGGCGACGATGTGGAAAAAGCCCGGCAAGTGTTGTTGACACTGATCCAGGCTGATAATAGAATTCTGACGGAGCCTGAACCGTTTGTGGCCGTGAGTTCCCTGGGAGACAGTTCCGTGAATCTGGTTGTGCGGGTCTGGGTGAACCTGGCCGATTACTGGGGTGTATTTTTTGACATGAATGAGAGCGTTTACAAAACCTTCAACCTGGAGGGGATCAACATTCCATTCCCACAGATGGATGTGCACATGCATCAATAACCGTTGATTTTCTGTACCTTTGCTCCTAACTGTCACAGCCATCTGGTATGTTAAAGGGTACATTTTTCCGAATAGAGCAAATCACTGAAAATAAGAGTGATTCGTTGCCTGGCACACCCACCTCATCCTATTGTATTGGTATCTCTCTGGATCCGGATCATTCTCTCTACGAAGGGCATTTTCCGGGCAATCCGGTTGTGCCTGGAGTCTGCCAGATACGGATGATAACAGAGATTGTCTCTGAGATTAGAGGAAAAGAGGTCAGGCTTGTTGAAGCGGACAACATTAAATTTCTCTCCATGATCAACCCAAAGGATCATCCTCAACTCACTGTGGATTGTACAATCAAAGAAAACGAGGAAGGAATAATCCGTGTAACCGCTTCTCTTTCAGACCATGAGCAGGTTTTTTTCAAATACAAGTCGATTTTCGCATGAACGATTCCCCAAAACACCATAGCACCATCACCTCTGTCAGAGGCTACGAGCTCGATTCTTACGGGCATGTCAACAACTCGGTTTACCTTAACTACTTTGAACACGGCAGATGGGTTATGTTCAAAGACCTGGAGTTAAACCAGTTGGTTCACGCCAGTCACATCATGATCGTTGTTACAGATGTGCATATCCGATATATGCGTGAGGCAAAACTCTACGATGAGATCGAAATACAAACCAGAGCCGTGTGTGAGGATTCCTATCTCATCTTCAAGCAAAGGCTGATTAACCGGAAAACCGGACTGGCCCTGGCCCGGGGGGAGACAAAAACCATCTTCATCGACGGGAACAGGAAACCTGTTGATATCCCGGAGGCTTTCAAGAAAATGTTTAACGTATAAGCCAGACAAAGTGATAAAGGGATGAATGATCTGATTGAATGGCGAGTAAAGGAGGCGATTGGGATATTGACCATCAACAATCCCCCGGAGAACTATCTGTTTGAGCCGGAATTCGTTTCCTTGCCAACGATGAAGACATGGACCGAAACTCCGAATCTAAAAGGAATTCTGATCCAGGGCAAAGGCAAGCACTTCTCGGCAGGCGGTGACCTCAGGAGGCTCTTTGAAATGGTTTCCAACGGTGAGCGCCTGGAGGAGAAACTGGCTGCTGGAAATGCAGTGATCGACCATCTGATACATACCAACCTGCCTCTTGTTGCTGCCATCCATGGCGTTTGTTTCGGCGGTGGGCTGGAAATAGCGTTGGCCTGTGATATAAAGATTGCAGCTGAAAACGCCCTCTTTGCAACCCCTGAAACCGGACATGGCTTGCTTCCCGGAATGGGTGGAACCGTAAGACTCCCTGCAACCGTCGGAAAAGCGAAATCGATGCAACTGATCCTTACAGGAGATATGATCAGTACTGAAGAAGCAATCAGAATAGGTCTCATTGATGTGACTGTTCCGCGAAAAGAGGTACTCTCATATAGTTTTACCCTGCTTCACCGGATGACGAAGAATCTGAGCTCACGCATCATCAGATCGGTTATTGAAGCTCTCAGGAACTCCTCCACACTGCCTCCTGACCGTGCAATTGCAGAGGAGACAAGGATTTTTTGTGAGTTGGCTAAGGAAGAGTATATCAGAAGGTTAGCTGAAAAAGAATCAGAAAAATAACGTGTCGGACCCTATATTCAATACCATTGAGTGGGACGTGACGGATCGAATCGGACATCTCGTCATCACCCAGCCCCCATCCAACAAGATGACGGTATCCTTTTTCAGGGATATGGGATTGTTGAAAGAGCAGATTCAGCATTCATCTGATCTCAAAGCCATCATCATCACCGGAAAGGGACGGCACTTCTCTTCCGGTGCAGACCTGGATGAACTTCTGGAAGAGATCTCGCGACGCAACGATTCAGATACGTTTCTGCAAGCCAACTATTCATCCTTGAGTTTTCTTGAGATGCTGCCAATTCCCGTGATCAGTGCGATCAGAGGAGTTTGCCTTGGATCTGCCCTTGAGTTGGCTCTCTTCAGCCATTTTCGGTTTTGCAGTGAAGAGGCTGTTCTCGGGATGCCTGAAGCAACGTTCAAACTTATTCCCGGCATTGGAGGAATCCAACGGTTTACCGCACTGGCTGGCAAAGCGAAAGCTCTGGACTATATCCTCACAGGTCAAACGTTTGATGCTCAAACCGCATTGGAGCTGGGTATTGTCGATGCTGTTGTAGCAAAAAGAGATCTTATCACGGAGGCTGAGGTTTTTTTACAGTGGCTTCCGGAGAACTTCTCACAAGTAATGAGGAGGGTATACCTGGAAAAGTATAGTAGGAAGGTAGGGAGGTAGGAAGGTAGGAAAGTAGAAATATTAAATATGAATTTGGGACCTCTGCATCGAGCATCCGGCATTCGGTATCCGGCATCTGTGAAAATCATCGGTAGTGGATCGTTTCTTCCTGGCAAGGCTGTTCTGCCTGATCAGGTTGACGACTATCTTGGTGAACTCACTGAAGCGCCGGAAAAGATCCGTAAATGGCTGAAACGAATAAGGATCCTCATGAAGGAGCTTCTTGAGGTAGACTATTATCATTTTGCCCTGGATCCTGTTACCAGGCAATTCACGGAAGATAATATCACCATGTCGGTAAAAGCAGCCCAAAAAGCCATCTCCGATGCAGCGATGAAGCCGGAAGAGATCGAACTGATTGTATACGGCAGTGCACACCAGGATCAAATGCCAACAGCTTCGGTCAGGATCCAGGAAGCATTGGGTATTGAGCGCTGCGGAGAACTCTCCATCCATGCCAATTGCACCTCAGCCTATAAAGCCTTGCTGATTGCTCAGGAGTTATTATCGACAGGACGATACAACAATGCCCTGGTGATCTCATCCAGCATGTCGTCGTCCGAACTGGTTGCAGAGTACTACAACCAGCCACTGGTAAAGAAAGAGGAGCTGTTTTTGCGGTATTTCCTCAGTGACGGCGCTTCTGCTCTGATACTTCAGAGAGAGGAAAAACATACAGGGAAAGGCCTCTACGTTGATTATACGTATATGGAATCAACCGGTGGCAGGAAACCATCAGCAATGGGGAACCGGCGTCCGGCATACTGGATGAATCCCAGGGAAGAGTATGAAAAGGGGTACCATCACCTGGCACAGATGTTCCAGGAGGAGCTGAGGGAGAACTTTCACGAAGCCGACGGATCCGTATTCCGGAACGGTCTCAAAAGGATGCTGGCATTGCATCCGATAGATCCTCTGAAAATCAGATTTTTCCAGGTAAATTTTCCGTCAAAACACATTTCTGAACTGGTGATGGAGGAGTGCCGTGAATTGGGAATCAATCCCAAAACCCTCTATTCCAAGATGGCAACGATGGGATATATTGGTCCGCCTATGGCATTCCTGGCGCTGGACCAGATACGGAGAGAAGAGAGCCTTAACCCGGGAGATATTATTCTCAGTTTTGTGACTGAGGTGAGTAAGTTCATGCAAGCAGGCTACATCCTCAATTACGAATGAAGAATGACGAATTAAGAATGACAACGTTGAAACGCTATACCCTATTCCTCCTAAGCCCCCGACAGAGGTACATCAACTACCCTGCCCATTCTGAACTGGCTAAAATGTTCGGGAAAAAGCGGTTTATGGTACCACTTGCTCTCCCTACTATAGCTGCACTTACTCCTGATCACTATGATATCCATATCTACGACGAAGAGATTGAGGAGATTCCCTCCCATATCAAACCCGATATCGTGGGGATTACCACGCTCGCAGCAACTGCCAACAGGGCATTTGAACTCGGTGACCATTTCAGGGAATTGGGAGCAACAGTGGTATATGGAGGGCCATACGCATCATTCCAGGCAGAGAAAGCACTGGAACATGGGGATGCGGTTGTGGTAGGTGAAGCAGAAGAGAAATGGGAGGCGTTGCTGCAGGATTTCGAACAAGGGAAGCTGCAGCGGGTTTATGAAACGAATTCATACGTGGATTACAAAACCCAGAAACCGCCCAGATGGGACCTTGTCAACATGAAACGGATCTTCCAGGTAGCGATCCAGGTCTCCAGGGGCTGTCCGTTTAACTGCGATTTCTGCCTGGTTACCAAAAACTTCGGTCAAAAGATGAGATACCGGGAGATCTCCGATGTTGTAGAAGAGATCAAGGTGGCACCTTCCAGATATTTCTTCTTTGTTGACGACAACCTTACCATCAATAAACGATATGCAAAGGATCTGATGGAAGCGATCAAGCCATTGAAGATATCCTGGGGCTGCATGTGCAGTATTGATGTGGCTAAAGATGATGAATTGCTGAAAGCTATGGCCGATGCCGGGTGTTTTAACATCCTGATCGGGTTTGAATCGCTCAATCCCGATAGCCTGGAAGCTTCCAACAAACATCATAACCGGCGTGGAACCATCTATGAAGAGGCCATTCAAAAGATCCACAGCCACGGAATCCACATCAATGCCAGCTTCGTTGTGGGGTTCGACAACGATACCCTGGAGGAGTTCGAAAGGATCTATGACTTCACGCTGAAACATAACCTTCCGAATGTCAACCTTCACCTGCTGAACGCTCCGCCAGGATCGGAAATTTATAAGCGGTACCAGTTGGAAGGGCGTCTGATGAATTGCAACCCCGAATTGGGTGTAGGCCATTTTCCTACCATCCACTACATGAAAATGTCGCAGATT
Source organism: Bacteroidales bacterium (assembly GCA_014860625.1). Classification (GTDB taxonomy): domain Bacteria; phylum Bacteroidota; class Bacteroidia; order Bacteroidales; family FEN-979; genus QYOJ01. Next base: position 16,124 of record JACZJJ010000106.1, on the reverse strand, counting down.
GACATGTTTGACAAGTATATGGAGACGATCAAGCGGCTCTATTCCATGGATACTGTGCTTAAAAAGGCACAAAATCTATTCACCAGGGGAACATTCACACGACAGGGCGGTGAGATATCATCCCTGATGAAAGCCCGTCTTACATGGATCACCATTAAAGAATTTTTATTCACCACGGACAAGAAAAAGCGGAAACTGTTCTTTTTTATCATCCGGCTGATCCAATCGAATCAGATCGCTATTGATAAAGGGATGGGGTTTTTGCTTACCATGCTAGGTTATAACAGACATATTGTTGAACATCAACGGAATATGGCAGACTACCGGAAAATGATCATGGAACAGGATCAGGGGGCGTGGGAAGTAGGTAGGAAAGTAGGAAAGTAGGAAAGTAGGAAATAATGAGTAAACCTGAGGAATCAGCATCCAGCATCCAGACAGTGGGTGTTATCGGTGAAGGCCAAATGGGGACAAGTATCTTTTACTCCCTGGCAGACAGCTCCTATTCACTGCGATGGATTGGAAGTGAAAATGCTGATATCCCCCGACTTCAGCACAATTTTGAAAAAAAAATCCGTCGGGCGCTCAAAACGGGAATCATGAGCCAGGAGCAGCATGACCAAATTCTCAGGCAAACGATCATCACCAACGACCTTAATGTCACGGCAGATTGTGATTTGGTGATCGAGGCTATCCCTGAAGAATTGCCGATCAAACAAACCCTTTTTACAGCGCTCAACGACATCGTTAAACCCTCCGGCATCCTGGCATCAAATTCCTCCTCCATCAACCCGTCAAATCTTTTTACCGGGACAAAAAGAGATGACCGGATTATCGGGATGCATTACTTCTACCCAGTTCCTTTAAAGGAGAGTGTTGAGTTGGTTACAACATGCTCGACAGCATCGGATGTTCGTGCAAATGTGGTTGAGTTTTTGCATAATTCAGGTAAATTTATACTTGAACTTAATGAGTCTAATAGCTTTATATTAAATAAAATATATTTTGATATTCAGAATGAAGCTTACAAGATTGCTGAACAGGGGAAAGCAACCGTAGAGCAGCTGGACTTACTCGTAAAAGAGGGCCTTTTTCCACTCGGTCTCTTTGACTTTATGGATCATATCGGGATTGATACAATGCTCAATTCCGTCAAAAATTACGTATCATGCTATCCTCAAAAAGATACCTATTCAGGGCTCCTGAAAAGACTCCAGGGAATGGTTGATGAAGGGAACCTTGGCAGAAAATCAGGAGCCGGATTTTACCGTTATCAGGAGAGTCAGCAAATCACTCCGCACGCAGTTGACCCCTTACCTGAAGAGACGGCTGGTGAGATCATTCAATTTCTGCGATTTACTTATCTGAGTGCGGCGAAACGGTTTACCATGCTGTCGGGATGCACAACCGGTGAGATGAACCAGGCGATCAGGGAATATCTGGGAATCGAGAAAGGCCCGTTTGAATAATTATGGAAACTGCCTGGTTTGATTGCAATTTCTTTCCGATCTTTGCCATATAAACCCATTCATTATGAAAAAAACTGGAATTGTTATCTCTTCGCTTGCTGGTGCACTGATCCTCTGTGCAGCGTTTGTTATTCCGGCAAACCACCCTTCCACAGATCCTCCAAAAGGAATTACTGATTCTGTTTGGACTATTGTACAGAAATCCTGTTACGATTGCCATGCAAATGACGGAAACGCCATGGCTAAATCAAAACTGAATTTTGATAACTGGGAGAACTATTCTTCTGATAAACAGACAGCTAAAGCTCAGGATATGTGTGATGAAATCAGCAAAGGGAAGATGCCCCCGTCGAAGTACCGAAAAAACAATCCTGAAGCGGTTCCAACGGAGGCTGATGCAACGGTGATCTGCAATTGGGCAAAAACGCTGGAAAAATAGGAATCGATGTCGGGAAAAGTTGTTGTTACAGGTATGGGGATCGTCTCTTCCCTGGGATTGGATCTTGAAACAACCTGGCGTGGCCTTGTTGCAGGTCGCAGCGGAGTAAATTATATCACCCTGTTTGATGCTTCAGAAAACCAGACGCGGATTGCCGGTGAAATACCGGCCGAATTCTCGGAACATTACAAGCTTTATATCAAAAAACGGGCTGCCGGTCAGATGACCCGGGTCACAAAAATGTGCATCGTTGCTGCAAAAGATGCGGTCAGACATGCCGGAATCGATTTCGGGCAAATGGATAAAACCCGCTGTTCGGTGATCATGGGTGTGGTAAATACAGGCAACTCAAGCGTGGAGATCGATACCACGCCTCAAAACACCGTCTTTAAAAGTATGTCAAATGCCATGTCGGCCTGGGTTTCACTTGATTACCAGCTTATGGGGCCCAATTACGCGATCAATACGGCATGTGCCTCTTCAGCCTATGCATTGGCAGGAGGATACGACATGATCCGTAACGACCAGGCCGACGTTGTGATAGTGGGTGGCGCCGACAGCATCATCAATAAAGAGGAGATTGAAGGATTTAATGCCCTTTATGCGTTATCGGTACAAAATGACCCTCCTGAAAAGGCAAGCAAGCCTTTTGCCGCCGATCGGGATGGGTTCGTCATAGGTGAAGGAGCTGGTGTCATCATCCTCGAATCGGAAGAGAGTGCTCTCAGGAGAGGCGCAACCATCTATTCTGAACTTGCCGGGTACGGGCTCAGCAGTGAAGGATACAACATCATGGCCCCTATGAAAGACGGAGAAGGGATGGCATTTACGATAAACAAAGCCCTAAAGTCAAGCGGGGTTGCCATGGAGGAGGTTGATTACATCAACGCACACGGCACTTCCACTGAGCTAAACGACAGGTATGAGACCCTGGCGATCAAACGTGTATTTGGAGATCGTGCCTCGCAGATAGCTGTCTCCTCCACCAAATCAATGCTGGGACATACCATCGGAGCAGCAGGCACCATCGAAGGAATTGTTACCTCCCTTTCAGTTTACCATGATATCATCACACCCACCATAAATCTATTTCATCCCGACCCTGATCTGGACCTTGATTTCGTCCCACACGTCTCAAGAAACCAGAAAGTTAACATCGCATTATCGAATTCATTCGGATTTGGCGGACACAATGCTACGTTAGTTTTCAGAAAGTATTAACCGGGATAAATTTTCCTTCGGAAAAAAAAGTATTTTTGCATCTGATTGACAGAAAAAATTAAGTGTATGGCTCAGATTACAGAAAATACACGGAATGAAGTTAAAGAGGTTGTCTATGACTTCTTTGCGGATGAGTGTGAGGTTGATGTTTCGGAGATTTCCGATCAAACAAATATCATCAAAGATCTGGATGGAGATTCACTGATGTTCCTTGAACTCATTGAGGTCTTCAAAAAGAAATATTCTCTTGAAATTGAATTGAAGACGATCGGCAAGTATGCGGTAAAAAACCCTGTTCAAACAATCGGAGAATTGATTGACATGCAAATGCTTATCATTGAGCATGAAGATCGAATTCTTGAATTGGCTTAAAACATCCTTTTCTTGTCTGACTCAACGACTGTATTTGTTTTCCCTGCATTTGTAAGGGATTATCATGAAGATAAATCCTTCCTGGCGAAGGGTTTTTCGGACTATTTTTATCAGCAGTTGACCTTGGCTTCGGAAATTGTTGACAGTGATCTTTCTTTTTTTCATCCGGAGAATCAGACATTCCTTGATCATGAGTTACGAACACAATATCTGGCGTTTATCTATGGCTGTTCCATTTCCAACATCCTCCAGCAGAGGGGAATACTGCCGAACTATCTTTGCGGTTACAGCATGGGCATATATGCCGCATTGGTACAGGGAGGAGCCATTTCATTCGAGAACGGACTCCTGCTGATCCGAAATGCATTTCAGGAGATCTCTTACACCACCATGACCGGCCGTTTTGGGATGGCAGGAATTGTTGGCTTAAAAAAAGACGACATCAAGAATATTCTGAAGTCCCTCCCCGATGTTGAGATTGTTAACCAAAACAGCATTTATTCTTTCGTACTCTCCGGAAACCAGCAGGATCTTGAGAGAGCCATTGAACTTGCCAGAGAAGAGGGAGCATTTCACGCCCGGATGCTGAATGTGACAGTCCCCTACCATTCGCACCTGCTGAAGTCCCCTGCGTTGCAGTTTGCAAAATTCGTCTACACTCTTGACATCCATTCACTTAAAATTCCTCTGGTTTCAGTTCTGAACCAGGAGACACTTCACACACGGGAAGATATAAAAACTGAACTCGTGGAAAACCTCTACAAACATTTCAACTGGCATGCGACTCAAGAGAAGATGCTAAGTTTGGGTATGACACGTTTTATTGAATGCGGGCCGGGTAAAAGTCTTAAGAAAAACGCTAAATTTATTGAGGGAACGTATCAGTTCCTTTCGATGGATGAAGCCCTTAAATAGGGTCTCTCAGGAGACCTTTAGCCTGTATCCTACATTGTAAACATTCTCCAGGATCACCCCACAATCCCCCAGATGCTTTCGAAGCCTGGAAACAAATACATCAAGACTACGGCTCGAGAAGAAATGGTCGTGCCCCCAAAGCTCGATGAGAAGATCTTGGCGTTTCACTACTTTCTCACGGTTTTTATAAAGAAAAGAGAACAGGTCGGCCTCCTTGTGTGTCAGTGTATGTTTATGATTATCAACTGTTAGAATAAGATTTACAGGGTCCCATCCTACCCGCTTGTTGACCTCCTTATACGAAGTATTATCATAAGGTAACTGAATCGCCCTCCGTTTCAGAAACACCTCAATCTTCAGGACCAACTCTTCAATACTGAACGGTTTTGTAATGTAATCGTCCCCTCCCAGCGTAAGTCCGTGGATCTTATCTTCTTTGGCTGAACGTGCAGTGACAAAGATGATTGGCACTTGAAGATCCTGTTCACGAATCTTCTCGGCCAGTGTAAAGCCATCCATTTGGGGGAGCATGATATCAAGGATACACAGGTCATACCGGTTCTTCTTAAACCAATCCAGGGCATCCTTCCCGTTATCGATAGCATCTATGTTATACCCCTTCATGGCAAGATTATCCCTTGTCACGAAAGAGAGGGTTATATCATCTTCCACATACAGTATTTTTGGCTTTACTTTCATTTGGGTATGGTTATAATAAACGTGCAACCAGCACCTGGCTCACTCCTGAGCGAAATTTTCCAGCCATGCGCTTTGCATGTATTCCTGACATAGTACAAGCCAAGGCCGAATCCCTTTACATCGTGCACATTACCGGTTGGAATCCGGAAAAACTTCCGGAATACCTTCTTCTGGAACGAATGTGGAATACCAGGACCATTATCACTGATCTTCAGTATGATGTTCTTATTATCCTGCAACGTTTCAACAACAATTTCAGGATTCATACCTGCATATTTTGAAGCATTATCCAACAGATTGTAAATGATATTTGTCAGGTGCACCAAATCGGCAAACACCATCCCTACATCGGGATCCAGATTTGCTTTTACCGAAAACTCCTCTCCGGAATTGGTACGACAATTCTCAATCACAGGCATGATCAGCGCATTTAGTTCGACCTCTTCCCTTTTCAGTTCAAAACCTGTTTTTTCGATGCGGGCAATCTGCAGAACCTTGTCAACAAGCATATTTAATCTGGCATTCTCCTGCTTTATAATATTTCCATATGTAAACAAACGCTTTGGATCGCTTGTGATTGATGGCTGGGTTATGACGTCGGCTGAAATATTGATCGAGGAGATTGGGGTCTTGAATTCATGCGTCATGTTATTGATGAAGTCTTTTTGCAGTTCGGAGAACCGTTTTTGCCTGAAAATCACCAGGATTGAGTAACTGAAAAAGAGAATCAACGCAAGCAGGATAGCGGAAAGGATTAACCAGATGGTCATATAACTTACCACGGTGTTCTGGATGGAAGGGAACCGGATGCCGAAGTAATAAAGATACTCGCTGTATTTGGGAAGGTTGGACGAAGGTGAGAAATTTTTATTCCCTCTCTGTGATGGAATGTAGTTTCCATAAACCATTTTATCGTTGTGGCAATCATAGATTGCATATTCGTAATCCACATCCAAACCAATTCGTGAGAATTCACTCTTCAGGTAATATTCCAGGATATTCGCATCGACCACACTGTTGATATTGACAACGAAATAGTTGGAGGATAGTTGGTTAACCGGATTCTCATGTGGCGGAACCGTTTCGTTATACAGGTACATCTTGTGTGCAACGCTGTTCAGTGCAATTGAAATGGATTCGTTCACCTGCTTTTCATTCATGTTCCAGGCCTTGAGGAGCCAATAGATCTGGATAGAAAAGATTGCGATGATGGCAACCGTTCCGAACAGGATAACGAACCTTACCTGATTGTGCTTCATCTGTTTGAAATGAGATGCTGAGTTCAAAAATAGCGTAAAATCAGACAAAAGCAGCAATTTTACGTTTCGTTTACATTCTTTTACCTTTTGTTAACACAGATATCAATTGAATCGTTGGATATTTGCCAAACAAATAAAAAAACAACCTTTTATGAAAAAGAAAATACTTTTTACCATCCTCATGTTTGTTGTTGCCTCTGTTGTGGTTATGGCTCAAACAACAACGATCACATATAAAAACGACACGATCAAGAAAGAGAAAAAAGAGGGCCCTGTTGCTGCTTTCGACAAAACAGTAAACGATTTTGGCAATATTGATCAGGGAATCCCAAAAACGGCAGAGTTTACACTGACCAACCAAGGCACGGAGCCTCTTTTAATCAGTTATGCAAAGGCATCATGCGGTTGCACGAACCTGAAGTACTCCAATGAACCGATCCTTCCCAAAAAATCTACTATCATTTCAGCTACCTACAATGCTGCAGCACCCGGACCGTTCATTAAAACGATTACCGTGCAGACGAATGCAGATGAAAACAAGGTGATCCTCCAGATCAAAGGAACAGTTGTGAAGAAGGATGAGCCGGCTACTTCACCTGAACAGAAGTAATTGCACAGGGCACAGGGCACAGGGCACAGGGCTCAGAGCTCTGTGCTCTTTATATCCTTCCGGATACGCAGCAGTGTTCTGAACATTGGCTCTGTCAACCCTCTCTCTTTCCGAAGTGCGATGGCTTTCTGTATCATCTCAGGAGGGGGAGAGCTTTCTGATGCCGGGAGGCAATTGTGATGTGTATCACGAATTTCAAGCAGCATCCTATCCAGTTCTGATTTGGGCGTGCCCACTGAAAAATAGTAGGGTGAAGGGTGAAACAACAACTCCCCTTCTCTGACTACCCCCTCTTTCAATGCAATTTTCTCAAGAGGTGTATTGGGATAGATTCTTAGTCCCGCAAGCATGAGAACCATATCCTCATCACCAATATGCTGGTCAATAAAGTCGCGGGATTGCCTGACCGTTTCAGGCGTCTCTCCCGGACCGCCAAAGAGAAAAAACCACATGGTTGGCAGGTTATATTCACTTACCAGGCTGGCCGTTCGTTCGATATCTTTCCTCGTGAAGCCTTTATTCAGATTCCTGATCACGACGGGTGCAGCACTGTCGGGGGTGATGTCGATCTGTGTGAATCCGGCTTCCATCATCAGATCAAAAAGTTCTCTGCTGGTATATCGCGGATTAACACCCATTGTCCTCAACTGAGGGTTGAGTTTTCGGCGGATAATGGCCCGGCAGATATTTTCTGCATGTCCTGCAGGTTCATTAAAGGTTGAGTCCACAAACTCAAAGGTGACCCTCCCAACCCGATCCATTGCCTCTTCAATCTCTCTTGCCACATCGTCGGGATCTCTTAGCCTGTAGGTTTTTCCTTCGAGAGAAGGATACGTACAGTAGATGCAACCGAGTGCACAACCACGTTTGGTTTGGATGCTATAGACGCCACGCTGTTTATAGGGATTAAAATCGATGTGCCGGTCAATCTGAGAGAATGGGATGGAATGATAAACAAGAAACGAATTCGGAGGGGATTTGGCTCTGTTTTTACCGTTCTTTACAACGAGGTTTGGCAGGTCGGGTAATTCATTCTCTGCCTCCAGAGATTTCAACAATCTCAGAATTACCTCCTCCCCTTCTCCAATTACTCCATAATCAGCTCCCGTATAGGCCATGACCTCCTCAGGAAAAACGCTGAATCCGCTCCCTCCAAGAATGACAGGCACTTCTGTTAGTTCCCGAACCGGACGAATAAAATCCTCGAGGATCCGCTCCATATAAAATATGGTTTTATCAGCGACAACATCATCGATGTTCCTGATGCTGAACCCGATAAAATCAGGCTTGTAAGACCTGACCAGATCAGGAAGCGATTTTCCTTCATCAAACACACCGTCGTATACCCTAACGTCATAAAAAGGAGCAAGATACGAGGCAAGCAGACTGAGGCCAATCGGTGGAATCGGATAAGGGAACTTCTCAATGTTCGTATTTACCAGTAGTAGTTTTTTCATGGGGTCACGAGGTCATAGAGTCATGAAGTCATGATAATATCCATTGCAGTTCGTAATTAGATCACGTCCGTTCCCTTTTTGATTAACCAAAGCGCTCCTACCCTTTCATGAAACACTTCGTATGGCAGGGTGGTTTTGGTTACCGCATTGAAAAAGTTGTATTTATTGTAATCCGTATCAATAATTTGATCACGGATCTGACGATGATATACCGTGCCCGGCATCGGGGTCAGAATGGTATACCCCGCATATACCACGGGGTTGGCAGCAGAGTAATCGGCAAGAGCTTTAAAGTCATCTTCCCCGTAATCAAAGGGGATGACATAATTTCCTCTAACCATAATCCCATGGTCGTGAAAGACTTCAATCGCTTTCTGGTTATCAACCGCTGGTGAATCCTTTTTGTACCGTTTAAGTTCTTCATCGCGAAATGATTCAAACCCGCAGATCACCACCTTCAATCCTCCCTTAGCCATTTTAGCAATGATCTCAGGATGGTTGGCTGCGATGTCAGCCCGGATATCCATCACAAAAGTCTTTTCAATGTGCTCTTCAACAATCCGATCGAAAAGGTAGTTCATGAATTGCAGATCCACAACGGTATTGGCATCAGCAAACCTTACTACGGGGTATTCCGGGATAGACTTCAGCTCTTCGATGAGACTTTCGACTCCCCGTTGGAAATACCGGCCTTTGAATTGTGTCCAGATGGAACAAAACGTGCATTTATAAGGGCATCCGAGGGAGGTATAGACATACGTACTGGGAAAGGGGCTATTTCCCACTTTATAGGTAGATATCCACCTCTCCAGGTGTTTTCGGTCAATCTTCAGGTAATCGGAACCGGTTGGTTGCCAGGGAAGAATCTTCCCCGTTGTTTTTTGCAGTTCACCCTCTTTTCTGATCAGGATACCGGCGACAGATTCAGGCGGGAGTCCTCTCTCTTTTGCTGCAACGACTTCCCTGAAGAGATGCGGCGATTGTCCCGGTATTACAATATCAACTGCGGGATCGGTAAAATCGAAAGGCAGCAGGGTTGCATGAAGGCCGCCAGCTACAGTGAGAATGCTAGGATTAACCTCCTTCACTGCCCGGCAGATTGTTATGGAGTCGTTGAATTCAGAGGTAATCACCGTCACGCCAACCACATCCGGCTGATGCTTTTCTACAAGATTTATGACAAGTTCACGGAGTGGTAATGCTTCCGGATCAAGGTCGTACTCTCCTTTTGTATCTATAACTACCACATCATGATCCTTCAATGCAGAAGCTACCGTAAGCAACCCTAGCGGAGGTCCGATCAGTTTCTTATGTATGAATCGCCGGGCAGCTTCCGGAGCATACTTCAGGATATTGTTTTCAGGTGAGCGTGGCGGGTTTATAAGGAGAACCAACATGTGAGTCATTCTTTCGTATGCAGTGTCAAAAGTACATAATTTTCAACGTTGTCTCTTTGGCTGAATATGCTAATTTTGTTCCATTAACCATATCCTCACTGATGCCTGAAGTTGATTCCATTCGCCAAAAGATGCAAGAGTTGAGGTGTTGCGTAATCATACCTACATATAATAATGCAGGTACCCTGGCCGATGTGATCCGGGGAGTCTCCAGCTATACAAACGACATCATCGTAGTAAATGATGGCAGTACGGATGAAACGGCAGAAGTTCTCAGGAAAGTTGGCAGTTGGCAGCTGCCATTTGGCACTGAAGGTTCTTCCATCGCTTCATCACCTCATCACCTCATCACAATAGAGAAGAACACCGGCAAAGGCTTCGCTCTCCGTGAGGGGTTTGCTTATGCTATTCAGGCAGGTTATCGATACGCCATCACGATCGACAGCGACGGTCAGCATTTCCCCGACGATATCCCTAAATTCATTGAAGCTGCTGAAAGGCATCCCGATTCAATGATCATCGGAGCCCGTGACATGAGTCAGAACGATGTTCCGGGAACCAGTAGCTTTGGACATAAATTCTCCATCTTTTGGTTCAACGTTGAAACCGGATTAAACGTTTCGGATGTACAGTCAGGATACCGTCTCTACCCTTTGCACAGGGTCAGCATGATCCGTCACTTCTACTCAAGGAAATATGAATTCGAGGTGGAGGTACTGGTCCGGCTGGCCTGGCGCGGTGTTTTTATCCATTCCGTTCCGGTCAGGGTATGGTATGCCCCCAAAGGTGAAAGGGTGTCGCACTTCAGAAAAGGAAGGGATTTTGCGCGAACCACCCTGTTGAATACCATCCTTGTTTTTGCCGCATTGCTCTGGATCAGACCATTTCATTTTGCGAAAAGCCTCAGAAAAAAAAGTTTCAAAGAGATCATCAGGGATTATTTTATAAACAGTGAGGACTCAAATGCAAAATTGGCCTGGTCAGTTGTCCTGGGCATCTTCATCGGGGTATCACCCTTCTGGGGATATCAAATGATTGTTGCCGTTGCATTGGCTCATCTTTTCAAGCTGAATAAATTTGTTGCCCTGATAACCTCCAACATCAGCATCCCACCCATGATCCCGGTAATTATCTTTTTCAGTTACCTTATAGGAGGGTATGTGCTCGGTATAGACATGTCGCACCATGAATACACTTCTGGAATTGATTTTCAATGGATTAAACAGAATTTATTCCAATATATCCTTGGCAGCTTTGTCTTTGGATTGATCCTGTCACCAATTGCAGGACTGACTACCTTTCTCCTCCTGGTGATATTCAGAAAAAAAGTCCGGGCGAAAGAGGGGAATATTAACTAACAGATCCAGGTTTAATGGCATCTTTCTTCATCCATATTTACCGTTTTTTTCGGGCACATCGTTGGGCATTCTGGGTATTTCTGTTTCTGTTAGCCGCTTTTATTGGCCTTTTCGCCTCCCGTATTCGACTGGAAGAGGATATCTCCGGGATTACAGCACAAGGAGATAGCCTTAACCGGGACGAGTTTGTGATCAGGAACTTTAAGTTTGCCGAGAAACTCATTATTCATATTCGTCTAACTGATTCAACTACCCTGTCCTCCCCTGATATACTCATCTCACTGGCGGACGAACTTTCTGACAGCCTTACAACCAGATTTGACTCCACCTACATCCGATCCATATTTCTGAAGACGGATGAGAGCCTGTTACCAAAGGCGCTGAACCTTATCGACAACCATATCCCCCTCTTTCTGAATGAAACAGACTATGGGACATTGGACAGTCTCTCAGAAGAGCGGATCCAATCTATCCTTAGGAGAAACTACAAGACAATGATCTCTCCGGCAAGTATGGTTTTGAAACGGCGTGTGGTGGACGACCCTCTGGGAATCTCTACGATGGCTTTGAAGAAGTTACAGAGCCTGCAAGTGGATGAAAACTATGTACTTAAGGATGGGTACATCTTTTCTCAGGATGGCAGGCATCTGCTGTTCTTTATTACTCCGGCAAATGCTCCCAGTGAAACGCGGAAAAACACAGAGTTGATCAACGGACTCGACCAATTGATACAGCACGTTTTATCCAGCCGAAAGAACTCGAATTCCAGGATAGATAACCCTGTTGAAATTGATTATTTCGGCTCGATAGCTGTAGCCGTTGGGAATGCCACCCAGTTAAAAAAGGATATCATCCTCAGCCTGTCCCTTGCTTTGCTTGCTATCTTTCTCCTTGTTGGATGGTACTTCCGAAATGCTGCAGTCCCTTTGCTTGGTCTGATCCCGGCCTTTTTTGGCGGTGGCCTTGCACTAAGTATCCTTTACCTTGCTAAGGGAAATGTATCCGCAATCGCGCTGGGTATTGGTTCGGTAATCCTTGGATTGATCATCGATTACGCTCTCTACATGATCAATCATTACCGAAAGAAACAGAACGTTGAAGAGGTAATAAAGGAGATGTCACAAACCATCTTTGTCTGCAGCCTTACCTCTGTTGGGGCATTCCTCTGTCTGGTCTTCCTCAACTCTGCCGTCTTACATGACCTGGGGTGGTTTGCAGCCATCAGTGTGCTTGGCGCAGCTTTTTTTGCCCTTGTAATCCTGCCTCAACTTCTTGGCAATTACCTGCTGCCAAAGAAAAAGGATAAAACCGGGCAGAATTTCATCGATCGTATTGGGGGGATCAATTTTGGGAAGCAGGGATGGCTGATCGTCGCTTTGGCCCTGATGGGAATTGGAAGCCTGTTTTTCTTGAAACGGGTTGTATTTGAGACTGATATGAACAGTCTGAGCTTCATGTCAGACAAGCTTTTAGCCGCTGAAGCCGCACTGGATGAACTCTCCACTTCATCTGTAAAAAATGTATATATCGTATCCACAGGCTCCACGATCGATCAGGCGCTTCAGTCGAACGAAGTAGCTGTCAGCAAGCTGGATGAGATGAAAAATTCAGCTCTGATACAGGGATGGTCGGGGATCAGCACCTTCCTGCTTTCTGATTCGATTCAGGCATCGCGGTTGGAAAAATGGCGAAACTTCTGGACAGAAGAGCGAAAAGAGAAGCTGACATCGGAGGTCCGCAAAGAAGGACAAAAGCAAGGATTCTCCCAGGAAGCCTTTGATGGCCTGGATAGAATGCTCTCTGCATCATTCGTATCACTTTCCGATCAGGAGAATGAACTGATGAAAGAATCTCTCTTTGGGGAATGGATCAACGAAACTCCTGAGATGACGATGGTAACTGCAGTCGTCAACGTTACAGAAGAAGAGAAACCTATTGTTTATGAGTCATTTAAGGATGATCCCCGGTTTGTATTATTTGACCGGCAGAACCTCACAAGCCGGTTTGTTGATCATGTGAGGGTTGATTTCAACAAGCTGGTAACCCTTTCGATGATTTTCGTTTCCATTTTACTCCTCTTATCTTTCGGGCGCATTGAGATTGGATTTACCACAGCGTTACCCATGTTTTTTGCCTGGCTGCTTACGTTGGGATTCATGGGTCTTTTCGGCATCAGATTCAATATTTTCAATATCATCATCTCTTCCTTCGTGTTTGGTTTGGGCGTTGATTACAGCATCCTGATGATGCGTGGATTGCTGTATGATTATAAAACCGGCATCAACGACATGAAGACCTACCAGGTCTCCATTTTTCTCTCCTCTACGACCACGCTCATCGGTGTTGCAGCCCTTTTTGCAGCGCGACATCCCGCACTGAACTCAATTGCCCTTATATCCATTATAGGCGTTGTTTCCGTAGTGCTGGTCTCATATACGTATCAGTCCATGCTGGCAAATTGGTTCCTTTTTAAACCAAAGCGAAAAAGAAGTTTCCCGGTTACCCTTTTCACTATTGGGTATTCCATTATCGTTGCCTGGATTCCTATTACGACCATTGCACTGATACTGGCAATCTACGGCACGTTAATCAGTCCCGTTCTCCCGTTCTCAAGAAAGAGGAAACAGGAGATATTTCACCGGATATTCTGCCGGTTAAGCAAAATCTATATTGGAATGAACTTCCTCCGTTACCATCACGTGGATAACCCGGAGGGTGAGAATTTTCAAAAACCGGCGATCATTATCAGCAACCATCAATCGCTGATTGAAACTCCTGCATTGCTAAGGCTTAGTCCCAACATCCTGATTCTCACCAATAAATGGGTTTATAAACATTGGGTTTTTGGACCTGTGGCCCGTTTAGCCGGATTCCCACCGATGGAAGAGGGGGTTGACAACTCCCTGGATATTATCAGGCAGAGGATGGATGAAGGATATTCGATCCTGATTTTTCCGGAAGGAACCCGATCGAAAGATGGCCATATCCAGCGATTCCACCGGGGAGCATTCTACATCGCCGAGAAGCTGCAGGTGGACATCCTCCCAATCCTGATTTTTGGCAGTGGTGACTACCTTCAAAAAGGCAATTTCTGGGGAAAACCCGGAAGACTGTTTATGAGCGTATTGCCACGGATTAATCCAGAAAACAATGATTTTGGTGTGACCTATTCGGAACGGACCAAACTCGTGCGCAGGCTCTATAAAGAGGAATATCAAAACTGCAGGAAAATACATGCCACGCCATCTTATTATCATCTTACGCTTCGGATGAACTACCTTTTCAAAGGACCTGTTCTGGAATGGTATATAAGGATCAAGATGATGCTTGAGAAGGATTTCGTTCACTACCACGCATTGCTTCCCACTAGTGGTTCAATCTTAGACCTTGGCTGTGGATATGGATACGTATCCTTCATGTTGATGCTTACAGGGGAAAACAGGACCCTGACGGGGGTTGATTTTGATGAAGAGAAGATCGGGGTGGCGCAGAACGGATACCTCGTGAACAACCGTATCAAATTCATTCACGGAGATGTGTCGGAGTTTCCGATGACCCCGCAAGACGGCATCCTGCTAGGCGATGTATTGCACTACCTGGTTCCTGAGAAGCAGGAACGTCTTCTGATCTCCTGCATGAACAGCCTGAAACCAGGAGGCGTATTGCTGATCCGGGAAGGGAATGCCGATCTGGGAAAACGGCATCAGCGAACCAGGTTATCTGAATATCTATCTACCAGGCTGTTACAGTTCAATAAAACAGAGAATAATCAGAAAAAATTGTGGTTTATCTCATCCTCAGAGATTGCCAGGATTGCAGCTGAACACGGATTTACTTGTGAAATCCTGGATGTTGGGAAAAAATCTTCAAATATCTTTATTCGGATTGATCAGCAATATCTGGATGCTTGAGATTTTCAAACTTCCACTCAACCAGCTGTTTAAACCGGCAGGCGACATTGGCTGTCACCCTGTTGTGAACAAATTCCCAGGCGGCTCGCAGGGGCTTTATTCTTGACCAGAATTGCTTTCCATAAAAATTGAAACTCGTTAGGAAAAAGAGCTGCGACATCTCTTCTTCACCGCGTTCGGGAATGGAGGTCCGCACATAGAGTGAGAAAATTCCAATTGGATATCCCCCACTGCATTGGTATAAAAAATAACGTGCGTTGTCCGTATCGTTGAGGGCAGGAATCTGATGAATCCGAATGGATTTCATGACAAAAAGCTTATAAAACCTGCCAAGGAGGGTGATTACTATATTATCAATTTTTCCCTCCTGAAGGTTGACTTTGGCCATGTGATTCGGCCAGCAGATAGAGTCTCCGTTCCATTTCATCAACTCATAAAAGAGGTAACTGGAGGGGACTTCAATCCCAACCCGATGAATGTTCATCAATTTGAATTGATGGACATCTATGCCAATCCGCTGCATGATGCTGTTGCAATAAGCCTCCTTCACTTCATCTGAAGAGAATCTGATCAGGGTATCACATAATGGTTTGTTCAGGAAATATTGACGAATATCCGAAAATACGCTTGTACTCCTGGACAAAGGGAGGGGTTTCATGCCGGATTGAGGTTGACGATAGTACAAATATACACTATTACAGATCAAACACATTATATTTGCAGGATACTTTAAGGCACTATGAAATACTGGGTTTTTGTTTTCATTCCACTGTTTTTATGTTGCACTCAGCCAATATCAGCAAGACCTACTGACAACGATTCCACTGAAGTCACAGTCAAACTTCAGTTAAAATGGAAACATCAGTTTCAATTTGCCGGCTATTATGCTGCAATTGAACAAGGATATTACCGCGACGAAGGATTCTTCTCCATTTTGGTTGAAGAAACAAGATCTGCCCCACCGGAACAGATCAAATTCATGGCGGATCCATCCATGTTGAAAGCAAGCCCGGGAAG
>JACZJJ010000002.1 GCA_014860625.1 Bacteroidales bacterium | reverse complement strand
AAAAACACCCTACCTTCCTACCTTCCTACCTTCCTACCTACCTACCTACCTTACTCCGCTCCCGGTGCAATAACCTGCGACTTGATCTTCAACTGGGTAACATTGGGCTGCGTGTTGGCCACCACAACGATTGTCTTTGTTTGGTACCCTCTTCTTCCTTTGCTGTTGAATGCGATTTTAATCGATCCCGATTCCCCTGGCCGGATTGCTGTTTTAGGATAGGATGGAACAGTGCATCCACAACTGGTGCTCACATCTGCGATGACCAGATCCCGTTTCCCGGTATTGGTAAAGGTAAAATTAAACGATACGGTTTCTCCTTCAATGATCCGGCCGAAGTCATGCTCCGTCTCCTCAAATGTGACGACAGGAAGAAGGCTTGCATCATGCTCTCCTGAAGCTGAATTTGGATTGTTAACTACATTGCTGTCAATGAGTTGGTCATCGTTTTGGATAGACGAATTACATCCGTTAAAAAAGATCAGAATCAAGCTGATAAATAAAAGCATCCGGTAGTTCATGCATGAATAAATTTGCGTCGCAAAGGTAATAAATTTTGGTGAACCTGAACTTTCCCGATATTTGTAGAAGAAATAGGATTCGATGCGAGTATACCTGATTGGATTTATGGCAAGTGGCAAGAGTTGGCTGGGCAAGGAGCTGGCTGAGGCATCCGGGTTGGATTTCATAGATATCGATGACCTCTTTGAAGAACGCTACCGGATAACCATTCTCGACTTTTTCAATAAATATGGTGAGGATCTGTTTCGCACCTTCGAGCGGGAGTTGCTGAAGGAGACTATGGTTCTTGATAACGTGATCGTTGCTACCGGTGGGGGAGTTCCTTGTTACCTTGACAATATGGATATGATCCTTCAAGCGGGCATATCCATCTATTTGAGAGTTAGTGTTCCCGACCTGATGACACGAATTAAGGGAATCAAGAAAAAACGCCCCCTTCTGAAAAATGTTGAGACCACTCAACTGGAGCAATACGTGAGAGAGATGTTGGTTAACCGGGAACCTTATTATCTGAAAGCAGATTTTGTCTTTGATGGCCCGGAGTATCCGGTAGAGGAGATTCTACGGATAATGAAATAGCTACCTTCACACTTTCTTGCGTTTCAGCAGCGCGATGTTCTCCACATGATGCGTGTGCGGAAACATGTCAACAGGCTGGCATTTAACCAATATGTATTGGTCTTGCAGAAGTTGCATGTCACGGGCTTGAGTGGCTGAATTGCAGCTGATATAGACAATTTTCTCCGGTAATGCTTCCAGAATAGCGATGATACTCTTTTCGTGCATTCCCGATCTTGGCGGATCGGTGATAATCAGGTCTGGTTTTCCGTGCTTCTTAAAGAAGCTGGCGTTCAATATTTTTTCAACCTCTCCATCAAAAAACCGGGTATTGGTGATTTCGTTGGCTTTCGCATTCAGTTCTGCATCCCTGATGGCGGGTTCCACGGTGTCAATTCCAATAACTTCCTTCACGTAACGTGCTATATAGCAGGCGATTGTTCCTGTTCCGGTATAGAGATCATAAACCAGTTCATCTCCCCGAAGGTCGGCAAATTCTGCTGCTATGTGGTAAAGCCGGGCTGCTTGTTCTGAATTGGTCTGGAAGAAAGATGAAGGGCCCACCCTGAAGGAAAGATCGGGATCTCCCTCTTCGAATGCTTGCATTCTTTCCATGATCACAGGTTCCCCTTTGTAAAGAACAAACTCCTGATCGTATAACGAATCGTTCTTTTTCTGGTTGACGACATAGTAGAGAGACGTAATCGCCGGAAACAGGTTGAGAAGATGATCAAGTATCGCTAAGATGATCTCCTTTTTATTCTCCCTGACAACCAGGATTACCATGATTTCGCCGGCCATGGATGTGCGTATGATCACATTTCGCAGAAATCCCGTCCAGGTCATCACGTCGTAGAATGATATCCCATTCTCTAATGCATAGGCTTTCAGTGCCAGGCGAATCGAGTTCGATGGCTCTTGCTGCAGATAGCAGGTTTGGATGTCAAGTACTTTATCAAACATCCCCGGGATATGAAAGCCCAACGCGTTTCTCCTTCCGGGCTCCTCCTTATCTTTTTCATCAGGGATCATCTCATCTTTCGTAAACCACCTTCTGTTGGAGAATGTGTACTCCAGTTTGTTCCTGTAGAAGGTTGTCTGGTTGGATGATAAAATAGGAAGCAGTTCAAAATCAGTAAATTTCCCGATCCGTTTCAGGTGATCGTCAACCTGTTTCTGCTTATAGAACAGCTGCTCCTCATACTTCATGTTTTGCCAGCGGCATCCACCGCAGGTGCCAAAATGGCTGCAAATGGGATCGATCCGTTTGTCTGATTTGGTATGGATCTTCAGAACTCTTCCTTCCAGATATTGTTTGCGTTGCTTCGTAACCCTCACATCTACAATATCTCCCGGAACGGCAAAGGGAATAAAAATGACCTGATCTCCAATACGTGCTACTGCTTTCCCTTCTGCTCCGGCATCCGTAATAAAGACCTTCTCATAAACGGGAAATTCTTTTCTTTTTTGTCGCATAATTCAATTTGTGATGTGCTAATGTGCTAATTTGCTAATGTGCTAATGTGCTAATGTGATGATGTATGTCATCATTCGTCATTCACTTAATTCGTAATTCGTAATGCCTGCTGTTTCCCCACTCTCCGTAACCAATTTTATCTCCTGCACGTCTGATCTCCTCCTCCATGGATTCTTTCGACTCTTCCGCATCATCTTCCAAACCGGGTTTGTTGTTGTACAAGAGGTAACTCTCTTTGTATTTGAGCGGAGTAAGGTTTGGCATCATCACGTTGGCTCCGGCCAGCAGTGCCCGCTCCCGGCCTTGCGGATCAATGGTTTGCATAGCTGTTGTTGCTGCAATGTTAATGTTGGGCATCATGATACGCAGGAGTGCAACCATATTCAGTGAAATCTCAAGACGTTCCTGTATGGGCAGCAATTGATTCCTGTATTCAAACAAAGGTGTCTCTTCATGCTCAATATAGGGACCCATTCCTGCCATGTCAATATCCATCTCCCGGAAAAAAATCAGGTCATCCGCCAGGTCCTCCACGGTTTGAAACGGAAGTCCGATCATTACGCCAGTTCCGGTCTGGTATCCCACTTTTTTGATCAGGCTGAGGGTTTCCAGACGGCGGTTGTACGTATGCATCTTATCAACAGGATGCAGCCTTTTATAGAGTTCGGGATTGGAGGTTTCGATTCGCAGAAGGTACCTTTGGGCTCCTGCATCAAACCATCGACGGTAGGCCTCTTCCTTTTGTTCCCCCAGGGAGAGGGTCACATGAAGTTCCCCGTTTGTCAGTTGCCTGATCTCGCCAAGCAGCCGTTCGATGGTGGTGATGAATTTCTGGCTGCTCTCTTCTCCCGACTGGATAACGATAGAGGCAAACCGGTTTTGATGCGCATAATTTGCAGCTTCAATAACTTCCTTATCAGTTAGTTGATATCTCTTGAGGAGGGTGTTGTGCGACCGGATCCCACAATAATAGCAGCTCTTTGAACAGCGGTTTGAGTACTCGATCAGGCCACGGAAATAGACAACTTTTCCAACGGATTTTTCCTTTACATCCGAGGCTTTTTGATGGAGTAGAGAATTGTAGGGTGGCTTTAATTGTATTAGGGTGATGATCTCATCTTTGTGAAGAACCTCTTTTTGTAAAATCTTTTCAACAGGATCAAGCACAATCGGTTTTTTTGTTATACTTTAGCAATATTAGGACAAGCTTCATTAGGACAACCCTCTGAGTGAAGGCAAAAGTACAACTATTGGCAGTCTCATGGAAGAAAAAATAAAAACGGTTCTGGTCGATGACGATAAGGCCAGCTTACTTACCCTTGAATCGTTACTGAAGAAATTTTTTCCTGCGATTTCGATCGTTGGGACTGGTGATACAGTCACTTCAGCTGTAACTGAGATTAATTCCAAAGATCCGGATCTTGTTTTCCTTGACATCTCCCTGCCCGATGGAGAAGGATTCGATGTCATCGAACAAACCTCAGATAAAAATTATGAGGTCATCTTTATTACGGCCTACGATCAGTATGCTGTGAAAGCGTTTGAATTTTCAGCTCTTCATTACCTGGTTAAACCGGTCTCCCTCGAAGGATTAAAAGATGCAATCGGACGGTTTACCGAGATAAAGGCTGACGAACATCTGGATGATAAGATCAATGTCCTGAGAGATAGTCTGAGAAACAAAAACGAAAAGATTATCATTCCATCTTCTGAAGGGTTAAACGTGGTCAGGCTGAGTGATATCATGCGCCTGGAAGCCGACGATGTTTACACCTACTTCTTTCTTACAGACGGGAACCGGTTGATGGCTTCACGCCCCCTCAACAATTACGAAAAGATTTTAGAGGATCTGCCGTTTTCCCGAATCCATGCCAAGCATCTGGTGAATCTGATGTACATCAAGAGGTATGTCAAAGGGAAAGGAGGGTCAGTCATCATGGAGGATAATACGGAGGTTGAGGTTTCAGTCCGTAAAAAACCGGATTTCCTGGCTAAGCTGAAAACTTTTGCCCGGTTTGTATAGAGACTGGGCATGCCCCGGTTCCTGCGTCTCTTCTCTTAAAGCTATCGTTAAACATTAAACCGGATGTGCAGCATATCGCCGTCCTGCACAATGTAATTCTTCCCCTCAACCATCAGTTTTCCGGCTTCGCGACAGGCGTGCTCTGACTGAAGTCTGATGAAATCTTCATATTTGATCACCTCCGAACGGATAAATCCTCTCTCAAGGTCGCTGTGAATTACTCCGGCAGCTTGAGGTGCTGTCATCCCGCGGGTAATTGTCCAGGCCCTCACCTCCTTTGGCCCTGCAGTAAAAAAGGTCTGCAGGTCAAGAAGGTGATACGCCATCCTCACCAGGCGGTTAATTCCCGGTTCCTGAAGACCCGCATCGGCAAGAAATTCGAGGCGATCCGCTTCCTCGTCGAGTTCTGAGATCTCCGATTCCAGCCTTGCCGCCAGTGTCAGGATTTCAGCCTGTTCCGTCTTCAGCGAGTCGCGGAACATACTGGTGTAGGCGTTTTCAGTGACAGCAGATGCGTCGTCAACATTGCAGACATACATGACTGGTTTATCCGAGAGAAGAAATATGTCGTAGAGGAATCTCCTCTCTTCGGGTGCAATGGGAGCTGTGCGAGCCGACTGAAATGACTCCAGGTGATCTTTCACCACATGCAGTACGTCAATTCCATGTTTGGCATCTTTGTCTCCCGATTTAGCGATCTTCTCCAAACGGATGATCTTTTTTTCGACCGATTCAATATCCCGGATCTGAAGCTCAAGGTCAACAGTTTCACGGTCTCTCACCGGATTCACGGAGCCTTCAACATGCGGATTTAGGGGGTCGTCAAAACATCGTACCACATGGATCAACGCATCAACATTCCGTATATCAGTGAGAAATTGAGATCCCATCCCGGTTCCCCCTTTGGCAAGTCCGGGAATATCAACCATCTCCACCGTGGTGGGAGTGACTTTTTCGGCATGGTAGAATTTATCAATTTCAGGCAAACGCGGATCGGGAACTACCATGGTGCCCATGTTGGCTTTCATGGCTGACCCGGTTTCAGCCCTGTGACTTGAAATGGAGTTAAATAGTGTGGTTTTCCCACTCCCGGCCAGGCCGATGATTCCGCATTTTAAAGGCATTGTTTCTGGTTTAAGGCGGCAAAAGTAATAAAAGTAACGGGATTCATGATCAGTGAACAGGGTACAGGAGCTATATTTATTTGTAAATTTGAATTAACAATCGTACTTTTGCACCCCAATTTGATTCGGGCAGATTGTGTGCCGTTCTTTATGTAAAACACCTGATAATCAACTATATTATAAACCCGGATGACAGATCTTCTGTCACCACAAAGAAATTTTAATGACTACTGACGAAACAAAATTACCTGGCGAAGCGGAAGAGAATGCCGAATTGAGCGAAGAATCTGAACTGACAGAGACCGGCACCAATGACGTCGAAGCCAAGGAAGAAACCACAGAAGATGCTGAAGAGCCTGTGAAAGAAGAACCCATTGCAGAAGAACCTGTAGCTGAAGAACCTGTAGCTGAAGAGCCGGAAACCTCTATTGAAGAAGAAGCCACTCAGCCAGTTGAGAAACCAAAAAAGATCGAGGCTGAATTTGACTGGGATGCCATCGGGAAAAAGCAGGATCTCTACTCTGCCCACGAACGTCAAAAACTGGAAGAAGAGTACGATCGTACGCTAAGAGCCATTTCTGAGCACGATGTGATTGAAGGAACAGTCGTTTCACTTACCAGTCGTGAAGTTGTTGTCAACATTGGATTTAAATCCGATGGCGTTATCCAGCTTTCAGAGTTCCGGTACAATCCCGATCTGAAATCAGGAGATTTGGTGGAAGTTTATGTGGAAAACCAGGAAGACCCTACAGGTCAGCTGATTCTTTCTCACAAAAAAGCCCGTATACTGAAATCATGGGAGCGTATCAACGATGCATTTGACAAACAGGAGATCATCAAAGGGTATGTAAAATCACGTACCAAGGGTGGT
>JACZJJ010000105.1 GCA_014860625.1 Bacteroidales bacterium | reverse complement strand
CTTGAAGTACATGATGGCCGCGGTGGCACGACCGTTCTGGAGTGCCAGAACGATGTAGGCGAAAATACCATCCGAACCATCGCCATGGATTCCACTGACGGACTTCGTCGCGGAATGGAGGTCATTGCTACGGGAGCCCCTATTTCGATGCCCGTTGGAGAAGATATCAGGGGAAGGTTGTTTAATGTCATAGGACAGCCAATCGATGGTCTCGGTCCGGTTTCAGGGAAACAAAAATACCCGATTCACCGCGAGCCCCCAAGGTTTGACGAACTGAGCACGACAAAAGAGATCCTTTATACAGGGATCAAGGTGATCGACCTGATTGAGCCTTACTCCAAAGGAGGAAAGATCGGTCTGTTCGGCGGCGCCGGTGTGGGAAAAACGGTCATCATCATGGAGCTGATCAACAACATCGCCAAGAAATATTCGGGGATGTCGGTTTTTGGCGGCGTGGGAGAACGTACCCGTGAGGGAAATGACCTGCTGCGTGAGATGATTGAATCGGGTGTTATCCGTTATGGAGAAGAGTTCAAGAAAGATATGGAAAAGGGGGGATGGGATCTCTCCAAAGTGAATCACGAAGAGCTGATGAAGTCGCAGGCTACCCTGGTATTCGGTCAGATGAACGAACCTCCCGGAGCCCGTGCTCGGGTAGCTCTGTCGGGACTTACCCTCGCCGAGTATTTCCGCGATGGGGATGAAGAGAGCGGCGGACGAGACATTCTCTTCTTTATCGACAACATCTTCCGTTTCACCCAGGCAGGTTCAGAGGTATCGGCGCTGCTGGGACGTATGCCTTCTGCCGTTGGATACCAGCCGACCCTGGCCACTGAGATGGGGATCATGCAGGAGCGGATCACCTCTACCAAGCGGGGATCCATCACCTCTGTTCAGGCCGTTTACGTTCCTGCCGACGACCTTACCGACCCGGCACCGGCAACCACGTTTGCCCACCTGGATGCCACCACCGTTTTGAGCAGGAAAATTGCCGAGCTGGGAATCTATCCGGCTGTTGACCCGCTCGACTCTACCTCCCGGATTCTCTCTCCCGATGTAGTTGGTGACGATCATTACGATACCGCCCAGCGCGTAAAAGAGATCCTTCAGCGTTACAAAGAGCTCCAGGATATCATTGCAATTCTTGGTATGGACGAGCTTTCGGATGAAGACAAAGAGGTGGTTCACCGTGCACGCCGTGTACAGCGGTTCCTCTCCCAGCCCTTCTTTGTTGCTGAACAGTTTACAGGAACACCCGGAGTATTCGTTAACATTGAAGACACCATCAAGGGATTTAAGATGATCATGGATGGTGAAGTGGATGAATACCCTGAATCGGCCTTCAACCTGGTTGGAACGATTGAAGAAGCCATTGAAAAAGGGAAGAAACTGATGGCAGAGAGCAAAGAATAGGTAGGAAGGTAGGAAAGTAGGGAGGTAGGAAGGTAGCAAAATTAGCTGCAAACTGCCGACTGCAAACTGCAAACTGAAACCAATATGCGTTTAGAAATTGTAACACCCGATACTACCCTGTTCGAAGGCGACCATGTGCACCTGGTGCAGTTGCCCGGAATTGACGGCTCATTTGAGGTCATGAATCATCATGCATCGCTGATCTCTGTACTGAAAAAGGGATCCGTCAAGGTGGAAATCAACGGTGAGGAGCCTAAATTTTTTGAGATCAACGGAGGCGTGATTGAGGTGTTGAAAAACAAAGTGCTTATCTTAGCGGAATGAATTTGTTCCGGAATAACCTGATTCTTCTTTTTACCGCCCTTGCTCTGAGCGGTTGTTACAAAAACGAGCCAATCCCTACCGCCAATTTTACATACAGCGGAAACAACGATTTTAAGATTCCCTGCACCGTAAAATTCACCAACCGGTCGACCAACGCTTTCTCCTACGACTGGTATTTCGGCAACGACTCTACGTCATCCGACACCAATCCTTCTTACACGTATGTTGTTCCGGGAAAATATCTCGTGGAACTCCGCGCTTATACCGAAAGCCGGAACGAATGGGCCTCCAGGCGCCAGGAGATTGTCATAAAGGATACTTTAAAGTAAGTGTTGGACAGGTACAGGTTAGACAGGTTGGACAGGTTAGACAGGTTGGACAGGTTAGACAGGTTAGACAGGTTGGTCAGGTTCGTGCATTTGACCAACTTGACAAACTTGTCCAACTTGACCAACCTGATTCCTAGTAGAACATTTCCCGGTGATCTTCGATCGTAGCCTGCTTTTTCAGGGCGTCGAAGAGAGAGTTTGAAACGCGGTTATTCCATCCCTGAAAGTCCATCCGCTGTTCGTAAGTAAAGTCCTCTTTGGAGGGGGCTTCAACCACATTATCCACAACCACCACGTAAACCCCAAAGTTGCCCTGAAAAGGACCCTGCAGCTGACCCGAGGGCAGGGAGAACAGCTGGCCAAGGACATCGTTTTCCCTGGCAATGGTTGAGCGGTTCATCCCTGTAAATGTAACTGTAGCAGTATCGACTTTCGCATTAAACGTACTGGCAAACTCGTTCAGGTCGGCAGTCCGCTTCATGGCTTCAGTAATCTGACCGGCCATCAATTCGATCTTTTTCATGTTCTTTACGCTTGGCTCGATCCGCTCTTTCAGTTTGTCAAGAGGCTGAACCCCGGCTGGTGAGCGATCTTTCAACAAGGCTACAACATAGACACCCTGAAGGTCAAACACCGGTGAAACTTCACCAATTTCCGTTGGGTCGGCAAAAGCCCAGCGAACCATGTTGCGGGCGCTTTTAAGACCCTGAACGGTATTGTCCATCGGCTTCACATTTGCTGCCTGGCGTTTGAAAACGCCTGATGCCACAGCACCGGTATCAAAGGCTTCCGGGTTTTTATAGGTACCTGCAAACATACTTGCCCGGGTATAGGTATCCTGGAAGGTTTGGTTGCTTGGATCGATGTTCCGTTGTAAGATGGCAGCCTTAACTTTCTGTTTGTCAGGAGATTTTTCGGATAACTTGAAGATGGAGTAGCCCAGCCGGGTCTCCACGATCTTCACGTCGTTCGGTTTCATGGTAACTCCGGCATCGAAGAAAGGGCTCACATTTTCATTTCCATCCGGGAACCAGGGAAGGAGACCCCCGTCATCTTTTGCCGTTGGGTAATCGGATATCGATTTGGTAATCTCTTCGAAGCGTGCCGGGTTGGCTTTTAGAATGGCCACCAGACTGTCAGTGGTTCGTTTTGCCTGCTGTTGTGTACGGGTAACACTGTCGTTGATTCCCAGTCCTGCCCAGGTAATAAGCAACTGCGCTCCCTGCATGGAATCGGGCCGTTCTTCTTTCCCCATCACCTTGGCCATAAACCAGGCATTCTCTTCCTGGAACGGAGGAATGACGGCATCAACCGGCGAACTGAAAAGAAGGGAATCAAGACCTTTAACCAGGATGCCTCTGTTGATATATCCGGTATCGAACTTCTGATCCGAATTGGCATTGACAAAGGTCATGGGATCGTTGATCTTTTCAAAATCGGCAAACATTTTTGAGACATCTTCGGCAATGTCTTCGCGGTCTTTTGCAGAAGGTTTGACTTCAAACATGACGTAATCCAGCTCAACAACAGGCTCTTCGTTCTGAAAATAGGCCTTGTTTTTATCGTAAAACCTGGCGTAATCAGCATCTGTAAGAACGACAGCGCTATCGGGAATTACATAAAAACCAGGAGAAACGTATCTGATGTTAAGTGACTTGTTCTGCTGCTCATGCTGTTTCCGCAGGAGCGGCTTGGGCATATAGTAAGATTTACTGATCAGGTTGTTAAACTTCGTCTCAAGCCGATCCTCTTTGATAGCCTTTTCAAATTGCAGCCATTGTGTTCTGGCTTTGGGCTCCATCTGGTCGAGGTTGCGCAAATAATTCAGGACGATAGCCGGGTCGTACTGTCCGCTGTTTGGATCCTTGAAATACTGGAGGATATAGCGGTGTGGATTTTTACCCTGAACCTGTTCAAACAGCTCTTCCGGCGAAACTCCCATTCCAAGCTCTTCCAGCTCATTTCCAATCACCAGGTTTCTGATCATGGTATTCCAAACACTCTGCCTTACCTGGTAGGAGGTCTCTTCAGAGATTTTGTCGTCACCCGTATTCTCCCGCTGGAATTCGAGGTTCTCTTCAACCTTGCTGTTGAAGTCCATGTATGCAATATCCTCTCCGTTAACAGCGCCTATATCTGTTGTGGGTTTCGACCGGCCAGCGCCGAAGTCTCCGATCACAAATGCCGCAATTGCCACACCTACAATAATCACTGCAAGTGCTGAATGCTTTCTGATTGTTCCAATTATAGCCATTCTATAAAAATGTTAAAAAGATGTTCAAAAATAGTCGGCAAAGGTAGTAATTTCAAATGAATCCAACAAGTTAAATAGAATCCTCTTTCACCTGCATTTCACCCCTTGGCCGGAGAATCCGGTAGGTGGTGAATGTCTCATTCGCCTCGAGGCCTGTCCCATATAATACTTTATCAGGAGTGGTAATTTTCACCGGAGAATCTGTTTTGATCGTGTGCCTTATCTCATTCCATATCAGCACATCGGTATTCAGTTGTTCATTTTTAAATTCATTCCGGACCACTACGTTCCCCCTTGCTTCCATTGTTTTTAACGACTCCATTCGTTTTCCGTAATCGGCGGTAATGGTTGTTTCCAGTCGTTGTGCCGAATCAAACATCTCCGCCTTGAATCCCCTGGGGAACTCCATCCACACCACTTCTCCTTCATACCGGTTAACGACAGGTCCAGTAACTCTGGCCTGGAGGTGTCCCGAATCGCTGAATATCACATCGATATCGATAGCCATCATCAGGGCTTGTTGGGTGGAGTCGACCGGTATCTGCGCGATTTCAATATCCCTGCGGCAACCCATCGACAGAATCCATACCAACAGGAATGCAGTTGCCGCAACAAATATCCGGATAAAAACTGTTTTCAAGGCTAGTAGTACTTTCGTTTGATAAACCATCTTTCGTAGATGGAGAATCCGATAACGAAACGCAGGTATGTTTCCCTGATCAGGTTAGCTTCTGTGGTACCTCTCATTCCAACCTGTGCAGAAAGGTTCAGGGCTGTTTTCACCCCGCGGAGAGGCAACCCAAATCCTACTGTAAAAGCAAACTCATTGAGTTGCTTTCCCCGTAATTTAAGGTAGGTGTTGTTGTACATGAATCCCACACGATATCGGATTCTCTTTAAATAGTTGGAATAACTATTGATATCCGGTAAGAATTCTGCCCCGGCGCTAATTTGGTGACTGTTCACGAGCGAGTCGGTGAGATCGAATGCAGTAAATTTCTTCCAGTTAGCCCACCGGTAATCAATACTGAATAACCACTGATCAAATTTTTCCAATCCGATTCCGGCGCCCAAGGTTAAAGGGATGATAATTTTCCCTTTATATCCCTCTACGAATTCCAGTGTGTCTTTCGGATATTCAATCCCTGATATGCCTGAAAAAAAGGTGTGAGCCACATAATCCGTTTCGGCGCTCATCTTCGACTCAAGGGCAAATACGGCACCTGCTGTCAGACGCAGATCTCGTTTCAATAACGCATAATACTGAATGCCATAATTGAAATAAATGTCATTCATGGTCACGTTGTTTTTCACCTTCACATTCGCATAGTAGGCTGAATCTAAAAAGAGAATCTGCGATTCCCGTTGCATATTGCCGAAGAGGTATGAGAAGTTGAAGCCGATGGAGAGGTTTTTCATGATCTTAAACCCGTTCCCCCAGTAAAATTTGTTGATCCCGCCGGATCCGGTGTAAACCCTGGCCACGGGTCCGATCCCCTCGTAAGTCTCCACATTTACCACGTTGTATCCCACATCACTGAATGGCACCAGACCAAAACTTGTTTTCCACCATCTGGTAACCGGCATCCCGAAGAGGATGTAGCCGAGTGAGGCATAGTTCCTGGTAGCTGTTTGTGCATTGGAGGTTAACTGAACAATATCGGCGTTGAATCCGCCTTCGAAGACAAACGAAAGTGAATCGAATGCCGTGTAGGAAGCAGGATTGCCATAATTGACATGGTAAGGACTGCGGATCGCGAAGGAGGTTTGACCCATCGACAGGTTCCAGGCATTGTTGTTGTCGGCAAGGTCGCCAATACCAAAGCGGGAGTAAGGAGAAGCGATCCGGATCTGAGCGATGGCAGAGAATGTGGTAAGGCAAACGATCAGTAAAATCAGAAATCTGGATTTATTTAGCATACTGCAGATTGTATTCGAGGATGTAATTTAGTCCGACCATCACGATGTTTGGGAGTGCAAAGATGCGAATTTTGAGGAGTTTATCCAAATATTCCATATCTCCACCGCTCAGGATCACCTGAAGGCCCGGATAGTGCTTTTTGTATTCACCAATCACCCCCTTCACTTCGGCTGCCGTGCCATGAACAGCTCCTGAGATCATCGATTCCCGGGTATTGCTGCCAACCAGGTTGCCGGCATCCTGAAGTTCTATTAACGGGAGTTTCCGTGTAAAAGTATGCATCGCCTTCAGGCGCATCTGCAATCCGGGTGAGATGGCTCCACCCAGGTATTCTTTCTGTGCCGTTACCAGGTCGTAGGTGATACAGGTGCCCGCGTTGATCACAAGCGCCGGAACTTCCGGAAAAAGCCGGGAAGCAGCAACGGCACAGGCTATCCGGTCGCGCCCGAGAGTTGCCGGAGTCTTGTATTTGTTGATCAGGGGAAGTGAGGTGCGACCAGACAGTTCAATAAAAAATTCGAGGTGGTTCTGTAAAAATTTCTTTGTCCCCGTGGGATAATGAACCACGGAACTGGCAATCCCAGATTTTATGCTGGGGAAAGCGGCCAGAAGCTCTTTCAGCTTCGGGCGGTTAAGCCGGGTATATTTCTCGAGGAGGATAAGTTTCTCCCCGTCAAAAATTCCTGCTTTGTGAAGCGTATTCCCGAAATCAAGGACTATTCTCATCATTGCCATCATTGCGCAATATTGGCGATAAAGATAGTTGGAATTTTCAAAATTTCGATTAATTTTGCAGTCCCAATCCGGCGTCGTAGCTCAGCTGGTAGAGCAGAGGACTGAAAATCCTTGTGTCACTGGTTCGATTCCAGTCGATGCCACCCCGAAAGAAAATAGTGAAATGGTGAAATGGCGAAATAGCGAAAGCTGCTTCGCCTTTTTGCATTTTACCATGTTACATCTGGACAATGTCGATGCCACAAAGCGTGGGTTTGGTGGCATTTTTCATGATACCCTTAGTTGATAAGGAAATGTTTTTATAATTTAGTAACCCTATACTCTTTCATGATTTGACATTTATAAGTTTAAAACCCATAGTAACAGCGATTCGAGAAAAGGAATAGAACAACATGTATCTGAGTAAAAGGAAACTATCAAAATATAAGACATCAACCATTCTTCTTACATTGTCCATTGCAATAATTGTACTGGGAAACATAGGATTTGTATTGGTAAGTGGGTATATGTTTCGTTCAGATGCAATCCAGGAGGCAAAAGAAAAAGCGACCCTTATACTCGATAAAAATCTTTCGGTCCATGATTATTTTACCAATGATTTAAAACCCAAACTTTTCGACCTGTTAATCGACACAATCAATGATGGATCATACTTTGAGCCTGGTTGGATGTCGTCTTCCTATGCTATCATGCACCTTGATAATTATTTTCAACAGCGAAATGATTTTGGGTACTACTATAAAGATGCTACTCTGAACGCAAGAAATCTTCGTAATGAAGCTGATAGTATTGAACTGAACTTCTTAAACGAAACCATCGGGAATCGTGAGATTGCCGTGAAAGAAGGAATTATAGAACTTGATGGTTCTCAATATTATTTCCTGTTAAAAAAAGGAGAAGTCATGGTACCTGCCTGTTTAAGATGCCATGGCATGCCCGAGAAGGCTCCGAAAGAATTGGTTGAAATATATGGCAATACAAGAAGCTTCAACAGAAAAGTCGGGGATGTAATTTCAGTCGTATCTATCCGTATCCCAATTGACCAGGCGTATGTTCGGGCAAACAGGAATATTCTTATACTCAGTTTCATCATATCAATCATCGCCGCTATCAGTATCCTCACATATGTTTTTATTCAGAAGCGGTTGATTATTAATCCCCTTGAGGCTTTGCGTGACCAGGCCATTTCCATTTCAAACGATAATTCTCTTCTGGGTAAACCAATTCAGATTGATGCAACAAAAGATATAACGGATTTAATTAGTTCATTTAACCTTATGTCTGTAAAACTATATGATTATCACACCTCTCTTGAAGAAAAAGTGAAAGAAAAAACGATCGATCTGGAGCAAACAATCGCCCAGGTGAGGCAATTGAATATCACAAAAGATAAATTCTTCTCCATCATAGCACACGATTTGAAAAGCCCGTTAAGTTCCATTGTCGGCTTTAGCGAGATTTTGATGGAGCAGCTCGAGGCAAATGACCTTGAAGGGATCGATAAATATGCAAATATTATCCTGAAATCGTCCAATAGGGCAATGGATCTGCTGATGAATCTGATGGAATGGTCCCTGTCACAAACAGGCAGAATAACTTTCAACCCGGAAAATTTCAACATGAATGAACTTATCCGTGAGATCGTTTCTCTGTTTGAAAATACTGCACTCCAAAAGTCGGTGATCATTACCACGTCAATCACTTCACAAGTTCCTGTTTTGGCAGATAGGTCAATGGTCAGTTCGATAGTAAGGAACCTGGTTTCGAATGCCATCAAATTCTCTCATCCGGGAGGAGAGATCCTGATAAAAATCCTAGAATCTAAAGGAGAAGTGAGGATTTCGGTAAGCGATAACGGAATAGGAATACCAAAAAGCGGCATTGAAAAACTATTCCGGATAGATGAGAACTTCTCAAACCCCGGTACCCAAAATGAAAAGGGAACCGGACTTGGTCTGATTCTCTGTAAAGAATTCGTGAACAAACATGGCGGGAAAATCTGGGTGCAAAGTGAAGTGGGTAAGGGAAGCACATTTTATTTTACACTTTCGGGATCAGGCTAAGTCAAACCGATGGCTCTGACCATATCAGGCCGAGAAATATTGACAAAGCCTAAGAATTGATTGTTAATAGGTTGAGGTGGTCAACCAAAATCGGCGTAGGTGGTTGACATCTTCGGTTTTTCCACGTTATTAAAAATTCGACTTCTGACCAGAGGATCAGGTTCCAAATCTAAACAGGGTATCCGATTTTTTAACGGATTCGTAATATATCCAGGCGGGTTCCCAACAGCTTGTGGTACTTCTCTTTCATGTCATTTGACAAGAAGCTGATATTTATCCATTCCTCCCATTTTGGCACAGCAGAGGAGATCGTCTCCAGGACTTTGTCGATACTTTTCGAAGTCAGCTCGCATCTTTCGTTTCCAAAATAGTCAACCAGTATATTGCGAGTCAGGTGCTTCTTTTTTCCATTAAGAGGTAAAGCGATTTCCTCGTCCTGCATTTTATATTCAATGGTCGAATTAACCAGATCGTAACATGGCGAGAGCGTCACCTTCCCTTCTTCCGTGATGATCGAGAAATTCTTTAGGTGCATATCTTCATTGCCGACCAGGTAATTGAAGACGGTAAGTTTAAATAGGGTTAATTTCTCAATCGAAGGGAATGTGCAGAAATCATCAATTACATTCACAACTTTTTCCATGCTGTAGTCATACTTGGTTTCCCGACTCATCCCAGCTAACTGTGCAAAATCTTCTATTGGGACTTTATCGTTCTGCCCTTTTCTGTCAAACCGTTTGATGAAATATGTTAGGGAATGATCCTTTGACCATATTAAACCGTGCAATGGGACATCCAAACCAATTTCACTGGCAAGTCGCATGGTCAGGTCTTCATTCTGCGGCATTTCAGGATAGAGATGATGCTGGGGTTTGAGAATGTATTTTCCCCCTGTATCAACAATTTCAAATTCTCCGTCTTTGATGCTCAATTTAGCACTCAACTTGGGCTGCACTCCTTGAACTGACATCTTTGAAGCACGGTTATATGCCTCTATTCTTTGTTCTTCTGCAGTGTACTTAAACTCCCTGAGCACCTTCAATTCGCGTGATAAAAGCCTGAGTCCGGTTTCGCTGTAGAGATCATCTCCACAGGGAGTATATGTGATCGGACAACTATTCATTCCGTAATTTCCTTAACCGTAACAACCCCAACCATATCTTCTCCAACAGCCATCAATTGCGAGAAGTAATCATTTTTATCAATTTTTTTAATCTTCAGCAGCCCTTCCAACTGAATTCCTTCAGGCAGCAGCCCGTCAAAGAATGGTGGAAATATATTGAACGTGAAAGATTTTTCCTTAATCGGCATTGTTCGTGAAACTACAAGACCGTTGTACCAGTCCAGATATTCAAACAGGTACTCCTTCCCTTTCTCAACTTCGGTAAGAGTTCCAGCCTCGATGCCTTTTACATATACCCTAGCTCTTCTCATCTTCAGAGTTTTGTAAATTGTCCATCAAAGGACTTTTCAATATTATCCTTATGTTCAGCACTTTCAAAATCTTTCGCAGGGTGTCCAATTGTACCGAATCCTTCCCCTTCTCGATGTCGTAGATCACGGTCTTTCCAACACCAGCAAGTTCTGCCAACTGTAAACGACTTAATTTGGCAGCCCTCCTGTGTAATCGGATAATCTGGGTTAAATCCTGAGTCTGTTCCATTATTTACCTTTATAGCGGCAAAAATAATCATTTAATATTAAATAACCAAACTATCATCAATAATTTACTGCCAAAGCGGCATAATATGATCAAATAGCCCTGTTCTTCAACAAAATTACTGTAATTTACTGCTAAGGCGGCAAAAATAGTATCTGTTATACGATTGGTTAAGATCAGAAAAGTAGAATATTAAAGAATAGGGTTTTAATTTCGAAACAGTTATTCCTTTGTTGAAAAAACCGGATCATCTGACCAACCGGCTCTTCCACTTCTTCATCATCACAATAATACAAGCTGATTTTTTTTACCTACAGGATCAAACTTTTTCACTCGGTACTATTCAGTTGAAAATCTCCTGATGGTATCATCCACCAGGGCCCCGATAGCAATGGCCATACCTCCCAGACTCATTGTATTGATTGTGACACCATCGTCAATATTTGACAATTTTCGCTCTTTGATTCTTTGTGCTGGAGCTAACATGGCATAAGTAGATGCCCGCCGTTAACTCCGACAGATCGAGTGATATTCTGTTTGTCCCTGCCTGCAGGTTCATAAAGCGGAATGGCTTCACAAGATTTCCAGACAGATCATAAATTGAAACAGAAACATTTTCTTCCTCCTTTGCCAAATCGAATTCAACAGTTACCGACGTTGAACAGGGATTTGGAAAAATGTTTATTGCCTGGTCATTATTTTTGTTATCATCATTCACTCCTACCGCTCTGACATCATAATGGTAAGCAGTCATATTATAATAGCTCATGGCAAACAGACTGTTATCACCGGCAAGAATGCATGACAATCCTGCACCGCCGTACAAATTGGGCGTATCAACCCATAGTTGGGTGCCTGAATTGCTGTACTCCAAAATCACCATTTGTAAATAGGAGGGATTAAAGGGGTCGGGAGAGGGTCCTCCGATACCAGTAACGATAACTTCATTATCGGGGTTGGCAACAATGTAATAAGGATATTCATCGTTAAATGAAGTACCATCATACCGGCTATCCCAAAGTTTGTTCCCACTGGCATCAGTTTGAAAAACGATCCAGTCAAAATAGCCGGAAACGGAGCCATACCCGATTGTACTTAACCTGTTTGAAACGAAGGTAAAACGGGTTGGGAAATCATACCCGCCAAAATCATAATCCTTTTTCCATAATTGAGCGCCTGATGGATTGAATTTGTAAATCATCACATCGTACCCACTTGTTGAAGTAACCTGATTTGAAAAAGAAGTAAGCAGGAACACATTCCCGTCATCATCTACTTCAACATCAGTTCCAGCCTTTCCTAACACTGAAACGGTCCATAATAACGTGCCGGAAGTGTCCCATACTGCAATTGGAGCAGCACTTAGGTCGCCGCTGCTTCCAGTCAAAACAACCTGATTGTCTTTTAACCTCATGGATGAAAATCCTGTCGGAGCATTCACTTCACTGTTTTGGGTAAATACAATATTTCCATCGGGATCAATCTTAACAAGTATAAATCCTGACGGGTTAGCTGCGGCTGTTCCGATATATAAGTTCCCATTATAATCGACCTCACTCCTCATATTGAAACCTGGATGCTGGGAACCGATCAATACACTGACCGGGACCGTTTGTTTCCACTGTAACGTTCCCGAAGGGCTATATTTCATGGCCACAATGGCATCAGGATATTCCCATCCCGATGAAATGGAATACCTTTTGCCAACAACAAATACATTATTACTGATGTCGCAACTCAACCAAATGGGTTTCTCATATTTACCATTAATACCAGATGAGTCAATAGACTCCCAAAGAAAGTTTCCATTGATGTCATACTTTCTGGTATATATGTTTTCACTTTGAAGGTATCCGGTAATCATCAGGTTGTCCAAATTATCCCTGGTACTCATGACCCCTGTTTTATTGAAGTTACCACCGGGGATTATCCAATCAATCGTGTACTGGGAAAATAAATTGGCGGAGACCAATAAAAGGACACCTACTATCGTGTTTCTTGTTTTCATGGATATACGTATTAATAACTTTCAAAATATAAATCTATTTAGATTAAATTAAAATTACGCAAAGCTACAAATTTATTTTATCCAGCAAGTTAAATCCTGAAAAAAATGACAATACAAGGAAATGGTATCTGAAAGAATTACAGCATCCAATCTTTATAGATGTATCCCATAAATAAGAAGCGGATCTCCTTCACCCAATTGGTTGGCTCAATCATATATATCCAACCATCGGTATAAGGAGAAGCATTGAGCATAGAAGTATCTGTGTTCAGCTGATTATTTTTCGCCATAATCGTTCCTGAAATGGGCGCATGAATGGTGAGCTGTTTCCCGTTTTGGATGATGGAGAATAACGCATCGCCTTTTTTCACGCGTTCTCCTGTTCCTTTCATCTTTATCCGCGTGAGCGGACCGGTAATGTGCTGAAGAAAATCATCCATCCCAACCCTGACAACTCCATCTTTCTCCATAAAAGCCCAGGTATGCGATTTGTCATAATAGAGCCCGTCTGGAGCTTTAATTGAATTTTCAGTGAGAAGAACCGGTGTGAGTTTCATCGATTTCGCCAGCTCAGCCTGCTTCTGGCGACGATGCCGGCGAACGGCATTTCCAACCATGAAAACTAAAACGACCGGGATCAGTAAAATGATCACAAAAGAGAAAATCGAGAGCCCTTGTGCTTTGCTGTTCAGCAATCCTGTGGTGGAGATCATCTCAGCAGCTGGAGCTGCTGCCAGCAGTTCTACCCGGCTGGCCACACGGCTACTGTATGTCAGACCACTGTTTTCCAATGGTGTCAGCAGCTGCTGTCCTCCTGTAACGACCCACGTGAGAAATGCCAGCTCTGCCTTATTTGTCGGTTTCTCCGGAGATACCGAGTAAATGGTGCGGCTCAATACCTTCGGGTATTTGCCAATCCAAACGCCTCGTGAAAACTCAGTCAGATTCCCGTAGATGTTCTCAAACCGGTCGAGTGATCCATTTCTGTTTTTATCTATCGGTAACAGTGCTATCTGCTTCACCAGTTTCTGATTCCCCGGGTCAACCAAATCCATCAACCGGCAAAATCCGATTCCGTAAGGATCGCCCTGAAGGGAGGAGATTAACTCAGATGCAGTAGCCACATCGATCCCGGTCAGCAACGACGGATCGGTATGAAGGAAATTTGCTGCCTGTGACTGAACGGCATCATCGCTTAATCTATAATAATGGACCGGTACAGCCAGCCCGTTGCCTGCCAGATTTCCCCAAGTCCTGTTCCCGCTTTGAGTAAAAAGTGCTGCAAGCTCTTCAGAGGTGATACCTCTTTTACTGATCTTTTTAAGGAACGGATTCTTTGCACTGATGATCGGAACGATGGCATCACTTCCAACAATCATATACCAAAGCTTCTCTTTTCCCACTGTTTCTATGTAATCTCCGGAAATAAATGACAGGTCCGCTCCTTCCCTTAGATCGGCTGGCTGCAGGGATTTCGGCATCTGAATCACTTCCACATGCACTCCCGGGTTAAGTTTTCCATACTCAAGGGCCCATGTGTTTGTAACCGCTTCCAAATCGGGAGTACATTGAACCGTTATTGTCTTCTCCTCCTGTGGAATGGTCTCTGATGACGGATTTTTACTTTTTCTGTCATTTCCATAAGTTGTGATGCTTCCGATCAGCAGGCACAACCCGACGATTAAAATGTTCCTGTTTTTCATGACTGTTAAGATTGAAATTAGGTGATCGCTTTCCTGTAATTCAAATCTTGTGCCAAACGAAAAAATCTTATGTATCGCACTGATTATATGTGTATTATGAATACGTTTGTTTAAAATATATACACAGTAAAGTGTTGAGTTTATAAACACCTCTGAGAAGAATAGGAGTCAATGCGCTCAGAATCAGAGTGCTTTAGGGTTGTGTTGATTTTCTATACACGTGTTGAGAAATTCAACAATCTGATTTATACTACTTAGCTGAAAGCCTTGTTATTAGTGGAATATTCATACATTTGCCAAACACTTTGCAGCTCGTCACCTACAGGAAACTCATGATGTCCCAAAACCCTAAACAATCATCCAGGTTTATGCCCCTTATCATTGCCAGTGGGCTACTGATTGCCTTGGTTTATACAACATTTGTCTATACAGACTTCAAGAAAGGGTTATGGGATAAGGATATCCGGGGTCGGTTGTTAGAGATCCTGATCACAAAAAAGACCAAACTCGAGAAAGCTCTCTACTCCAGGATCTATTACACTAAGAGTATCGCTGCCTATGTATCTCTTCATCCGGATGTAACCAATACCGAATACGATAACCTGGCTGCTGAACTGATCCGTCAGGATCCTGTAATCTCATCCATGGCTCTTTCTAAAAACTGCGTGATCGGGGCTATATACCCGGTAAAAGGACACGAAGCCGCGATCGGGCTCGACCTGTTGAATCATCCTAAACGAAGGGAAATTGTTGAGAAAACGATTGAGACACACAAAACATTTGTTGCCGGTCCCGTTGAACTTGTGGAAGGAGGCATGGCATTTATCAGCTACACCCCCATCTTTGATAAAGCCAATCATCAGTCTGAACGATTCTGGGGAGTTACGGATATTGTAATCCACAAAGACCTACTGCTCAATGAGGCCAGGTTGAAAGAACAGGAGTTCGGATTTATCTTTGCGCTTAGGGGAATGAACGGATCGGGAGACACGGGTGAAACATTTTTTGGTAACGATTCCGTTTTCCGGCATGACCCTGTTGTTGTTGACGTTGAGCTGCCCTATGGCAGTTGGGCACTGGCCGCAATCCCTTCTGAGGGTTGGGGCACTTACAATGATCAGGATCAGATCCTTTTCGTTATTTTAGTGATAAGCTCCTTGATCATTAGCATCTTAACTTTCCTTTTCGTTCGAGCTATGATAAAGATCCGAATGAATGAGCAGGAGCTTAAAGCCATTTTCAGGTCGATGAGCAGCCTCATCATTGAGTTTGACCGGGATGGGACCTATGTTAAGATCGCACCAACCAACCACTCCCTTTTATTTAGGAATGAAGAGGAGATGCTGAACAAGACGGTTTACGAAATTTTTGATGAGCCAACAGCCCGGTTCTTCCATGATTCTATTATAAAATGCCTTGATTCCAAAGCGTTAGTTGTGATTGAATATCCGCTTTCCATCAATCATGAGGAGAGGTGGTTCACTGCCCGGATTTCCTGGAAATCGGATCTGACAGTCATCTACCAGACTTATGACATTACCGATCAAAAAAAGATTCAACAAGAGCTTGCCATATCGGAACAACGTTTGTCTGAATTAAATGCGACAAAAGATAAATTCTTCTCCATCATTGCCCATGACCTGCGAAGTCCGTTCAACCAAATTCTCGGCTTTTCCACCATCCTGCTTGATGAGGGTGACCAGATCTCTCCACAGGATCAACAGTCGTATATCAGCAAGATTTATGACGGCTCAAAACAAACTGTGTGGCTGATAGACAACCTCTTAAGCTGGTCGCAATCCCAAAGAGGATTGCTGGTCTATTCGCCATCACTTTTCCAACTTTCAAAACTGGTGCACGAAACCCTGATATTGTTTGAGGAGAATGCCGAGAGAAAAGAGATCTCTTTGCAGGTTAACATATCTGAAGAGATGCAGGTTTACGCTGACAAGGATATGCTTTCTACGATTTTGAGGAACCTTGTTTCAAATGCGATTAAATATACACCTCAGAAGGGGACAATTACAGTCTCCAGTTCCCCTGCACAAGATTCAGCGTCAAAAACCATCCGGGTAGTCGTTGAGGATAATGGTATTGGGATTGACTCTTCCTTTTTGGAAACCATCTTTCTTATCAATCAGAAAAATTCCCTCCCTGGCACGCAAAACGAAAAGGGGACGGGTTTGGGACTTATCTTGTGCAAAGAGCTGGTGGAAAAACACGGAGAGCGCATTTGGGTGGAAAGCGAGAAGGGAAAAGGAAGTCGATTCATCTTTACACTTTCTGCAGAATCTGACCCTCAAAACCGTTAAGTCACCTTTAAGCGAAAACCTCCCAGGAAAACCTGCCAGATCTTCAAGGTGTCGGTTCCTATAATTTTGTGTTGTTTTATAACCAGGAACTCTACTTTATTCATCCCGGAGTTTCGCGTAGGAATGGTATCCTGGTCTGATTTCTGAATGAGGCTGTCCATGAATCCAAGTTCTCCTTTGTATTGTTCGTCCCCGGTTCTGTGCAGAGGTTCTGTCAGCCAAACCGAATCAATCCGGATGACCTTGCCAGGGGTCGGTTCAATTGGCCAGGAATTCAAATAAAAGATCTCTGTTGTCATATCCCGGGCCTGAGTGCGGAAAGCGTAAGCCAGGGAGGTATCGTTGAATACATTCATATAGTCTGAATAATCCCTCAGCTTCTGTTTTGCTTTTTGGGTAAACACAAATAGAGATTCTTCATCCAGGTATTCGACGCCAAATTCAGCCTTTACACTATCCATCACCTCCAGCATTGTCTCCTCAGCCTGGTGCCTGGTAGCTGCCGGATCCTCATCGCAACTTTTGGCACTGAAGAGGATGAACGCTAAAAGCGCACCGGGTATGATGAGGTATCTTTTCATTGTTTCTCCTCCTTTTGCCTGAATCGCAGCATCATGATCCGGTTACCCATATACCGTGTATCCAGAATCTCAATCTGGTCGAGGCTTCTTGCCGGCATGGTGAGTTTATTGATAAACTCCCACTTGGTAAAGAGCTCCATACCCAGTGTTCCGGCACTGTAAACCTGGTAAATCAAGGCGCTGTCAGATATCATGTCATCGAGCTGGTTCCGGCGTTGTTGCCAATCCTTTACATTCATCCTGGAGAAGTAGTGGATCATCAGGGCATAGTTATTCGGCCGGAGCCGTACCATCTCCTCTTGCTTAAACCTGTCGAGCACCCTGATAACCGTATCGGTGTGATAATAGGGTGTTTTAACAACCAGGGTTACACTGGTCTGATCCGTTTCCAGAACCAGGCAGCCTTCCTGTCCGCACAAGTAGTTTACGGGCGACTCATCCGGAAGCAACAAACTAACTTCAATGATATTATTGGTAATGGGTTCGCGGGTATCGGCATCATAAAAACAAAACTGGTACTCATGGGTGTTGTAGATCTTGAAAACAATGAAAAGTACGGTGAGAACAGCTACTACCAGAAGCGGCACGACAATGAAGATCCGGTTGGCCTTCTTGTAGGTTGAAACTGGAGATGGGCTTTGCTTGTTCCTGAACTTGAAATCATCCCATCCATGATAGCCGGCAAACCTGCTCAGGAGGTTTAATACATCGATCCGGGGCAAAGAACCACCGGAAGATTTCATATGGGTATAAAACCACTTTTCGCTGATATGGCCGTTTACCCGTGAAGCAAGCTCCTCCTGGAAATCTGAAATCTCCTGCCCTTTCCAGTCAGAAATCTCCGGATTGATCGCTGGAAAAGAGGACTGCATCGTTGAAACAATCCGCTGTTTCAGCAATCTGAAAAGATCCCTTTCCGCTGGTTGTCCTATCATGGATGAAAACTCAGGAGCATATTCCCGAACTCGTTGTAAAACAATCTACAGCCAATTTACAAATGAATTTCAAAAGAATCATCTTCCGGCAGAATAATTTTACCGCTGATTGCCAATTCACCTGATGTTGAACCAAAATCCAAAACCATGAAAAACCGATTTCTTTTGCTTCCGATGGTCCTTTTGATCACCGGAAGTTGTTCCTCTCAAAAAGAAGCATCCAATAAAGATGTGATGAAAGCTTATGAACTCCGTATGCAGGGGAACGTTGATCAGGCGTTGGCGCTGCTTGACTCCATTCTGACAAAAGATTCCACCAACGCCATGGCCTGGTATGAGCGTTCGCGAGTGGAAAGATACATGCTGACGGGAGGTGGGAACGTCACCATGGAAGAGATCCTGGAGTCGGTTGATAAAGCCACCTTTTACGATTCAACGAATGTGATCTATACGTATGAGAAAGCCATGGATCTTTTTTTGAGTTCCTACATGGCTATGCAACGTGACCCGGATAAGGTGAAAGAAAAAATTGCTTTGACCTGTCTCCAGTATGAAGCGGTTTTGAAACTGAAACCTGATTATCCCGAGGCCATGCTCTACCTGGTGGAGATCTATGGCATGTTGCCCTCCGATATGGGAGGAGATAGTCTAAAAGCGATTACTTACGCCGCAAGACTCAAGGAGATGAATTCCTATTTCGGTGCCAAAGCTACCCTCGATTTGGCCCCTGAGGAGACGGATCAGGTAGCCTTCTGGAAGAAATATCAGGGACTTCATGGAGAAACACCGGATGTTTTGAAGGAAATCGGGATTGCCTGCCTCTATCAGGATGATCCGGAAAACGCCAAACACTATTTTTCCAAAGCCATCGGGATGGACTCATCCGAACAGATCCTGCTGTTGGATCTGGCCAGGTATTATATGATGGGGGTGATGCAAAACATGGAGCTGGCCGATTCATTGTTGCCCATTTCAGCAACTTATATAAACCAATATCTGGTCAATGATCCTCTCCCCATAATCCCCTTGCGGGCGTATGCTACCGGGATGCTGGTAAAGACAGCAATGTTTACCGGGCACAAAGACGAGGCAGAGGTGTTGATGGAGCAGGCAAAATCGCTTGACCCCTACTTTTCCAGGGCCTTCGGAATCCCACCGCTCTCCTTGTTTGAGCCGCCCGATTCGGTCAGCCATTATTTCTCTTCCTTTTTCCGCCCTTTCTGATTACCTTTAATCCATTCAAATACGAACCAACTTGATGAGACAAAAAGAGTCAATAAAGCAGAAACCGGAAACAAATTAACATAGGAGAAGAAAATTATGATAGAGCACGTTCATAACCACATTACCTCAGAACTTCAGCAAAATACGAGGAGTGACACCATCTTTATCCTGGCGGCCATTTTGCTTAACCTGATCACCCTGGCCATCAACTCGGGGATGGTAGAAAAATCAAGAACCGACAGCACGATGCTGCTGGTGATGTTCATCTTTGTCGGATTGCTGGTACTTGTCAACATCGTGGTAATCTTCGGCCTGCTGAAAGGGAAACAGACGCGCATCAAGCTGATCAACGGACTGATGTCCATGTACCGCGACCAGAATGTGGATAAGTACTACGACGAAACCCTGATGGGCAATTACAGCGTCCGGTACAATCTCTTCATCATGGTGGTGGTTT
This sequence comes from Bacteroidales bacterium, assembly GCA_014860625.1. Lineage (GTDB taxonomy): Bacteria > Bacteroidota > Bacteroidia > Bacteroidales > FEN-979 > QYOJ01. The sequence continues at coordinate 35,906 of JACZJJ010000105.1, read as the reverse complement.
GTACGGGGATCATTGCCGTTGTTGTGCCTTTCGTGATGAGGTAACCCAATACTCCCTCACCACATAGGGCTCAATGGTTGAATAATCAAGGAAAGAAAGAGTATCCCGGTAAACCTGCAGGAAACGCCAGAGGATAATCAGCGGATTCCCGAAAAATTTAAACGGATTCAGTAACTCGGAAGGAGTTTTCACATGCTCTTCCACGATGCCGTCGATTGGTTCGGATCTTGGAACAAGGACCTGATCTACCACATTGCGGTTGTAGTGCCAGAGCGGATGAACTTTCAGCGATAAAGGTGTATGGCCGTTGTGCCAGCGGTGGAGAAAGGTTTGGTAAGGGATACTCCGTTTTTTCCTGAAAAGGGTAAGCATGCAAAGTCCAGGGGTTACCTCACCATCCGGCCAGTTTCGCTGGTAGGATACCGGCAGTGCCTCTGTGACCTGGTAATACCCTGAAAACCCTGGCTCTTGCTCCAGATCTGCCAGGATCTTTCCACTACCTGACACGAGCGAAAATGCCGCTATTTTCCCTTTTCTAAACGGAATTACCGAGAACCGTGGAGGAGGATCCTCGGTGATGGTGATGCTGAGGGCTTGCAAATCATTCGCAGTCAATACCTGGCGTGTAACCTTTCTCATCCTTGCCGAAAATGCGGGATAATTCTCTTCAGGGTTTCCCCTGATAAGACAGATCGTTTTGATCATGGCAGCAGAATTGTTGAGGGCAATAAAAATAGAAATTTTTCGGAATGAGTTGATACATTTGTAGCGTTAACATCCTAAACTCTCTGATTGATGCCTGAAAATGATCTTTCCCGTCGGCCGAATGTGCTGGTTACCGGCGGATCGGGGTTCCTTGGCAGAGCGCTCCTGGAAGAGTTGCTTGACCCAAACTCTCCCTTGCAACCTGATGCCATCCGAAGCCTTGATCTATCTATCCCTGTCGACTCTGTGCATCCCCGGATAACCTATCGTACCGGCGACATCCGGGATTATGAAACAGTACTGAACGCCTGTCAGGGTATGGATATCGTGATTCATGCAGCTGCCATCGTCGATTGGGGGTCAAAATCGGAGAAGGAAGTCTATTCTGTTAATGTAACCGGCACCGAAAATGTGATCCGGGCCTGCCGGGAGCAGGGAGTATCCTGCCTGGTATACACCAGCTCCCTGGATGCCGTTTTTGCTGGAAAACCCCTGGTGAATATCGATGAATCGCAACCCTACCCCTCAACGCATCCGAATATGTATTGCCGGAGCAAGTACCTGGCAGAGGATCTCGTAAGGGCAGGTTCCAAACCTGCCCATGTATCATCACCAGTAAGGGCAGGTTCCAAACCTGCCCCTCTATCCTATCCGGGAGGGGCGGGTTTGGAACCCGCCCCTACTGCCAACTGCCAACTGCGAACTGTCATCATCCGGCCTTCCGACATCTGGGGCCCAGGAGATCCGTTTCATGTGGGATCGCTGATTAATATGGCCAAAGGAGGGTTTTATGTGAGGCTTGGGAATGGCACGTCAAAATGCCAGCATACCTATGTGAACAATGTGGCGTATGCACATCTGCTGGCAGCTAAGGCATTGTGGGAAAATAAACCGGGAATTTCCGGAAACACCTATTTCATCACTGACGGCCCCGGAACCAATTTCTTCACATTTTTCGACCGGGTGGTTGAGGGTGCCGGTTACCGGATATGGCCAAAGAATCTGTGGCTGCCCCGTTGGCTGGCTATGGCTATCGGGGCCTCAAACGAAACCATGGCCCTGGTGATCAGACCATTTTATTATTATACCCCGAAGTTCAGCAGGTTCGCAGTGATCTATACCTGCAGCGACTTTACCTTTACCTCCGAAAAGGCTATTCGGGAACTGGGATACCGACCGAAATACAATGAAAAAGAGGCCATGGAAAAAACCATAACCTCTTTCAAGCGGGCCGGAAAAACCGGTTAAATCAGTTCTACTTCATAGTACGCATGTAAGCTACAAGAGCCCAGCGATCGTTTTCGGAAGGAACCTTCTTCTCATAAGCAGGCATTTCGCCATTTCCAAAGGTTGTCTTGTAATAGAGTTCCCCATCGGTTTGTGCCTGAAATTTGGCATCCTTGAAGTTACCGGGATCGGTTTTCAGCATGGCGCCTTTCGGTCCATCACCAAGTCCCATGGTTCCGTGGCAGGCTTTGCACTGCTTGGCCCACGCCTCTTTACCATCTGCAATTACCGAAGCATCCTTCAGATTAACAGGGGCTTTCATCGTTTTGTACTTGGCCGGAACTTCCCAGGCCTTGCTTTGCGCACCTGCTGCTCCTGCAACCAGGAGAACAACGGCAAACATTAAAATGATCTGTTTCATTGTGATATCGTTTTATGCCACAAAGATACTAATAAATCGAGATATGTGAATGTTTTAACATTCTTTTACATTTCAATACGGCTTCTACTTCTGGGGATCTATTGTTATATCCTCTGGTTCAGGAAGTTTAATCTCAGGATACAGGATCTGGTGTATTTCGTCCAATCTGGATTTGAGGTTGTTTATCTCAAGTTGACTGATATCCTTGTTATCAGAGGAGTCCAGCAACTCCAGATACCTTCCCTGTAAAATGGAATCTTCCTTGACAATCGGTGTGATGTACTTGATATATTCCGGGTATATAGAGTCATAATATATCTTCCAGCCCTCCCGCAACTTTTCAGAAGGAGTAACACAGGCAACATATTGTGCCAGCATCCGTCTTTGGACCGGGTTTGCATTTTTAATAACGATATCCGTAACATAGTTATCGTAGAACTTGAGCTCGGCAAGGCCTGCTTTCCTGTCGTTGAATCCCCAGTTGATGATCATTGTTGCGACAACCACGACTACACTGGTAAAAAACCATTTTGCCAGGTCTATCCATAGTTGCAGATTGGATTTTGGTGTTCCCATTGATATAATGTTAAAAGTTGAGCAGGAAAGTTAGCAAAAAAATTAATATCTTGAGCGCTCATTTTCACTCACCGATAGCATTTTAATTATGATCAGGAAATCTGGTATCATCCTCATCCTCTTTTTTGTATTGCTCTCTGGAGCCCTGATAGCACAGGAAGATAAGCCCTTAACAATCGAGGCAGCAAAAACCCCTGCCCCGCTGGAAACAAAAGAGCTCACCCTCAGCCAGGAGATCGACCGGGCCTTCTCTCCTATCGTTGCTGTCATGAATTCGATCCTGTTCTGGGATCCGTTTGCTTATACCGGAATTCATGATCCAATTATTTATGATGAAAACGGAGCCCCGTTTCTCGACAGTGCCGGAAATCCGGTTCAGTCCAATGTCCCTTTCATTGTGGTTTGGCTGATCTTTGGAGCTGTCGTTTTCACCATTATGATGCGGTTCATCAACATCAGGGGGTTCAAGCATGCGATTCAACTGATCCAGGGGAAGTATGACGACCCGAAAGACCCGGGTGAAGTTTCCCATTTTCAAGCTCTAACCACTGCTTTATCAGCCACAGTAGGGCTTGGCAACATTGCCGGGGTGGCTGTTGCTATATCCATTGGAGGTCCTGGAGCCACCTTGTGGATGATCATTGCCGGTCTCCTGGGCATGACGTCCAAGTTTACCGAATGCACCCTGGGTGTAAAATATCGTAAAATTGATGCGTTTGGAGTGGTTTCAGGAGGCCCTATGTACTATCTGAAAGAGGGGTTGAAAAGGAAAAAATTGAAATGGCTTGGCTGGTTTCTCGCCGGATTGTTTGCCATCCTTGTCATCGGTGGATCTTTCGGAGGAGGAAATATGTTCCAGGCCAACCAGGCATTTTCGCAACTTGCCTATGTGATCCCTTCGATCCAGCATTACGGCGCCTGGTTTGGCATGGGCCTCGCCGTGCTGGTCGGCATTGTAGTGATTGGTGGGATTAAAAGCATCGCACGTGTCACTGACAAAATTGTACCGTTTATGGCTCTCTTATACGTGGGTGTTGCCCTGGTGATTATCGCTATGAATATTGATCATACCGGTGATGCCTTCAGCATGATCTGGCACGGAGCGTTCGCTCCCGGAGCCCTCAAAGGCGGGATCATCGGCGTGCTGATCGTTGGATTTCAGCGGGCTGCTTTCTCCAATGAAGCCGGCGTTGGTTCAGCAGCAATTGCCCACTCGGCGGTCAAAACAGACCAACCGATCACCGAAGGTCTTGTCGCGCTGATGGAACCGTTTGTCGACACGGTAATCATCTGCACCATGACAGCCCTGGTACTCATATTTACCGGCACGTATGAAAATCCCCTCGGACTTGAAGGAGCTCAACTGACGAGCATGGCATTTGAAAAGGTGTTCTCCTGGTTCCCTTATCTGCTTGTAATCGCCATCTTTCTGTTTGCTTACTCTACCATGATCTCCTGGTCCTACTACGGTTTGAAAGGTTTTGATTACCTGTTCGGTGGGTTTTCCAAAAGACTCTTCGGAACCAGAGAGGTTGCCAAATATGTCTACTTTGCCATCTTCCTCGGGTTCATCATCATTGGGGCCTCCTCCAACCTGGGGTCAGTGATCGATTTCTCCGACATGATGATTCTCGCTATGGGTGTCCCTAATATTCTCGGACTGCTCATCCTCGCTCCGGAGGTAAAACGCGACCTCAACGAATATTGGAGAAAACTGAAAGACGGCGAGCTGAGAAAATACACCCGTGCAGAACGGAAAGCCATGAAAGAAGAAGAGAATTAGGGAATCAGGAAACCTTCAACTATCCCAATAATCCTCAACGAATCAAACAAAAACGAAACAACTCTTCATTAAAATCGGGAACATTATTTTCAATGTTGAATTTCTTTCGTTTATTCCCCGATTTCCGTCACTCATCGATTTTTTATTTAGCCATTAACAGAATCTATCTTCATTTGCCAATAAAATACGCCGTTGACTGGTCACCGGTAATTTGGTCACTAGTCACCAGTCACTAGTCACCAGTCACTAGTCACTAGTCACTGCATAATCAGTTATATTTGCAAAAAACTTTTTACTATGAACTTGAGAAAATCAATTATAACCATTGTTGTTCTTGTTGTCCTGTTTATCCTGAGCAGCCTTCTTTACATGCTGTTTTCGGGAATGGAGGAGAAAACGGAAGATAAACAGCGTGAAGAGATCAAACTGTTTGTCAATTCGGAGAAGGTTGCCTATACCACCAACCTGGCAATGATTGTTGAAACAGGCCGTCTTTCATCTCAGCATTCTGTCGATCTGAGTGCGGAAGTTCAGGGAGAGATCCTGCCCGGCAATGTGACCTTGCAGGAAGGTGCCAAATTTAAGAAAAGAGATCTCCTGGTCAGGATATTTGATGAAGAGGCCCGCAACAATTTGAAAGCAAGCAAGAGCCGTTTCCTGAATGCCATCGCAGGCATCCTACCCGATATCCGGATTGATTATCCCGGAAGCTATAAGAAATACGAAGATTTCTTCAACAGTGTCAAAATCAACGAGCCATTGCCTTCTCTTCCGGAAGCCGATTCAGACGCAGAAAAGATCTTCCTTGCCAGTCGCAATATACTGAATGATTACTTCAACATTAAAAGTTCGGAGGTCAGGTTATCCAAATACAACCTCTATGCACCATTCGACGGATCGTTCACCAGGGTTTTCCTGGAAGCAGGATCGGTGGCCAACCCTGGAAGCCGCATTGCTTCCATGATCCGTACCGATAAAATGGAACTTGAAGTGCCGGTCAGAATCGATGATGCCTACTGGATCAATGTGGGGGGCCAGGTGAAGGTGAGTACCAAAGACCGCAACCTGAGCTGGACCGGAACGGTAGTTCGAAAATCCGATTTCATGGATCCTGCATCACAGGCGATCACTGTTTTTGTTGCACTGACCCCCGATAAGGATAAACCGCTTTACCAGGGCCAATACCTGGTTGCTGAGTTTGCAGCCAAAACCCTAAAGGAGAGTATGGAGATACCGCGAAATGCCGTCTTTGAGAAAAACAAGGTTTTCACCGTTGTGGATGGGAAACTGAAAAAGGCGGAGATCACAGTGTTAAAAACCAATGAGACAAGTGTGATTTTTTCAGGTTTGCCAGTTGGGACGGATGTGGTTGTGGAGCCGCTGGTCAATGCCAAGGAGGGATTTAACGCTGAAATACTTGACCAGCCATGAAAAACCTGATCGCAACATTCATCAAGTTCCCATTCTACGCCAATATCATCCTCTTCATCATCCTGTTTCTCGGCGCTTTCAGCTTCGTGTCGATGAATCGTTCCTTCTTTCCCGAATTCTCGGAAAAATATATTAACGTATCTGTCTTCTACCCTGGCGCATCACCCAAAGAGATGGAAGAGGGAATCACCATGCGTATTGAGGAGGCACTCAGGGGGATCGCCGGCATCAAGGAGGTAACCAGTACCTCTTCCGAAAATATGACAGCCGTAAGGGTTGAAATAACCGGCGAATACGACATCGATGAAACCCTGATGGAGGTAAAGAACGCGGTAGATGGCATCACCTCGTTTCCGGTGGATGCCGAGAAGCCAATCGTCAACAAACAACGGGCCACCACCTTCGCAATCTTTATGAGCCTCTCAGGCAATGTAGACCTTCTTACCCTGAAAAAATATGCCAACGAAATCGAACAGGACCTATACAATTCAGGCGTCATATCTCAAATTACTATCGGAGGGTTTCCTGCCCTGGAGATCTCCGTTGAGATCTCTGAAGAGGATCTGTTGCGCTACAGCCTGACATTTGACGAGGTTTCCCGGGCGATTGCCCAGAACAACCTGGATATTTCGGGCGGACAGATCCGTTCCGCCAGGGAGGAGATCATGATCCGGAGCCGATACCGTACGGTGAAACCGGAAGAGATCGAGGAGATCATCATCCGCGGAAATCCCGATGGAACCTATTTGCGGATTGGCGATGTAGGGTCGGTACATACCCAGTTTGCCGATGTGGCCAGCACCTCCCTGCTCAACGGCAATCCTGCCGTTACGATTCAGATCTTCAAACTGCCAACCGAAGACCTCACGGCTATTTCCGATTTCTGCAATACCTATGTCGGCACATGGAATGAAACCCACGGGGATACCGAAATGACAGTCACCTACGACTTCCTCACCCTGCTCAAGGCCCGTCTTAACCTGCTCTACCGGAATGGCGGCATCGGGTTGTTGCTGATCTTTATCACTCTGGGACTCTTCCTCAGCCTCAGGCTCTCCATATGGGTTGCTATCGGTATTCCAGCCTCCTTTGGAGCCATGTTTATCCTTGGAGCCTTCTATGGACTGACGGTAAATATGATCTCCCTGTTCGGCATGATCCTGGTAATCGGGATCCTGGTTGACGACGGGATTGTGATTGCCGAGAATATCTTCACCCACTTTGAGCGGGGTAAAACGCCCCGGAAAGCGGCACTCGATGGTACCATGGAGGTAATGCCGGCAGTTGTCACATCGGTTACAACCACCATTGTCGCATTTTCTCCACTTTTCTTTATCAGGGGCCGAATGGAATTTATGTTTGAGATGGCTTTTGTGGTGGTGTTCAGCCTCGGATTCTCTCTCCTCGAAGCCTTCTTTGTGCTGCCTGCTCACCTTGGAAGCAGTTATGTGCTTCGGAGAAATATTCGCCAGAACACCGGAAAACGAATCAGGGATGCGCTGGAAAAAGCTGTCGATTTCATGCGTGCAAAACTGTACGGGAACACCCTGAGGTTTGTGATAAAATGGAAATACGTGGTGATCTTTGTCCCAATCTTCCTGATCATGATCACTGCGGGCCTGTTCAAAGGGGGACTCATCAAAGGCACCTTCTTCCCGGCAATTCCATTCGACCAGTTTAACGTGGATCTCGCCTTCAAACCAGGTGACGGTGAAACTCAAACACTTGAAACCCTGAAGAGGATCGACAATGCCATCTGGGAAGTGAATGCCGAACTGATGGAAGAACTCGACGACTCAAACAACCTGGTGAATTATACCTTTCTTGCAACAGGGTCGGCTTTCAGTGGTCAGGAGCGCGGATCTCATGCAGGAAATATCTTTGTGATGCTGAGAGACCTGGAAAATAGCGGTACCTCAAGTTTCGAGGTGGTTGAACGTGTACAGAAAAAAGTGGGTGATCTCCCGGAAGCCGAAAAGATTACCATCCAGGGCAGAGCAACATTTGGGACCCCAATTTCAGTGAGTTTGCTGGGCAAAAACGAAGTAGAACTGAATATGGCCAAAGAGGATCTGATCCAGAGCCTCAAACAGATCGAAGTGCTGAATAACATAGCCGATGTCAATCCCACCGGGATGAGGGAAGTTCAGCTAAAGCTCAAACCTCTCGCCTATTTTCTGGGATTCAACCAGGCAACGCTTACCAACCAGGTTCGCCAGGGATTTTTCGGCGGGCAAGCGCAACGGTTGCAGCATGGCAAAGATGAACTGCGGGTGTGGGTGAGGTTTCCCAAAACAGACCGGATCAACCTGGGCCAATTGGAGTCGATGAAAATAAAAACCCCGCTGGGGGACTATCCTCTTTCCGAACTGGCAACCTATACGATTGAACGGGGACCTGTAAGTATCAAGCATTACAATAGCTCCCGCGAGATTCGCGTGGATGCCAATGTGGTCAGTTACGATACCCCTATCCTTCCCATCCAGACAAAGATCGAAACCGAAATTGTACCTCAGCTGTTAGCACGTTATCCGGGAATTGATGTCGTCTATCTCGGGCAAAAGAAAGATAGCGACGAAACCATGGCACAGATCCGGAAGTTCTTCATTCCTGCATTCCTGCTGATGTTCCTGATCATCATCATCCACTTCAAATCCTTCTCCCAGGGACTGATTATCGTGGCAATGATCCCACTTGCGTGGCTCGGTGCCATCTGGGGTCATGGAGTAGAAGGCGTTCCTGTCTCCCTTCTCAGTGTTTGGGGGATGCTCGCCTTATCGGGGGTGATCATTAATGATGCTGTGGTCTTCCTTTCCAAATACAATTCACTTCTGCTGGAGGGAAGAAAGGTGAGAGAGGCCGCTTTTGAAGCAGGGCAGGCCCGTTTCAGGGCCATTGTCCTTACGACCCTCACCACAACCGTAGGACTTTACCCGATCATCCTGGAGAGGAGTTTCCAGGCGCAATTTCTGATCCCTATGGCGGTTGCCCTGGCCTACGGCGTATTTGTGGGAACCGGCTTCATTTTGATATTCTTCCCTGTGCTGATCCTTGCCCTCAACGACTTCAAACGATACTCAATCTATTTCTACAACCGGATCAATCTTTGGATATTGCAGGGAGATCCAAAACGGAAGGTTCCTCCGAAAATTTACGAGAAGCTTTCTACTGTTCCTTCCAGGGAGAGTGTAGAAAAAGCAATCATTTACAGCAAACGAACGATCGAATAACCGAACGGAGAACAGCCATGAAGACTCATCAAACATACGCTCACACCCTGATACCCCGATACCTCTTTCTGCCGTTGCTTTTCCTGCTGCCCTTTCTTACCCTGGCACAACAGCCACTCACCCTGGCAGGAGCCATCGCCAAAGGGTTGGAAAATAATTTCCAGATCCGGATTGCCGAACAAAATTTCAACATTGCAGCTCTTACCAATTCCCAGGGAACGGTGGGCAGATGGCCATCGATCACTCTCGGGCTGAACAATATCAACCGGTATGACAATACGCCGGAGTTGGATTCCACCACCTTTGCTTTCAAGCGAGATGATATCTATTCCAATTCTTTGACACCTTATGTCAACGTGAGGTGGTTGCTTTTTGACGGACTTTCGGTGTCTATGAACAAGCAGAAGCTGGACCTGTTGGAGGAGTATTCGGCCGGGTACTCTGCAATTGTTGTAGAGAATACACTGCAGGCTATCATCCTGGGATACTACAACGCCCTGCTGGAACAGGAGCGACTTCGCGTGCTGAATGAAGTGAAGGATCTCTCGGGCGACAGGTACGCCTATGTGATGATGCGGAAAGAGCTGGGCAGTTCTGTGACATTTGAGGTATTGCAGGCCAAGAACTCATTCCTGAGCGACTCTACCAACTACCTCCTGCAGGAATTGAATGTGAAGAACGCTTTTTTGCGACTTAACCTCCTGCTGGGAGAGCCTCCATCCGCGAAGTTCGCGCTGACCGACAGCTTCCAGGTAGAGCTGCAGCAGTATGTCCTAACTGACCTGATGGAGAAGATGCTCGCCAGTAACACGAACCTTTTGAATCAATATGTGAATCAGGAGATCCTTAAGAAGAGTGTCAGTATTTCTAAAAGCGACCTCTGGCCTACCCTCTCGATGAATACAGGGATGGATTTTACCCAGGGGTGGTACGACTTCAACAAGAATGAAGCCAATACCTACCTGTTTGATTATTATGCCAACTTCAGCCTCAGCTTCAACCTGTTCAATGGCGGAAATACCTGGCGGGCGATCAAGACAGCAAAAATCAACGAGCAGATCGGAACACTGCAGATGCAGGAGCTGAAGCAGACCCTTGAGAACCTGCTGGTCACCCAGTTTGAACTCTACGCTATCCGGCAGCAACTTCTGCAGGTGGCACAGCTCAATATGGAAAGCGCCGAACTGAACATGCAGATCGCTACCGAGAAATACCGCAACGGAACCATCAACTCCTTCAACTTCCGGGATGTACAGCTTATTTACCTCAACGCCGCTTCCAGGAAACTCAACGCCATCTACGACCTCATCGACAGTCAGACAGAGTTGTTGCGGTTGACGGGGGGGATCATACAGAATTAACGAATTACGATTTACGAATGACGAATTATTGTTTCACCCACTTCCCAGTCCCAATCACTTTTTCGTTTGCAATAAATTTATAAATATAGGTTCCAGTAGGCAGGGAAGTGGTGCTGATCTGAGTTTGGGATTGGTGCAGTTCCTTTTCTATGATTTCTCTTCCATTCAAATCATACAGTAACAGGGTAGCTTTCGGATGCTGAACGCCCACAATGGCGATGCTATATTCGGAGCCGGGGTTGGGACAGAGGATGGCGTCATTCTTCTGCCAGGTGGCATTTTCAGGGATGTTGGTGACAAGGCCGGCAGTATCAACCTTCAGGGCAAAAATATCCCATTGTTCATTCCCGGGAATCGTATAATTCCAGGTAAATCCTGTGATAAAAGCGCCACCGTCGGATGTGGCCGTTATGCAATAAGGCATGTACTGGGCATCCCCTCCATAAAAATGATGGCTGAGGATATTCAAATCAATATCCATTTTTGTAATCTGGATCCAGATTGGCGAAGTCTGCCACGGAAACTGGAACGGTTTTATATTATAAATTCCTGTAATAAAGATGGAGTTCCCGCAAATTGCCGTATTCGTCCCTGCGCCGGCGTAAAGAATGGTATCGAAGGAATTCACATATTCGGTAAAAGAAAGGATAGTGTCAGTAAAGCTGCTCATTTTATAGCTTATGATATGTTGAATTGGTATGGAGAGTGTAGGGCTGCTGGTGGCCGTTAAAATATAGATCGAATCGTTAAAATGCGTAGCACAGGGTGTAGATGATATATTATTCCCAGGTGCGGGAAAGCTTGTGATATAATTTAGATTGGTATCCAGATAAAGAATCTTTAACAAATTACTTTCATCTATACCAGAACCCATGAAGAACACCTTGACTATACTACTTAATTTTGAGAATATAATATCCTGGGCATAATGTGGAGAAGATGAACCCGTTCCCTGATTAAAATAACTTGACAAGCTATCATCAAGCAGCCTGATCTTTGCCACACCCAATTGTTGCGAAAACATACTATCGGGGAGTGGATGGTCTTCGATCAACAAATACAATATTGTATCATCGACAATTTCGCATTTCCATGGATATGTCAGATGGTTTTTCAATTCAAAAAACGAATTTGACTGAATCAGGGTTAATGAACTATCTACGATATATTCAATGATTTTCGAATAACTGTCAACTCCAACAACGGAATCCTTTGAACCAATGATCAGAAATTGATCGTCGTTTGGCAATGAGGTAACGATCGTAAAACGGGTATTATAAACCGGATCGTTATATAAAAGTTCGTTTTCGATGTTGCCGAATTCATCAACGAGTACTGAAATCCCTGTTATCGTATCATAGTTGTAATCAGTTGCCCGGTCTCCAACCAGAATATACTTCCCATTCTGGGTCTGGATACATTCGAATGCCCTTTCGTGTTTGGGAGTTTGATACACTTGAAAAAAGGTTTCCTGCGGAAAAACCAAATACTGTAACATGATGAATACAGTTATAAAAAGCGTTTTCATTGTTATCAAGATATTAAGAAGGTCTTACGTGGAACCGTAAGGCCTCTTTGTTAGTGCTGACCTCCGGAGGGCACAAAAACTCCATAATAAAGCGTATAAAGATGATGCATATTATAAGTCCCGTTTGGGATTAAATCATCATAGATCTCAACATTTTTGAATGTTTTCCCAACAGGTCTTTGATCATACTTTATATAATCGAAAGTTGACAAGTAATAATTCAATTCATCAGGATCCAGACAAGGTTCGGGTGTCCCAGGTGGAGGAGTTATACTGGTTTCGTAATAAAAAATCATGGCATCACAGTATGGACCTGGATTATTTTGATCATCATACATATAGCCTGTCACATCTTTCCATTCAATTGATGTTGGAATGAACGTTCCAGGCTCTAGAACGGAGCGGGGATGATTGAATTTATACTGCAGAAGATCAGAGGCATCTGTTCCGACATAACCCGAATAATTTCCGCATCTGCCCTGACCATTGCCCCAATACCAGTAGTCTTCCCCGCCAAAAAGAACATAATTACTTGTCGAATACCATCCGGAGGCTGCTGTCATTTCCAGATCTACTGCACCATCTTTCAGATTTACTTCGTGAAAATGAATGTCAATCATATCATATGTAAATGCCGGATTTGACTGGTTAGCATTGATCTCTTCCAGCTTTTCAGAAAAATAGATATAAGCATTCAGAATTTGTTCCATGGTGAGAGTACCTTCAACAGGAAGTACCGTTATAGTTGCATGATAAAACTCCTGATTCTCAAGCAGGTGATTGTTATTGGCATACTCAAGGTTTAATACACCTTCAAGATACCAAATTGCACTGTCGATTACAAGTGAGTCAGAATTTTTCAGGTTCATTGAACTCCTAAAATCAAAAATTTTTTGAATCACCGGATGATTTGATTGGGACTCTATTCGATTTATCGGATTTTCTTTATTACAGGAAATCATAGCCACCATCATGATGGTAAAGATCAAGCAAAGATTAAGTTTTTTCATTTTGACTAGAATTATCGTAAAACAAAGTAAATTGCATTTTTCTTATGGCAGAGAATCCGGGTTTCCCTGAATTTTATCCAGGAATTATCACCGGATTTATCCAAAACCTGGTTTCGGATAACCACATTTATAGAATTCGTCCTATCTTTGCTGTTGACCTCCTTTTTTTGTTTGTAAATAGATTATGTAGTTGTGATCGTTTGCTTTCAATTTAAGGGGGTTCTTTTTTTCCCTAACATGACTCATATTTATATGATGAATGTCAAGATGTTATGTGTTTTTATAATATAACATACAGTCCTGTTTATCAGGCGTTTTACAAATATAAAAAAAAAAAAAAGATTTAAAAAACAAATAAATTGAAAAAAGATTTACTTTACTTTTTCATAAGTTTATAGAGAACATTTCACCCCTAAATTCCCATGCCTTCGGCTTGGCAGGCCTGAAGGGGACTTGCTTCGCTCTGCGGGATTTCCTCCCCTTCAAGGGGAGGATTAAGGAGGGGTCATCCCGAAGGGAGGAGTAAGCCCCCTTTAGGTTTGGGGGTAAAAAGGGATTTAGGGGTGAGACCGCCTCCGCTGTTCAAGGGCCGTTCGCCGGTTAAGTGATGCCCGACGGTCTGAAGGTGATTTTTATCCAACAAGGCCAGAAGCCATTTCCTGTCGTAATCCAATCAGGCACTTTCGTGATCAGTCTTATTTCTTCTTTTAAACCCTATCGGATTCCTGGGAAGTGCCGGATCTTCTTTCCTGTCCATCAATTTTTTTATCGCCTGAAAGATAAGCTTAACCTTATCATCGTGTACCATGACTATTTTCTCCAGGTCCTCAATCTTTCTTGATAGCTCTATCGTTGTTTCCAAATAGCGCCTTAAGTGAACAAATGCCCTCATAATCAGGATGTTTGTCTGAATTGCTTTATCAGAATTCAGAATGGATGAGAGCATGGCTACGCCAAGTTCAGTAAAAGCAAAAGGAAGAAATTTCGAATGTTGTCCACGCTTTAAGGTCGCAGATTGCGACCTTAAAGCCCGGTATTCTTCCAGTGTTAACTCAAGCAGAAAATCAGTTGGGAATCTGAGCCTGTTCCTTCTTACTGCTTCTTTTAATCGCTTGACTTCAACCCCGTAGAGTATTGCCAGATCATAATCAAGTATTACTTTTTCTCCTCTTATCCAATAAATCCTTTGAATTACCGCATCCTCCGGGAGAAGGATCGATTGGGTTTCATTCTTTTTCATGATTTTAGTTTTCTCCATTAATCCGGAAACAAACAAAAAGGTTATACATTTAGTCGTAAATTAGTTGAAAATTTCATCGCGATGAACCTCCTTCGCCGAAAAATGATCCGGGATCTCCTGATGCTCTTTACCCTCCCACGGGTAAGGTCAGAGATTGCCAGGCTGGCGAAACTGTTTCTTCAGGAGACCACCCGATATACCGGGGGGATCAAAGGGGAGGCGAGAGAAACAAAAGAGGCGTTTCATATCCTGACGAAGTATATGAAGCGGGAGAAACTCACATCAGCGGAGAAAAAGCAGTTTGTCAAACAGATGATCGATCTGCTGAAAGGGACCGGCGTGGTAGTTCCTGTATTGCTCATTCCGCTGCCATTTGTCGGCACTGTGCTGCTGATTATTGTTGAACATCTTTTGTTAAGCATGAATATCCAGTTGCTCCCTTCGGCATTCTATCAACAGGACAAGAAGAATTTGCTGACGCCTGAATCAATCGAAAAGGAGCTGGAGAAGGAATCCAACTCACCTTAACCCACTCCTTCATCAATATCCTTATCTTTGTAATTCATCATTTTACCTAACATGAAACTCCGTTCCTTCATTCCTTCATTCCTCATTCTCCTATTCCTCATTCCTTATTACGTCCTCCCCCAGGGGACCTGGGAACGGGTAGTTGTACCAACCATGCACAACCTCCGTTCGGTGAGCTTTCCCGACAGTCTGAACGGCTGGGCAGTGGGCGATTCCGGAACCATCCTCCATACCGGCGATGGGGGAAACACCTGGACTCAGCAAGATAGTCCTGTTGAGAATGATATTGTCTATGTTTTTTTCCTGAACCAAAACCTGGGGTGGGCAGCTGCATTGAACTTCACCGAACCTCCCTTCGGCACCATCCTACTGAAGACCTCCAACGGTGGGGATAGCTGGGGCTCCTCTCTCTACCCTGATGAGAATATTTTCATCAGCTGTATTCACTACTTCGATTCCCTCACCGGATGGATGGGGGGAAAACCCCATGCACTTGTAAAAACAATTGATGGCGGCAACATATGGACACAAGCTGCCATCGACACCTCTACCCTCGCCTTTTTCCCAGTTCTCACGATCGCATTCCTCAACCAGGAGGTAGGCTATGCAAGCGGTGGGATGTTCGACATTGCCGGGGTGATCTGGCGCACACAGAACGGAGGCGACCTCTGGTATGCCATCGACCCTTCCCAGGCTCCGGCTGATGAAGTGCACGGACTCCATATCTTCGATGAGATGCATGTGATGGGGTCGGGTGGCGATCCTGATTACGGCTACGGGGTAGGGATGATCCGTTCATCCGACGGGGGTGTCAACTGGAACTACGACGAGATTGGGGTCCAGGGTATTGCATATGACATAGATTTCCGCACATCCTCCCAGGCATGGTCACCTCTTGGGCCCCTGTGTAAATTGATCTTCAGCCTCGACAGCGGGGATACATGGACCGAAATTCCTACACCCGACAGTGCAGCCATTTACGATATCACTTTCCCCGATTCACTGCACGGATATGGGGTTGGAAACAGGGGTGCAGTTCTGAAATACAGACCGCCGGTGCAGCCGGGAGTACCGTCAATGAAAGGATCTTCGGAAGTACTTCGGATGTATCCCAATCCCACCTCTGGAATTACGAATTACGAATTACGAATTACGAAAGAGGGAGACTGCCAGTTGGAGGTTTTTGATCTGCTTGGGTCAAAGATAGCGGAGGTGGTTCGAGAGATTCTGCCACCCGGAATTCATTCATTTTCTTTTGATGCCAGCCGATTGCCGGAAGGGGTTTATCTCTATCAGCTCCGGATAGATGGAGTTGTCAGTGACAAGGGAAAACTGATTGTTATTCGCTAAGTAGAGACGAGGCATGCCTCGCCTGTACAAGGGAGGTAGGAAGAGGGAAGAGGGAAGAAGAAGAAGATGTGGGGGGGAGGATTTAGAGATATATCAGTTTGATGGTTTTGGAAACCCCGTTAACGGTTAAGCGGATAAGGTAAATCCCAGGAACCAGTCCCTGCCGTTCATGTCCAGTTTTGAAATCAAACGCTTTCTCATAGGTTCCAGATCGCAGCTGTTCATGAATAAGTTCATTCACCAAGGTTCCTGTAAGGTCATAAATTCCCAAATGAACATCACTTTCATTCGTAATTCTTAATTCATAATTCGTAATTCCAGAGGTGGGATTGGGATAAACCCTGAAATCGAATCCTGTCTGCGGATCCCCCAGTCCCTGAATAGCCGAGAACTTCACCGGGGAGGTCCAGATCTGGTAGATGCCTGTCGAGTTATCCATCCACACCGGCCACAGGGTGCTGTCGGTGGAGGTGATGTCGATGTTGTCGCCCTGATACCCTTGTCCCAGTCCGCCGATGGGTGTGGGACGAAAATTGTGGTCACTCAGCTTATACTCCGTCCAGCTGTCCCCACCGTCCGTTGAGCGTGCCAGAGTTACTCCCACCGAATCACTGGTGGTATGGCTGTCGTTATAATAGATCACGTTTATCCCTCCGTACCGGTCTACATGCACGGTAGGGAAATATTGCTCCTTCCCGTTATTGATCGGATCCTGGTTCACCCGGATGCCTGCTGACCAGGTCAACCCACCATCGGAGGAACGGTTGAGAATGACATCAGGATCACTCCCGGCCGGCGGCTGATTTTTTTGTCCGGTAACGATGTATATCCAACCTCGACGGATCCCGTCCGTAAGGTCAACGTCCATATTAGGTAAACCGTTGACTCGGATATTGTCTTTGTTTGGAAGAATTCCTGTGATGCCATTGACTGTGAATGCATGCTCCTTGACATTCCAGTCCGCTCCACCGGTAGTGCTGCTGGCAAATCCGACGAGGATCTCCTTGAACGGTGTAACATCGGTAACACCCGCCCAACATACATAAACCTCCCCGCCTGGGCCCATGGCCATATCTCCCCCGGCACTCCTGCTGGATGGATTGTTGACAGGAGTGGGTATACTCCAGCTTACGGCAGGATTATCTGTATAGGCATACATCAATGAAAAGGGGGGGGCAAATTTCACCCAGGCAGCATAGGTCCGTCCATAAAAAGAGCTTGCCGGATTGGCATCAGATATCACTGCAGCCCTTTCCAGATCGTCAGTAGAGATCACCTTCTGAGCCGACCAGGTAGCTCCATTATCTGTGGAGTAATGCGAATAGAGTCCGGTAAAGGGTGAACGACCAAGCCTGGTTAATATAAACGTGCCATTCTTGTCGATGGTAATCCCGGGATCCCCTCCATGAAACTCAATAGGGGTTCCTGAACAGGTGTCGCTTCCCTTCCAGCTCTCTCCTCCGTTGGTTGTGACAAAGATTCCTTCGCTGATGAAAAAGGGGATAAAGTTGAGGGTATTGCATGAAGAGAATAGGATATCCTGATTGAGGGGACTCTTTGCAATAAATACCTCAGTTTGGTTGATATTACTGGGGTAGAGACGGTAATTGGGACTGAAAAGGAGGCTTGTGGTATTATCCTGAGCAACAAGAGTGGCTGTGCTGATACAAAACAGGATTAATGCTTGTATAACTTTCATCTGTTTCATGAATTCTTATGTTTTTATATTCTATTGAATAAGTGACAACCAAAATTAGGATCTTGCAAAGAGAACCAGCTGTTCATAGTTTCCTGCATCGGCTTTGTAAATAGCTTCAAGATATCGAGTTCTGACTCCCCCTTTTATTGACAAATCATATGACCCCCAGGAAAATACAGATCGATTAAATCCATGCGATATTAGGATATCCGCACAAAGACGGGAATGCCGTCCGTTACCATTTGGGAAAATATGCGTCTTAACCAATCGGTGCTTAAACCTTACTGCGATCTCATCTGGAGGAAAGGAGTCATTTGCTATCCAGTATTTACAATCATCAATCACCTTCCTGAGCTCCACAGGAATAAGATACTTATCCACGCCAATATTTTTATTCGACTTTCTTATCTGGCCTGACCATTTCCATATATGATTGAACATTTTTAAATGGACCTTTAAAATAAATGCCTCAGAAAGAATCTCTTCCAATGAAAAATTAGTTCTTAAAGTCCATTCAATTGCTTCCTCGATATTTTTTTGTTCAAATTCATCCAGTTCTCTTCTTGAAGAAATCGTTTTAATTTTCAGTTCTTCCTTCTCCTCCTCATCAATTGGTGTTTGCCCATTGATATATTCCAGGTTTAATCCCATAGATACTTTGGCATAGTTTGTTTGATCTCCGTTATTTTCTCATCAATGGCTTTTTTGAGTCTCTCCTCCGAGTTCTCCTGATCTTCCAGTAACATACTCGCAGAGGTACGTCTGACAATCATGGCAGCTAATTCAGCGGCCTTCTCTTCTATCATCGATTCGAGAGAGCCATTTTTCGGTATAAACCCATATACCAGCTTCATGTTAAGAGCAGAAGCAACTTGCCTGAGTACATTTATTGAGACTGTGCCGTTTTTCTCCCGTGTCTCAATCTCATTAACACTCTGAGGTGTTATGTTCATCCGCTTGCCAAGTTGCCTTAAGGACATGCCAAGGGCTTGTCGAATTGAATGAATCCAACCTGATCCGGGGATAATAAGATCAGACAAGTGGCTCATAGATTGCAGACTCCTTTCCACCTGATCCAAAATCAATTTTTGCTTTTTCATGAGGCTATAACCTGATTAATTTTTGCAAATATAAGTCTATAGCCTGATTATTCCAAAATATTTTAAAGATATAACCTGAAACAAGCCGCTCCTGAACAGCAGTCTCTCTTCAGGTGCAAGGTAAAACTGATTTTTAGAGAGGGGTCGGGGATGAGTACTAGAACCTGTACCCAAAGTTAATGGAAGCAAAATAATCGCGTGGAGCGCCGGCTTCGTAGAATCGTTTATCCGCCGAATTGGTGTTGGTAAAGCCGACATAGGTCACATCGAAGATGTTGTTCACCCCACCGGAGAGCATCAGGCTGAACCTTCCGAACCGCATATCCACTCCAACCACGCTGTTTAGCAGGTTGTAAGGTGCTGTTTCGTCAGTGTTGGCATCGTCGACCCACAAACCGCTGATTCCCTGGTAGCTCATTTTGGCAAAAACGTTGAAATGTTTCCCAAACGGGTGGGAATAAGAAAGAGCCAGGTAAAGATTGTGCGCAGGAACACTGGGAACGATATGACCGGCAAAATCCTTTTCTGTCTGAATAAAATTCCCGGCTGTATCGATCTCTATTATTAAAGCTTCATACGTTTGATAACGGAAGTGTGACCATGTATAAGAGGCTTCAACGTTGAGGTTTTCCCAAATTTCCACCAGCCCTCCCAGCTCTGTCCCCAATCGATGGGTTTTAGCTGCATTACGGAAAAAGACATCCCCCAGCACTTCAAAGGGAACAATCTCATTATTCACCACAATATAAAAACCTGTTGCTTCAAACAATACCCGCTTGAACCATTTCGAGGTCCGCTGGTACAATTTTCCCTTGATCCCAGCTTCGAAGTTTTGTGACTCCTGTGGTTTCAGATTGCTGTTGAACAGGTATAGCGGATCGGGACTGTCCAGTTCATTGCCAGCCGGGGCGTCGAAGCTGTATCCGAATGAGCCGTAAACCGCCAGCAGTGAGAGTATTTTGTAATTCAGTGCGATCTTGGGAGTAAACGCCTGGAACCTCCGTTGATCTTTCCGTGAAGGGAGGGTCTCTTCTTCGAGGTGGTAGCCAATATTGTCATACCGGCCTGTCAGAAGCACGAACATCTTATCAGGGAGTATTTCAAAATTATCGGAGAGGAAAAATCCTTTGTTCCCAATGTTTTCCGATGTGAGCTGGTTGATCTGGTCGCCACGCTGGCCATTGATATTATCGTAATACTCGCTGCGGGCAGGCTGTGCAAAGAGGTCGCCGCCAACCATGATCTCATTTGTCCTGCTTCCAATCTTATGCCGGTGGATATATTTTCCGCTGAAGCCGAGTCCATAGCGGTTGATGATCCTGTACTCCCGTGAGGTACGTTCAAAATACTTGATTGCCCCGTATGTAGTGATCTCTATGTCGTTGTTCAGTTTTTTACCGAATGTGGCATTATACCTGATCCCAATCCTCCCTTTTGTGGTGATCCGCTTTTCATCGCGACTCACCGATTTTGGATTGGCCTGCCAGGGGTCCAGCTCAAACTCTGCTTTTGTCAGCGAGCCTGGAAGTTTGATCATCCCATCCACAAAGTAGAAAAGAATGGTAAGGCGGGTATGCTCTGAAGGTGTTGTCTCTACAACTGTGTTTAGGATATGCCAGAACTCGTTGTTGTGCTCCCTGAAGCCATCATAGTTCTGGTAACTGTAAGTATTGAGGAGACGGTACTTGTTGGTGCGAAAGGCCGCTTTGACGCCATTCCTGAATAAACCGAACGATCCGGCCTGGTTGAATTGAACCAGTGAGGAGTTGTCGAACTCAATGTCATTGATAAAATTCGCTACCCCGCCGGGAGCATTGGTATAGAGAGAGGAGGCATTTCCCTTGACAATTTCTATCCTTCCGATGGAGTTGAAGTCAATCGCTTCAATACGGGTCTGGCCGTCGGGTTCCGACTCAGGAATGTCGTCGAGCAGGATCCGGATGCCCCTGATGCCGGAATTGGAGCGGCTTCCGAAGCCTCGGATTGAAAACCTTACATCGTGGTTCCCATATCTTGATTGCAGGAAGAGACCAGGTACTGCAGAGAGCATATCGTTGGCCCCTATCTTTCGGTCGAACTGGTAGTTCGAATAGTTAAGACGGACAACAGAATAGGGGATATCGATAATTCGCTCGGGAACGCGCGTGGCGGTAATCACCACTTCATCCAGCTCTCGAAAAAGAGTATCTTCTACAGCCGTGACTGAGTCGGCCAGGGTGATCTGCTGAGAACGGCCGGATATGCTTCCCAGTAAAAGAATAATCAGGATTGCAGATTGGTACAGAGCTTTCATACATCTTGATTAATTAGATACAAATATACGAATAACCCCCGTTAACAATAGAAGTATCTGATTTAATTTATTTTTTTCCGAAGATTTTGAAGCCTATAGAGACGAGGAACATTCCGTTGTTGGAATTGAATTCCCAGTTCAATCCTCCAGGTAAGAACATCTGAATGAATGATCTTGAATCCAGGCATATTATAACTGAGTTTGATGATTACTTGAGTTCTTTTTGAGGTAAAGATAGCAACATTTTATTACTTTTGATGTCAACGTAACCAGAATGAAAGTATCCATTATCGGAGCTGGTGTGTCGGGACTCGCTGCTGGTTGCTACCTGCAAATGAGTGACTTTCATACTACAATCTTTGAGCAGAACGATCGTCCTGGTGGACTATGCGTTAGCTGGAAAAGAGGGGAGTATACGTTTGAAAGCGGATTTCAATGGCTGTTGGGGTCGGGACCGGCAAATCCTTTTTATCTGTTGTGGTCGGAACTGATTGATATGAAATCCATCCATTTCATCACCCATGAGAGCCGGATGGATATTGAAGTGAAAGAGACGCGAAGCCCATCAGGAGAGACCATTTTTCATCTCTACACAAATCTCGACAGGCTTAGGAGCTACCTTGTTGAAACTTCACCAGATGATAGGATCGAAATTGATAAGCTGATCCAGTCCATGCGAAGGATACAGTCGTTTGAGATCCCGCCCATGATAAAAAAGGTCCCTCAATTACTGCCTTTAACGCAAAAAGTGAGGTATATGAAGTATCTCCCTCTGCTGTGGTTCCTGAACAGGATACGTAAAGAGACCAATTACTCCTTTGCCCGGAAACTTAAAAGCCCGTTTTTGAGAGAGGCGTTTGAATTGCTTTTCGACGGGGAGGAGGTTCCCCTGATGGTCATCACCCTACCACTGGCTTATGGAGACTTGAGGGCTGCCGGATATCCTGTTGGAGGAGCCGCACACTTCATAGAAAAACTGAAAGATACATACCTTAAACTTGGAGGAGAGATTCATTTCAAATCTCCCGTACGAAAAATTTTAGTTCGGAATAACCGGGCTGAAGGTATCCAGCTTGAAAATGGGAGTAGCGTGGATTCAGACCTTGTTCTCTCTGCAGCCGACTGGCATTATACCGTATTTGAAGCGTTGGACGGAAAATATATCAACAATGAAATCAGGAGTTTGGGAAATCTGGAGAATCTGAACGTATATCACTCTCTCGTGATCGTATCCCTGGGGATAAAAAGAAGTTTTGAAGGGGAATCTCATTTTCTGAGGATGCCACTTGAACAGGATCTGGTATCGCCCGACGGGACAACTTACTCCAGGCTTGAAGCGAATATTTACAATTATGATCCTACCCTGGCTCCAGCAGGGAAAACAGTTGTCTCCGTCAGTTTCTATACCAGGGAAGCCGATTGGTGGATCGATCTCAGGAAACGTAACCGGGCATTGTACTCCAGGGAAAAAACAATTTTTGCCAGAGAGGTAATCGACATATTGGAGAAGCGGTTCGGAAGGATCACAGAGCATGTGGAAGAGGTGGACGTGGCAACTCCAGCCAGCATTTACCGGTATACGAACAACTGGAAAGGGTCAGCCCAGGGCTGGTTACCCGGTAAAAACATCATCTCCAGGTCCCCGATCAAGCCTACTCTGCCAGGACTTAAAAACTTCTATTATACAGGACATTGGTCCATTCCCGGAGGAGGACTTCCGGTAGCCCTGAAATCGGCACGGGATGCTGCACAGATTATTTGCCATGATACCGGTCTGAAGTTCGGGATTGAACAATAAAGAGCCAAAAGAACAAATACCCCATGGATAAAAAATTCATCTCAGGAGTGATCGTGATGTTGATTCTGGTTTTCCCGGGATGTCAATATGATCAAACCGATTACACTCCTGTTATTCCAGAAAACTCCTACATTCCGCTGCCCGAAAATTTAATCGCATACAATGACGATAAGAGTGTCAGCGCCCGGTATGTGGATCCAACCACCCGCTACAATCATGGCGTTCTGGGTGATACAATAGAAGCGGGAGGATTGCTGGTCGTCAGCAAAGAGAAAGAACTCTATCTCAAGCTGGATGACAGGTTTGTTTTTGAGGATCTGCAGCCGAGACTCTTTGACGTTGACAACGACGGGAAACCGGAGGTTATCACGATCATGACCAGTCTTGATTTCGGAGCCAGCGTATCGGTTTACAAAATTGCTGGAGATGTCCTGGTGCCGTTTGTCCACAGTAATTTCATCGGAATTCCGAAGAGGTGGCTGAACATTGCCGCCATTCATGACCTGGATGGTGACGGAAAGCTTGAGATCGCCTGGGTGGAGACTCCACATATCGGAGGCACATTAAAAATGGCCCGGGTGGAGAGTGGCTCTTTGCAGTTACTGGCTGAAAAATCCGGTGTCAGCAATCATCAGTACGGTTTGCGGAACATGTGTCTGTCAGCGTTAACCCTTTCCAATGGATTCAAGGATCTCTGGCTTCCCAATGATTCATATGATGCAATCATCGGCTTTCGGCTTCTGAACAACCAAATCATTCAGGAGGAGACCATTGCCCAAACCACAGATCCAGCCATCCCGCTGTTCATGCAGCATGTATTCGTCGGTTTCCAGGAAGATAAAAGTTGTGTGTTCGTCCCCTGACAGGTCACGTTGTTGATGGTGGCAACAGGCTATTTCCGGATGCCTGTTTCAGTGATTTCACTTTCTCCTTGAACTCGTTCTTCAGTGTTTCAAAGGTCTCTTTCACGGAGATGATGGACGTAGCCTTGAAAGCATTGGTACCGGCAAAGGCATATCCGCCATTAAAATTCCCTTTTACCGCATTGATCAGTGCGATGATGATGCAGTAAGGGCTTGATGAAACATCGCAGGTTCGGATACATTTAAAGGGACAGGAGATGGGTTGTTTCTTTCCCTGCCTGACCTTCTCCAGGAAGTCGTTAAAAATAGCCCTGCCTGGCATGCCAACCGGACTCTTAATGATTCCAATATCCTCTTGTTTGGCTCCAAGGTAGGCTTGTTTAAACCCATTGGAAGCATCACATTCGTTGGTGGTGACAAATATCGTCCCCATCTGTACACCTGCAGCTCCCAGCTTCATGATATTGTACATATCCTCGCCGGTATAGATCCCTCCCGCAGCAATCACAGGGATCTTGCGACCGAATTGTTTCTCAAAAGGTTTCAAGATGCTAACTACTTCGGGGATCAGATTCTCCAGCGAATACGACTCGTCATCGATCTGTTCAGCCTTGAAGCCAAGATGCCCTCCCGCTTTTGGGCCCTCTACCACAATGGCATCCGGGAGATAATTGTATTTGCTGATCCACTTGTCACAGATCAGTTTTGCAGCACGTGCCGAAGAGACGATCGGAACCAGCTTGGTCGTGCTATCTTTTGTCAGGTATGAGGGGAGTTCGAATGGCAATCCCGCTCCGGCAAAAATGACATCTATTTTTTCGGCAATGGATATTTTCACCATGTCAACAAAATTCGACATGGCAACCATAATATTCACTCCGATGATCCCTTTTGTCTTCTCCCTGGCCAGGCGGATCTCCTCTTTCAGACCGTAAATACTTGCTTCAAGAAAATCAGAAGAGATCTGCTTGTACAGGAGTCCAAGGCCCGCGCTGGAGATGACACCAACGCCTCCTTCATTCGCAACGGCAGAGGCTAGTCCCGATAATGAGACACCTACACCCATCCCACCCTGTATAATGGGAACGCGAATCTTAAAATCACCGATTGACAGCTTTTTCAGGGGAATAAATTTCTACAAAGGTACGACACAAATGCCCCACCTCAGCAGAAATATTAAATATTTAACATATTTTAATCTCAGAAAATCAGAAACTTACCTGATCATCATTTTCCGTGATACCTGCTTCCCTCCGGCTTCGACGCTGCAAGTATAAATTCCGGAAGGCAATCCCGTGAGGTCCAGAGAGACAAGGTGGGTTCCGGCATTCATCTTGCCAAGGTCAATTTCTCTCACTGTTTGTCCGATGATGTTGACCATCCGTACTGAAATTCTTTCGGTACTCTCCATATTCAGTTCAAATCCTTAATACCATTGCCAAACACAACATTAAAAAGAGGACCGGTTTTTTCATCTGGAGGTTTTTTTGATTGCTTCTTAAAAGATATGCTGTTTAATTTCCGGATACAAAGCAGAAATTAATCTGCAATCTTGGTACCAGGAATCATAATACTTCATACCTTTATTTGAATGAATTGCTTAAATTTTGTTGTTATGAGATCTTTTTTTTATACCCTTAAAAGCGGACTATTAATCCTGGGGCTGTTCTCCGCTCTCCCTTCCTGTAAAAACGACAAAGCGATTATTTGCACCCAAGAGTACAAAATGCTGACAGTGACGATTAAAAATTCCAATGGAGATCCGGTTTACCTTTGGTGGTACAGCGTAAGTAAGAAGAGTACCGGAGAGGGACTTGATTTTTCACATGAAGATCCCTATCAGGACAGCATCAACAGGACCCAGGGAATCTATACTATTTTTACCGATGGTTTGATGGACATGACCACCAGGGAGGGCATGGAGTTTGATTTTTTAATGATGAATGGATCGATGCCTGTTGTTATCGGAACCTACCTGATTGGCAAGGATGATTGCCATTGCCTCCTCCTTGCCGGGAAGACTGAAATTGTCTTAAACAACTAATACTATCAAATGTGTTGCTTTTGCAGGCCGTAACGTCACACGATCGGGTTAATTTCCGTCAATCCATTTGTTTACAAGGGGTTTTCCTGCCAAGGTGTAATCTTTTTTATCTATCGCTTTCTGAATACGCTCTCTGTCGACATATAGAGACCTGAACTTATAGTTGTAACGGGCCATACCAGTCATATAGACAGCGCCAGAAAGCAGTACAACAATGAAGACGATTTTGAACAACCGGGGTTTTTTCTGAAATATATACTGGTAACAGAACATCGAGTAGATCAGAGATACCGGATAAAGGATATAGAATGTGTGCGAGGAAGGTCCTTTGCTGGAAAAAAGGAAATAGAGGCAAATCACAATCACGGTCGAAAAGCTTAACCATTTGACAAATTTCCAGTCAGGCTGATTTCTCTTCAGGAAGAAACTGACGATGAAAAAAGCAACCTGGATGAACCCAAAGCCCAGCAGCAGGAAAGAGCTCGGCATCATCCAGGGATATAATCTCATTTCCATGAAACGATCGGAAGGCTTCCCAAGAAAATAGGAGACTTCATAAGTTGAAAAAGAGAGAAACCTTATGAGGATGTCAACGAATTTCAAAAGATTCTCTGTTTGAAAAACAACATAGGATGCGGCCCCGTTGTATGCTGAAAAACCATATACATGCAGAGTGGGTATCAGGGTGAGTAGTCCGGCAAGCAGGCCGAGACTGAACATCCCGGCATGATTAAGCCTGAGCGAACGGTTGGAGAGCAGGAAGATCAGGATGGCGAGAACAAACGGAAGCAGCAGTACCCATGAGAGCTGGAGTTGCAGCATACAAACCAGGGAGATCCCAACCATGAATGAGGCTAATCCCGGGGAGATCAGCTTTTCTTTGTAAAGTGGCATAAGCTCAAAAAAACCAATAAAAAACAGGACTGAAAACACAAGCTCATAGGATGGATTGATGATTCGCGTGCCGAACTGTACCGACCAGGGAAGCGCCATTACTAAGCCCCATATCAGCCACCAGGGAAGTCCGGTTACCCGTTTTTCTATGTACCAGCTCAGTAAGCAAAGAGCCAGGAATGTTATCAGGCTCAGGAAAATAAAAGGAGTTTCAGCAAACGGGAAGAGGAAGAGCGGACCTCCCGTGAGAAGCGCCTGCAATGCACCCGGAATCTGGTAAAAATTGTAGACTACGAATGGACCGAAAAACGGCCAGTCGTGCGATGTATAGAATTTTAACCCCAGAAGGAGAATCTGCATCTCGTCTGGCGACCAAATCTCCGTTACCAATCCATAAGCTGTTCGTAGAATCAGCAAGAGAAATATGAACAGGAGAAAGAATCGTTTTTTATCCATTGGTATGATCAATTCAGGTTTCTTAACTCGCCGGATATCCATTGGATTATTATTTTTCCGCGAACTATATCAAGGCTATCAGCCGGATCTCCCGGGGAAGAGTAAACGATACGTCCCAAGTCCTTGTTATATGCATAGCAACTTCCCGGAGAGATGAAGCCGAATCCGTCGCTGAAGCAGTAAAACGCAAAACGGGACGATTCTTCACTGAGCATGTCGCGGCTGAACGGGAATTGAGTTGAACCCATGCCCAGCTGGTGGAGAATCGAGGCCGGAAAATCCGTTTGTGAAGCCGGGGATGCGATGCACCTCCCTTTAAATTCTTTCCTTAATGGTTCGCCGTAGATCAGGAAAGGAATGTGGAACCGGTGCGGATCAAAATAGTCGTAGTTTCCCGGACAGGCATGACCGTGATCGGCCAGAATGACGAAGATGGTGTTCTTGTACCAGGGCTTCAACCGAGCGCTGTCGAGAAACGCCCCAAGACAGCTATCGGTATAGTAGACTGTATTTTTGTACCTCTCCTCATCATTTACTCCTGGATAAAGTTTTCGTACATCGGCCTTGAACGGCTCATGGGAGACACTTGTCAGAACAAGGCAGAAGAAAGAATGTCCATTGGCCGGTAGGTCCTGCAAGACAAAATCAAACAGGCATTCATCATAAGCTCCCCACTGATGCTGTCTGCATTGGCCGAAATTATCGTTGGAGACTACCCTGTCGAATCCGGAAAAAGAGAGGTAGTCGTTCATCCGGGCATAGTGAATGTCATAGGTGTTGTAAAAGAACAGGGAGTAGTGCAGAGAGTCTTTGATGAGTTTCGGAAACAGAGGAAGCCTGATCACCCTATTGCCTTCTCTCAGCAGAGAGCCTCCGGGCATCGAAGGGGTTCCGCTCAGAAGGGCAACCAACGCATGTTCAGAGCGGAAGCCGCTTGCATAGAAATTTGAAAACCACAGCGAACTGTCGAGCAGCTCATTCAATCTCAACGCTACCGGAATTCCGTTCATTTTTGGAAGTGCTCCGGCAGTGAAACTTTCCAGGAGAATCATCACAATATTGGGCCGGTCAACTGAGAAAAGCCGTGGAACCGATGCTGAATCCTCTTTTGCAAAAAGTGCAGACACCTCTCTCCTCACTACCTCATCGGGATAAAACCGGAATGCATCACGGGGATCCTTGCAAGCATTGATCAAAACATCTGAGAAATTCCAGATTGGGTTGAGTGCGGCATAATTGCAGGTAAAATTTGAAGAAAAGAAGACGGTCGATTTCCCCAGTGGATATTTCTGAACTCCTCCCCTCGCTCCAATCACAAGAAAGGGAATCAAAAGCAGCGAGAGAAGTGCTGCAGCTCCTCTCGATGGGATCGTTGTCTCCCTGCCACGAAACATGAAAAATCGGGAAAGCCAGATCAGGGCAGCCGATACCGACACCAGGATCACGAGAAGCAGCAGGTAGTTGGAGCTTCCTGCGGCATCAATCGCCATTCGTGGATAGAGAAGGACCGAAAGTGCCTTTTCGTTCAATCGTGTACCCCAATAAAGCTGAAGCGCTGCATCGGCAACGGTCAAGAGTGTGGAAAATACAAGCAGCAGGTATACCAACCCCCTTACTATCCTTTCAAAAATAATCCTTTCAGCAGCCAGGGTAAGGAAAAATATCACAATCACAACGAACAGGATGTAGGAAGTGGCGGAAATATCCATGATCTCCCCGTAAAGAAAAGTTTTGGCGATCGTTGATACTGAATCGTTTTTCAGCTGACATGCGTTCACGAATAAAAAAACAATACGCTGGGTCAGAAAAACCAGGACCCAGAAAAGAAATATCCTGAGGTAAAAAAGAAACTGCCTGGCCATGAATAATTTTAGTTTGCCTTTCAAGGCATTAAAACACATTTCACTACAGCAGTAAAATTACAATTTTTTATTTCAGTCCGATTTTCAGGATCGTAAAAATACAGGGCTTAACAGAAGGCCTGGGGCGGGGATCCTCAGGGGATTATATGCAATAGACCTGTGATGCTTCATGCCGTGAGGCAACCGTTACTTGAACCCCGTTGGTGTGAGGTTGAAAAAGATCAAGCACGATTTGCGGATGATTATTGTTGGCAGATAGATGGGACAAGAGCAGGAGCTTCAGGAAGGGCGCCCGGTACCACATAAAGGTCTCCAGTGCCTGCGTGTTTGAGAGGTGCCCCCGACCTCCGCGAATCCGTCTTTTCAGGTGAATTGGATAGTTTCCATCCTGCAGCATTTTTTCGTCATAGTTAGCTTCCAGGAAGGCGGCATGACACTGGCTGAACCTTTCTGCCACCTGATCGCAGGCGATCCCAATGTCGGTAAAGACACCCACGGTGGTTCCATTGGAAGATACAGAGAAGCTGCAGGGATCGACGCCGTCGTGCTGCTTGGGGATAGGGTGAATGGTCAGGCTTCCGATTTCTACCGGCTCATGTGCCAGGAAGGATCTCACCAGTGAGGGATCGGGCCTCATCCGGCTCTGGCTGTAAGTCAATAAAGTCATATAGACCGGGATGCCGTGTTTCCGAGAGAGAACCTCTACTCCACGGATGTGATCGCTGTGCTCGTGAGAGATGAAGATGGCGCGCACTTTTCTGATAGATAACTCAAGCCTGGCCATCCTGCGTTCAGTTTCACGGCAGGAGATCCCGACATCGATCAGCACAGCATCATCTTCATTGCCAATGTAATAGCAATTTCCGTTGCTTCCAGAGTTAAGTGAGGCGATAGAGAGAGGCATGATGCAAAGTTCGGAAAAAACATCAAACAAGCATCCTCCTGGCATTTTCCGGATGTTCTGCGTCAAACTGAATAACTGACAGTTCAGGGCCGTCATGCGCAGCGTTGAAGGATACCGTATGGCCGATGCGCTGCATCCAATTGCCGGTTAACCGGGTCGACTCATGGATATGTCCGTGAAGGGTAAGCAGCGGCTGCTTCTCCTCGATAAATTTCTTCATCGCAATACTGCCAACATGGAGGTCGAGGGGCACGTGATCAACCATCATGCCATCCAACGCTGCCCTGTCTAAAAATGTTTCGTAAGGGGGTGAATGGAACAAAAAAATGGCTTTGGAAAGATCCTCATCCCGTGTTAAATCCTCCAGATCTTTTTGAATGGTAGCATACTCGATCGCTTCTGTTGGCTCAGTTGTACGGAAGCCATCAACAGGATGTACACATCCGGGATCCACATACCTGGAGACGTCATATTTTTCCCAGTCCTTCAGCTGAAACGGAGTTGGGGGCACAAAGGAATAACCGAAAACAGGATGGTTGTGAAACAAAACCTTCCTCTGGTTTATGTAATAAAACAACTCCTTATAAGCATCTTCAGCAAACACCTCTTCTTCAATCCGTGCGTCGTCGTTACCTAAAATCAGGAAAATCTGCGGATAGTGATCCTTTAAAAGTTCTTTCAGCCGGGTAAGGTTCGGAAAAAAATAGTCGACAACAAAGTCATCGTAAAGTTCATTTCTTGCCAGAAAATGAGGAAGAAGATCCCCCCCTATGAAAACAGCATCAGGTTTATCCTGCTCTATCAGCAAAAAAAGTTTCGTGTATCGATCGATCTTGCCATGGAGATCTGAAACAAAGAAACATTCAGTCATCCGACCTTTTTTTGATAAGTGTTGCGCCATTGGTAACAGCTCCGATCATGCAAGCAAAACTTGTTTTTTCCCTGATATCGTCATCGGTAATGATATGCAGGTCGATCAGTCCATCGGTCTGGTAACCGGTTTTCACGAAGTTGATCACTGAAAGGCATTGGCTCCACCCATCAAACCATGCCTTCAACTTACACTCCTGAACCTGATCCCCATCAAAATGAATCATGATATCGATGTCGCTGGCCGGACCACAAGTGGCATTTTTGGTGCTGCCTATCAGATACATCGCTTCTATGCCAAAGTTGTTCAGTTCAATTTTTGCGGCAATCTTATCCACCATCTCCCTTCGCCATAGCCAATGAACGTCAGCTTTGACAGGAAGCAAATCAAGCAGGTTTTCTTGCACTCCCTCCTCACGGTTGTTATCTCGTTCGAGAGCTTCCAGGGTCTCAAGCAATTTTTTGCTAAAAATATAACTGCTGATATTAGCCGCAATGGTGTTCAACAACTTTTGCTCTTCGGGGAGGAACTGACTGCTGCCAATCAGCTGTTTGAACTGGGTGTAGTAAACCTCGATCTTTCCAAATACGCTGTCGTCAATTACGATGTCTGCAGTCTGGACCCACTCTGTCTCTGTCCATCCCGGTTCTTTGTAGACCCTGCCTTCATAAGTGATCTTTACCCGGGTAATAATAGGATATTGCCATCCACCCCAGGTATGCTTAACGATTTCCATAAAAAAGTCGTCAATCGGCAGGTTTTCGTTGATGATCTCATGCACTTTGTAGAGGCATTTCATCTCTTTCTCCCTCTCCCTGAGTACGGCAATCATGTTTTCGTATACTGAAACGTCTAATATCATGATGATCTCTTTGTTGTGCTTAAAGCATTTGTCGCCCCGACTTCATTACAAATGTAGGATAAAAAGGAAAATTGCACAAAAATGGCGTATTTTTGCAATCTAATTTATTTCGTTCGATTTCCCGAAAATGTTGAAATTACTCCTGCTATCCTTCGTGCTTATAGCAATCGCAATCGCAGCGATCGCCATCAAGATGTTCGTTAAGAAAGACGGTGAATTCAAAAAATCCTGCTCCAGTGTCGATCCCGGCACAGGGAAGCGCATAGGATGCACTTGCGGCAATTCGGATGGAGGAGAAGCCTGCGAGAACCGTTAACTCACCGGTTGATCTCTGTCAATGATTTCTTCAACCCATCCGTCATCAGGGTTTGATAACTGCCATCCGGGCCAGAAGAGATAAAATAGGCTTCAAGTCCCGAGGTGTCGCGATCAAGGAATTTCATAGCACTGTCAACCCCCATAACCATGAAGGCGGTAGCAAAGGCATCCGCAGAGGCACAGGTTGAGGCCACAACGGTCACTCCCAACAGCGAATGTTTCACCGGATATCCGGTGTGCGGGTCAATGGTGTGAGAGTAGTGAACACCATCCTTTTCATAGTACTTCCGGTAGTTTCCGGATGTGGCCACGGCGCGGTTTATAACTGGTAGTTGCGCTTCTATCTCCCGGGAAGAAGATTGATTTTTCGACGGTTTCTCGATGCCAACCACCCATGGCTTTCCGTCGGGTTTGGCGCCGTGTGCATAAACCTCCCCGCCAATATCCACCAGGTAGTTTTCAATTCCTTTCGACTCGAGGAACCGTGCCACAATGTCGACAGAATAGCCCTGGGCCACGGCATTAAAGTCAATTTTTATCCCGGGAAATGCCTTGATCACCTTGCCATTCCTAACCTGGATCTGCCTGAAGTTTACCAGTGGGAGCAAACTGTCAACAGTCCCGGGGCCAATAACGGGCATGTTCTCCGGTCCAAATCCCCAGGCCCTGACCAGTGGACCCACAGTTACATCAAAGTCGCCGTTTGTCTGTGATGAGACCTCCTGCGACATCCTGAAGAGCTCCAAAAAGTCATCATTTACAATCACATCGTCATTGTTATTTACCCGGTTGATCAGCGAAGAATCAACCCATAAGGATGCGGTTTGGTCGAACGCCTTCAGCAGCGAATCAATGGAAGGCTGGAGGTTTCGGTTTGCCTCATCATAATAGGTTACCGCGTAATAAGTTCCCTGTGCCTCGCCTCTAAAATCAATCTTATCTGATGAGGTGGAGGGAGCGCAGCCAACCCATAAAAGAAGTGCCAAAGGAACAAAATATCCAAACAGATAGTGTGGTCGAAAGGCAGAAATGACTTCGCTTTTCAAAATGATAAAATGTAGGGTAGTATGTTAAATACCAAAATCGTCGAACGAAATCATCTCTTCCGGGACCCCCATGCAATCGAGCATATTCAGCACTGCGTCATTCATCTGAGGCGGTCCGCAGAGATAATACTCAATCTCCTCCGGTTCAGGGTGATTCGCAAGATAGGTTTCAAAGATAACCTTGTGGATGAAACCAACAGGTCCCGACCAGTAATCCTCGGGTTGAGGTTCCGACAAAGCAACATGGAAATCGAAGTTGGGATTCTCCTCTGCAATTTTTTCAAATTCATCGATGTAAAACAATTCCCTGAGTGATCTTCCGCCGTACCAGAATGAAGCTTTCCGTTTGGAGTGTTTCGTTTTGAAAAGGTCAAAAATATGGGACCGCATGGGTGCCATCCCGGCGCCACCGCCAATGAACATCATCTCCCTGTTGGTATCCTTGATGAAAAATTCTCCATAAGGACCTGAGATAGTTACTTTGTCTCCCGGCTTCCTGGAAAATACGTAGGAAGAACAGATGCCGGGGTTGACATTCATAAAGGTATTCTTCTTGCGATCCCATGGCGGTGTGGCAATCCGGATATTGAGCATGATGATGTTGCTCTCTGCCGGGTGGTTAGCCATAGAGTATGCACGGAAGATCGGTTCGGGGTTCTTCATCTTCAGATCCCACATCTTGTATTTATCCCAGTCGTCAACATATTCCTGCTCGACATTGATATCTTTGTAATCAACCACACATTTCGGGACATCGATTTGCACATAACCTCCTGAGATGAATTCAAGGTGTTCACCTTCAGGAAGTTTTACAATAAACTCTTTAATGTAAGTAGCTACATTATGGTTGGAAATTACCTCGCACTCCCATTTCTTTATACCAAAAATTTCGGGAGGGATATTGATGTCCATATCTTCCCTCACCTTCACCTGGCATGCGAGTCTCCAGTCATTCTGTTGCTCTTTTCGTGTGAAATATCCCACTTCTGTTGGCAAAATGCTGCCTCCCCCTTCGGTGATCTGGCATTTGCACATAGCACAGGTACCACCACCTCCGCATGCCGAAGGCAGAAAAATATCGTTGGTAGCCAGGGTGGTCAATACCGTTGAGCCCGGATCCACTTCCATCTCTCTCTCTCCATTCAGGATCAGTCTCACTTTTCCCTGTGGGGTAAGTTTATACCTGGCATAGAGCAACATGCCTACCAGTATTAGCAAAATGGTGAGAAACACGATGATGCTTGATACTATAACTACTCCAATGCTTACTTGCAGAATCATACTATTTTTATTGAGCGCGCTTAGATTTTAATTCCCATAAACATCATAAATGCTATCCCCATCAACCCGGTGATGATAAAGGTGATGCCCAAACCCCTCAAAGGGGCAGGAACATTCGAATAGCGAATTTTTTCGCGGATGGCTGCAATACCCACAATGGCAATCAGCCAACCCACACCCGATCCCAATCCGAACGAAGTGGCTTCGGCAAGCGACTGGTACTCGCGCTCCTGCATGAATAGTGATCCGCCCAGGATGGCGCAGTTCACAGCAATCAGAGGAAGGAAGATACCCAACGAAT
This sequence comes from Bacteroidales bacterium, assembly GCA_014860625.1. Lineage (GTDB taxonomy): Bacteria > Bacteroidota > Bacteroidia > Bacteroidales > FEN-979 > QYOJ01. The sequence continues at coordinate 924 of JACZJJ010000105.1, read as the reverse complement.
TGTAAAGTGCCGGGGAGAATTTCTCAATCACCATCTCAACCAACTGTACCATGGATGCAATTACAGCGATGAAAATAATGAAGGAAAGGAAGTTGAGGTTAACATCGGCGAATGAAGGGTCGATCCATGAAAGTGAACCGGGTCCCAACAGGTACTCATTGATCAGGTAGTTAACCGGAACAGTAATGCCTAAAACAAAGATGACAGCAATTCCCAGTCCAACGGATGTCTTCACGGTTTTCGACACGGCGATGTAGGAGCACATCCCCAGAAAATAGGCGAAGACCATGTTGTCGATGAAGATCGATTTGACGAATATACTTGCTATTTCTTGCATGATCAGATAACTTGTACAGGTTCAGATTAATTCTCTTCAATGAGATCACGAACTTTGGCTCGCTGCACCCAGATGATGATACCCACAACGATCAGGGCCATGGGGGGAAGGATCATCATTCCGTTATTTTCATATCCCCAGTTATAGAGCCCGATCTTTTCCAGGACAGGGTATCCCCAAACAGTGCCGGAGCCGAGCAATTCCCTGAGGAAACCTACAACAATGAGTATCCATCCATATCCAAGAGCATTCCCGATACCATCTAAAAATGATGGCCATGGTTTATTCGCCATTCCAAAGGCTTCAAATCTTCCCATGATGATACAGTTGGTGATGATCAAGCCCACGAAAACAGAGAGCTGTTTGCTAACATCGTAAGCAAAAGCCTTCAGAAACTGGTCGACCAGAATAACCAGTGTGGCAATTACTGTAAGCTGCACGATGATCCTGATCCTGGGGGGGATTGTTTTTCTCAGAAGTGAGATCAATACATTGCCTATGGCCAGCACAAACACTACTGAAAGGGCCATAACCACCGATGGCTCGAGCTTTGCCGTAACTGCCAGGGCAGAGCAAATGCCCAGTAC
>JACZJJ010000104.1 GCA_014860625.1 Bacteroidales bacterium | reverse complement strand
CTATTGGAACCAACCTTCCGATAAACGTCAACGATTTCCCGGCTATCCGTGAAGCCTGCTTCACTTACCATATCGACATGGTGATCGTGGGACCGGAAGATCCCCTCGTACTCGGAATTCACGATTTTTTTCTCGCCGATCCCCAACTCCGTAACATACCGGTCATAGGCCCAACAAAGCAGGCAGCCATGCTGGAAGGGAGCAAGGATTTCGCCAAAGCATTCCTGAAAAAATACCACATCCCTACTGCCAGGTACGAAACCTTTACGAAAGAGACGCTGGCCGAGGGGATCGCTTTCCTTGATACACTTCATGCACCTTTCGTGCTGAAAGCTGATGGTCTCGCTGCCGGCAAAGGGGTAGTGATCTGCCAAACCCAGGAAGAGGCATCGGCTGAACTTACTGCCATGCTTTCCGATGCCAAATTCGGTGTTGCATCCCGTAAAGTAGTGATCGAAGAGTTCCTGGAAGGCATCGAACTCTCCGCATTTGTCATCACAAACGGCAACCAGTACAGGATCTTCCCGGAAGCCAAAGACTATAAAAAGATCGGCATCGGCGATACCGGCCCCAATACAGGTGGCATGGGTTCAGTCTCTCCGGTACCCTTTGCTCAGGGAGAGTTTCTGAAAGCTGTTGAGAAGAAGGTAATCCTTCCCACACTGGAAGGGCTGAAAACGGAAGGAATCTCTTATCACGGCTTCATCTTTTTTGGTTTGATGAATGTAAAAGGAGTCCCCTATGTAATTGAATACAACTGCCGGCTGGGAGATCCAGAAACAGAATCTGTACTGCCTCGGATCAAGGGCGACTTTGTGGAACTCTGCCAGGCTGTAGCCGGCGGAAACCTGAATGAGGTTGCGATGGAGCTGGACTCCCGCTATACCGCCAGCGTGATGCTGGTATCGGATGGTTATCCCGGTTCATATGAAAAGGGCAAGGAGATTACCGGCCTCAATGAAGTAACCGGAAGCCTGGTGTTCCATGCCGGGACCAAAAATGTGGATGGCCGGATCGTTACCAACGGTGGACGGGTCCTTGCGGTCACCTCTTTCGGCGAAACGATGGAAGAAGCGTTAAAGAAATCGTACGAAAATGCAGATAAGATCAAGTTTGAGGGGAAGTACTATCGCAGGGATATTGGCTTTGATTTGTGAGAAATAAAATCCCCTTTAGGAGCTTATTCGTAATTCATAGTGCGTAATTCGTAATTTGAAGTGGTTCGGTTTTTCAAATCCAGTTTTCCGGTTCAGTTCATCACCATTGGTGTGACAGGACTATTGCTGTGGGGCATCGGCGCCATTCATCCTCCCGTGATGCCTCCTCCCAACGGACCCGTACCGCTTTATAGCATCCTGTTTGGATGGTTGTCAGGAATTCCCTACCTGGCTATGTGCATTGGGTTCCTGCTGGTATTATTTCAGGCTTTCTGGCTCAATCACATTATTTTACGCCACAATCTGGCGTCGCACAACACCTCACTGCCGGCATTGCTTTTCCTGCTCTTCATCAGTCTCCTTCCCTCCTGGCTTACACTTACACCGGTAAACATCTCGACCTTTTTTCTTCTGTTTATCCTGCGTGCACTGCTCGAAGCCTATAACCAGGAAGAGCCGATCGAGCTGGTCTATACAGCCGGTTTTTTCGTTGCCCTATCCTCCTTTTTTTACCTTCCTTCCCTCCTGTTTTACGGCTTCATCCTTATCGCTTTCCTGGTTTATCGCTCCATGAAATGGCGGGAATGGATCAGTTCATTGATCGGGCTGATTACCCCGTTTCTTTACCTTGTGGTGCTCTACTTTCTCACCGACCGGCTTCCTGGCCTTCTATCCCTCTACTCCGGTTATTTCGGTCAGGTGGATATCGTATTTCCTGATGTAGAATGGAACACGCTGATTTTAGTTGCTTTTCTGGGAATATTTATGCTGCTGGGACTGTTGGATACCATCAGCCATATAGCGGAAAAGACGGTCGAACTCAGGAAGAAGAACATCATTTTATTGTGGATGCTGGTCTCGTCAATAGGTACTATCCTCTTTGCAAACTCTCTTCTGACCTATTTTCCAGCCTTGCTGAGTGTCTGCATCTCCATTTTTGCTACCAACTTTTTCATGCGCCGCCGAAAGCTCTTCTGGCTTGAGCTCCTGCTTTGGCTGTTCGTCATTCTGCTTTTTATCAACACGGCCATCTGGCCTTACCTTCCTGTAAACTGAGATGCTTGAAAGCAACTATACCAGCAACCTGATAGAGGCCGGATGTGACGAAGCCGGAAGAGGCTGCCTTGCTGGCCCCGTCTTTGCAGCTGCTGTGATCCTCCCAAAGGGATACAAACACTCCTCTCTCAACGATTCCAAGCAACTCTCCAGGTCGCAGCGCGACAAACTTCGTACAGTGATCGAATGTGATGCACTCGGTTTTGCCATCAGTCAGGTTGATGCTCAAACCATTGATCAGATCAATATCCTGAATGCCTCATTTCTGGGGATGGAGCAGGCTGTGAATCAGCTTCCTGTGAAGCCTGAACTTCTGCTTATTGACGGAAACCGGTTTCGAACCACATTAACGACCCCCTACCATTGCATTGTGAAGGGAGACGGTAAGTTCCTGTCCATCGCTGCCGCTTCGATACTTGCCAAGACCTATCGCGATGAGTTCATGGAGCAGGTGCATGAACAATTCCCAATGTACCGTTGGAATCAAAACAAAGGATACCCAACAGCAGCTCACCGGCAAGCCATAACTGCATACGGAATAACGCCGTTTCACCGAAAGAGCTTCCGGCTTGAGCCCCAGCAGAAGATTTTATTTTGATACCTTTGTTTTGTTATCCACCACAGGTTAAAAAAATGAGATTCATCAGGCGAATTTTTCAGGTTACCACCATTGTAATTCTGGCAGCGGGGATCCCTTACCTTGCTTACCTGCTCTATGAATCGCTCGACCGACCTGCGAAAGACCCTGTTCAGGCTATCCCGGACCGAACTGCACTGATCATCCATATTAACAATCCCCTCGGACTGCTGGAAGAGCTGACCCGCAACAGCCTGATTTGGAAAGAATTTCTCGGATATCCGGGAGTAAAACCTATCCAGGAACAGTTGATGCTTATCGATTCAATGTCGCGCTGGAGCCCCGATATACGGGACATCCTGAAAGATTCTCCGCTAACTGTAGCACTATCACTTCATAACCGCAGTAAGTTTGATCCTCTTTTCCTGATGCCGGTCCCCTCCTCCCTTGACGGGAGTTCACTGGCATCTTTTTTCACGGAGAATTATCCCGGAAAAATTACTATTCTTCAGAGTCCGTATGGTCAGACTGAGATCTACCGCATCCATTTTGAAAACCGGAAAAACCCACTCTTCGCCTCCGTTTGGGAAGGTGTTTGTATTTTCAGTTTCACCGACGACCTGGTAAAACGGGCGCTGGACCAGTTATCATTAAACACACCGGTATCGGTGATGAAAGGGTTCAGCACCGTGGCTTCAACCACCGGAAAGAAGGTTGATGCCAATATTTATGTCAACTTTCCCTACCTGTCACTGGCGCTATGGAAAGGAGTTAACGAGACCCATAACAAAGGGCTGGTGAAATTTGCCCGCTATGCCGACTGGAGTGGATTGGACCTGTATCTTAAAAAAGATGAACTTCTCCTGAACGGTTATACGATAGCTTCCGACAGTGCGATGCAAACCCTGGCCCTTCTGAACGACCAGGTTCCTCTTCCCCTTACAGTGACACGGATCCTTCCGGGAAACACCCAGGCATACCTCATCTATGCCCTGATGAACTATCCTGATTATTTCCGGCGATGGCAGTTCAGGCTTCAGCGTGCTTCTTTTTCTACAGAAGGAATTGACCTGTTCGACGATCTGAACGAGAAGTATGATACGATGTTCCTGCCTTCCCTTGAATCCTGGGTCGGCCGGCAGATAGCAAGGTGCTGGACAGACAGGTCGCCTGGGGCAGATGCCCTTTCGGTTGTGACGATTGTACAGTCAGCAAATCCAGATACTGCCAGAAAATCGCTTCTTTCACTCTCCAGGAAGATCGCTAAAAACACGGATTCAACAGACTGGGAGGGTATTCCGATATACCGCACCAACCTGTCTGAGGTTCTGAACATCTGGTTAAGTCCATTGTTTGAGCCCTCCGATCTCTCTTTTTTTACCGTTATCGGAGAATTCGTCTGCTTCTCTGAAAACCAGAAGACACTAAAAGATTTTCTAAGCCATCATACCCGGGGCGAGTGGCTGAGTGAGAACAGCGGATTCCAGGTAATCTCAGACAATATTCCCGATCAGTCAAATATCTCATTTTACAGCGCTTCCAAACATATTCTCGATGCACTTCCGGAAGTGCTGAACCTTGAATACATGCCATTTTTTATCCCCGTGATCGACTCCCTGAAGAAATTTCAGGCTTTCTCTCTCCAGCTGTCCAATGAGGATGGGATGTTCCTCACAAGTATTCAACTCCATTTCAATCCAAACAGAACGGAGGAGGGACCTTTGGCATGGCAGGTCTCCCTCGACACCCTGGTAGCAGGAAAACCGCAGATCCTTCATGCAGGTATCTGCGACACATTAGCCGTGCTGGTAACCGATACCGTGAATACCCTGTACATGATCGGCAGGAACGGTCAGATCGTTTGGAAGAAAAAGCTGTATGGCAGGGTGCTGGGGAGTTTTCATGAGGTCAGACTCAAAGACAAAGACTCGCTCTTTTATCTCTTCAATACTGAAAATCATCTCTATCTGATGAGGAGTGACGGCATCCTGGCATCACGGTTCCCAATGAAGTTTCCGGTAAAGGCTACGAATGGATTGTCCATCGCAGCACCAGGCCGGCGGATATCCCTCTCCTCATCAACCGGCAGAAATGATCTGGCAGTGTATCCTCTCTATTCAGCCTCAAAAGAGAATTTCCAGGTGGTGATTGCCTTCAGCAACAACCGGATTTATAGTTTTGACCTGAACGGGTTACTTACCGAAGGGTGGACTTCTCCAGAAGTGAATGAAGCCATACGTATACCCATTCAGGTACTAGGGCAAAACACGAAACCTGTATTGATAGCTACAATGAAGAGTGGCGAACTGGTGATCACCGATGGTATTGGAGAGAAGAAAGGAGGACCGATGAAACGCTTTGCTAATTCCCCAAACTCAGTATGCTACGTAAATCTGACCAATACAAAAGCGCCTTGGCTGACTACCGATCTGCAGGGGAAGGTGACCTATTTTGGCCAGAATGGCCAAGTAAGCCAGGTCAACTTCAACACCTTCTCTGAGAATCATTATTTCCTCTACGATGACATCCTTGGAAACGGCTCACCTGAATTCATCTTCTTCGACAACAATACCCTCTATTACTACGACCGGTTTTTCAGGCTAATCTATTTTTACGGCTTCCGTCATGATGTCTCCTCACCAAACCTGATGAAAATGGCCAATGGAAAATCGTATATCGGATTCACATCAAACACCACCAATGAAATATTTCTGTTTGACAGGAATGGGTATGTGGAGATTGAGTCGGGGGTTAAAGGAACGACACCTTTCGACGTTGGGTTTATGGAAGATGAGAACTACCTCAACCTGGTGATTGGATCCGGAAAAAACGTGAAAAATTTCCGACTGAAGCCCATTCCTTAAACACCTTCTACCTCAGTCTTAGCACTTTCCCTGCTGGTGGCTCGAAGCCCTCCGGCAGTAAATTTTTGCGATACAGATTGTCAAGCCGGATTCCGTAAACCTGGGATATTTCCCACATGGTTTGGTTGTTCCCAACCACGTGAATTTTCTGGATTCCTTTTCGCTTCTTCTTTCCCAGATAAACAACCTGTCCGGCTCTCAGTCCGCCGGCTCGCTTAAGGTCGTTGAAATCCATCGCATCAGAAGCTGTCAGCCTAAAATCACGGGCAATTTTCAGCAAGTCATCATCCTCCAGAGCAATGGTACACTGTACATGATTGTTAAGATAGATCTTCCGGTTGTTGGGGCCTGGGCCAAAGTAAACAAAGAGCGACCTGTAAGCCTCCATGAGGTTATTATCAGCCTCGGTAGTTACAATTGCGGCAACTGCACTTTCAGGCAGATCAAACTGAGAAAGCGAATAACGCTCAATAATGCCGATCAGCAGGTCGGGGTATTTCGGATTGGTGGCATAACCGGCAGTTTTCAGTCCGTAAGCCCACGCCCGGTAATTCTGAACATCGATTGAAAAGAGAAATTGATAACGATCCCTGGTTGACAGGAACTGAGAGTGATCACGAAAGGATTCCACGGCATTATCGTATTTCCGGAAACACTCGTTTGGAGCATCATCATCCATCCGGTAGGTCTTCCCGGTCCACTCCTTGTGGCATTTGATCCCAAAATGGTTGTTGGCATCAGTAGCCAACATGCTCTGTCCAGCTCTTGATTCAAGGATCGCCTGTGCAAGCTTTATGCTGGCCGGGATGCCATAGGTTTTCATATCCAGGATCGCAATTCCTTTATACGCATCAATATATGCTTTAACCTTCTCCTCATAAGAGGATTGAGCGTTGGCGGAGAGCATTGAGAACAGCAAGAAAGTGGCGATGTAGGGAAGCAGGGATGTGGGGAGGTTGCGAAGTGATAACGTCATAGTTGCTGATTGCTTGTTGGTGGTGACTGCTTTTCTGTCTTTCGTATTTCGTATTTCGTACTTCGTCTTTCGTATTTCGTATTTCGTACTTCGTCTTTCGTCTTTCGTCTTTCGTATTCTCACTTCTCTTTAATCAATTCACAAAACCGGAAACCTCGCTCTTCAAAGCTTCTGAATTCGTCGTAACTCGAAGCAGCCGGAGAAAGCAGGCAAGTTGTTCCGTGCAGGGTATTCTCAACAGCCAAGGGAAGCAAGTGGTCGAATCGGTTGATATAAAACAGGTTTTTTCTCTCTTTTATTGTTTCGTCAATCTTTTCAATTTCCCTACCCAGCCTGCGACCTGCGTCGCCAACAAGGATCAGGGTTCGTACCTGAGAATCAATCAGGAATCGGGCGAAGGCTTCGTAGGAGATGCCCCGATCGAATCCGCCCAGGATAAGAGTATCCACTTCGGGAAGGGATTGGACTGCCGCAACAGAGGCTTCCGGGATGGTGGCAATAGAGTCGTTCACCCAGTGGATGTTGTGGTAGTATCCAACATATTCCATCCGGTGAGCCAGCCCTTTGAATGAGGCCAGACCGTCGAGGATTGCCTCTTCTGATACGCCCTGAAGCCAGCTGGCAGCAACCGCAGCCATGATGTTTCTTAGGTTGTGTTCTCCTTTCAGGTATCTGTTGTGGAGATCGCGTACGACCAGCTCTTCCCGGCCGGGAACACGGAAAACGAGTTCGCTGTTTCGTCTGAAAGCACCAACGTCATACTGCAGGTGTAGTGACATGGGAATAAGGGATGAGAGCACAGGGGATGATGAGATATGACTTCGTATGATCGGATCGTCGGCGTTGTACAGAAGGTAATCGCCGGATGTCTGGGTGGTTGCAATATTCATTTTCGCCGCCTGATAGTGCTGGTAAGAGATATAGGCATCGAGATGTTCTTCATAGATATTGAGCAGTAAAGCAATGTGTGGTCCGCGGCGGATATATTCGAGCTGATGGGAAGAGAGTTCGTCGACAACAACCGTTTCAGGGGTGATCCTGTCAAAAAAATGCCAGGCCGGAGTGCCGATATTTCCCAGCAGGACAGAATCTCTTCCGCCGGTGTTCAGGATGTGAGCGATCAGGCTGCTGGTCGTGCTCTTTCCTTTGGTTCCCGTGATCCCGATCGTTTGCCGCCAAAAAATTTCCAGGAAGATATCCGTCTGAGAAGTTATTTTTGATGCCTCTGCAGGATGTTTCAGATCCTTCAAGGAGATGCCGGGTGATTTCAGGATCAAGTCAAACCGATTCAGCCCTTGAAGGTAATCTTCCCCGCATTGAAATGTCACATTCGAATCATCAGTCAGCAGAATATTCCCAGCTATCCCGGGATTGCGATCGGCAATCCATAGCATTTGGTCAGGGAACAGCTCCCTGATAAGCTGATACGAAGATTCTCCCTCCCGGCCAAAGCCCAGCAGCAGGATGGTTTTCCCCTCCAAGCGACGGCGAAACAGCTCAACCACGGAGGACTCCTTTCAGCAATGCCTCGAATTTCGGAGGAAGAAAATTGAAGGGATTCCAGGCGTTAAGAAGATCGTTGAAGGTTGAGTTTCCTAAGACAGGCGCTGGAGGCATGGCAGGTTGCTTCGTCTCCCGAGGGCCCGGTCTCGCAATGACAGATGGATTTAAACCAGCGTAATCGTGGAGGAGGGCTGGAAGAGGCTGGTCTCCGTATTGTTTGATCGTCTCCTGCAAGGCAGCGTTTACTTCATCAAGAGTGCCTACACATTCGAAAGGCTTGTCCGGAGTTATACCGGTAAGTTGGTCGAGGGTGGGCTTCAGGCCGGTATCATTCAGCAGGTCGCGGTGAAATATTTCCACAAGTTGATCGGGGTTGAGGAAAGGAGAAAGCATGATGCAGGTAAAGAGGCACTTGGGACATTTTCCACACCATGAGTCAGTTTTGCTTCCCACATTGCAACTCTTGAATACGGGGAAATAGATGGGATAGCGTGTAAAAATACCGGCGATCTGAAGTTCATTGAGTGGCCGGAGGAGACTGAAGTATTCAATCTCCGGAGAGATCCACTCTTTCACATACGCACGAAAGTCTTCTTCAAATTCAACGGTCTTGGAGTATTGGTGATTAACCGGTAAGCCCGGAATGGTTGATTCGTTGGCGCTTGATTCATTGGAAAGGGCGATGTATTTCTTCCCGGCAAGTACGGCTGAGAGGATGCAGCTAAATGCAAGAAGTGCCGAGAATGGTGTGTGTCCGTTAAGAAATCCTGAATCATTAAGTTCCAGAAGCAATGGATCAATGGAACGGCTAATCCCAATCATTCCCGCATGTGAAAAGCCTGCCATGAATATACTGTGTACACTTGCTCCGCGCGGATTGAGAATCAATGGTGTCACGCCAGGCAGTTTGCGCAGGATCTCAAGACTTACAATGGAATCTTTTCCTCCACCAACAGGAACGATCACATCAGGCTTCAGGGCACATCGAATCGGAGAGAGATATTCCTCAGAAGCAACCTTCACGTCTATGAACTGTTCTATATCTGTTGAGATGGAGTTGAGGAAGAAGAATTCGCCGAGACCGTTGAACCAGCATTTTTTCCACCACAACACCTGATCGGGTGACAATGCATGCGGCTTGATGATCAGTTGTTTCGGACAGGCAGCTTTCCAATAACTGATCAGTTCAATCAACCCCAGGTGGAATACCAGGGTAGGAAGAAGCTCCATGATTTCCTCTTCGGGAATAAAGAACTCTTTTTTCGGAATGAAAATGGTCGGCGAAAAATGAAACTTATCAGACAGGTTGAAGTAATAACGAATATCCAATCCATGTCCGGAATAACTGTAGTCATACCCTTCATAGGCAAAAAAGGGAAATTCATCCCTAAGCTGCAGGAATTTGTCATAACGGTTTGACTTATCCATGAATTGGTATTATATTTGCTAGGAGGCTCTCGCAAATGTAACAATTTTTAGAATATGACGGAGCGTCAGATCATAAAACCAAAGCAGGGAATCATCCTGATATCCGAACCTTCACTGAAGGATTTCTACTTTCGTCAATCGGTGGTATTGCTTGCCGAGCACAACGAAGAGGGAACTTTTGGGGTGATTGTGAACAAACCGATTGATGTGAGATTGGATGAGGTGATTACCGGGTTTTCGGGATTTGATTACCCTGTATACCTGGGAGGCCCGGTTAAGACAGACAGCATCTTTTTCATACATACCCTTCCCGATATTGAGAACAGTTTGAGAATCATTGACGGTCTCTTCTGGGGAGGTGATATTGACGTGATACACGACCTTATGGAAACCGGTAAACTTGGAGAGGACCAAATCCGGTTTTTTCTTGGTTACTCAGGTTGGAACCCCAACCAGCTCGACCGTGAAATCGGCGAAAAATCATGGGTGTTGTCCCATGCATCTGTTCGGGAAGTAATCAACCCGAATCCCGAAAAGTTATGGGCTAACTACCTCAAAAACATGGGAAATGATTATGCTATCTGGGCCAATTTCCCCTCCGACCCCACCCTCAATTAACAATGCATAGTTCATAAGTCCTGGAATCCTCCACGTTACGTAGATTTTCTCCCATTATATTTGTCACAAAGGCACACTTATCAGTGTTGTGATATGGTATTGAGACAATCTGCTGTTTTGCTGGTTACAGTTGGTATGTGGCTGGTTGCTGGCATGAATACGGGAAAGGCACAGGAATCTTCGTGGGCTCACAGGCAGGATTTCTCCGCTCCTCCAAGAGTTCAGGCTGTTGGATTTTCAATTGGAGAGAAAGGGTACATCGCTACCGGAACCGATGGGATGAGCGATCATCTGCTGCAAGATATGCAGGAATACGATCCCGGGACCAACAGTTGGACCTTTAAATCAAGTCTTCCCTTCCCGCTTCGGGGAGGTGCAGCATTTTCGATTGGCAACAAAGCGTTTATCACAACAGGAGGCGGACCTTACGGGTTGAATTATCAGTTGCTGGAGTGGGATCAGGGAACCAATCTTTGGCGTGCTCTAAAACCATTTCCTGCAGGCCAGGGGAGGATGTCGGCAATTGGGATTACAATGGGTAACAGGGGGTATATCGGTACCGGGTTTGATGCAGCCCAACGGGCACTTAACGACTTCTGGGAATATGATCCAATGAGCGACACATGGGAACAGAAAGCGTCGCTGCCTGGAACTGGGCGAGCCTATGCCACGGCTTTCGCTGTTTACGACAAAATATACGTTGGATTGGGCAACAATGGATCTACCTACCTGAAAGATTGGTGGGAATATACTCCCGCTACGAATGTATGGAAGCAAATGGAAGATATGGCGGGAGATGCCCGCACAGGGGCAATGGGATTTTCAGTTAACGGCAAAGGATATATCATAGGAGGAGTGAGCAATACCATGAAGCCGTTGAGGGATATATGGGAATTTGATCCGATCCGGAACACATGGACTCAGCTCGACCGTTTTCCTGGTTCAAGCCGGGGGTATGGAGTGAGTTTTGCAATCAATAACAGTGGGTATATTGCTGCAGGTACTTCAGCAGGGGGATATCTTTTCGACCTGTGGGAATCCTTCCCGGGTACGATGGCCCGTATCTCTATCCCAATAGACGATCCTTTCGGTAATCCTGTTGTGATATCACCCAACCCCTTTTTCTACAGATTCTTTATGAAGATACGGCATCCCTATACAGGAATGCTGGAGCTCACCATAACCAATATGCGCGGGCAGGTAGTCTTCCGTAAGCCCGTCAACAAAGACTCAGAATACATCGTAAGATGTTACGAGATAGACTATCTCCCCGATGGTTTGTTTGTGTTCCGGGTGAAGGATCCTGCCGGCATCATTGACACCAAGCAAACAGTGATCCATAAGTCGTTTGACAATTAATCGGAAAAACACGAAATAAGAAATAAGAAATACGGACGGCGTGGATTTTCACATTGGTTTTCTATGGTAAAAGCAAAGGCAGGTATCAGGCTGTCAGATATCCTTGTTGCAACAATTGTAGTGGTTCTTCTTCTGCCGTTTTTTTTATTCCCGTCAGTTTATGAAGCGTACCGTACACTGAATGCTGAACATGGATACCTGATGGCCTTTGTGAAGTTTGCCTTTCTGGCCACATTCGGAGAGTGTATCGGTCTAAGGATACGGACCGGAAAGTACTACCATTCCGGATTCGGATTGATTCCGAGGGCTCTTGTCTGGGGATTTCTCGGAATCACAATAAAAATAGCATTTGTCATTTTCGGTGAGGGTGCACCCTATGCGCTGAAAACGATGGGCGTGGTATTCCCTGATCCTAACCCGGCCTACATCCTTCGTTCACCTGAATTTTCAGGACTTAAGCTCCTCTCTGCATTTGCTGTTGGCGTTACACTGAACCTGTTTTTCGCACCGGTGTTTATGATCTTCCACAGGATTACCGACATGCATATCATTGAAAACCATGGAACAATCAGGGGATTCTTCACTCCTATCCGGGTCGGGTACCAAATATCCCACCTTGACTGGAATTCCATGTGGAACTTTGTTCTGAAAAAGACCGTCCCTTTCTTCTGGATACCAGCCCAAACTCTGAATTTCCTGCTACCCGAGGAGTGGCGCGTACTGGTTGCTGCCATCTACAGTATTATCCTGGGAGTACTGTTATCCGTGGCGAGCCTGATGGAAGAAAAAAGGGTGTAACGGTTTGAAATTCATGTTAAGGCTTATCCAATTTACGTTCGATCGAACCCTGAACACGAGCGACCAACTCTTCGAGGGGCACTCCTTTTGGTTCCACAGGATCCAACACAGTATAGGATATCCGCTGGCCAACTTTCATCGGGAAATACCCCTTCTGCAGAAGTTCATAATGACCGTCAATCACAAAGGGAACAACAACAGCTGATGGTGCGGCACGCAACAGAGTACTTATCCCAGCCAACATAAACTTTTTGACTTTGCCGGTTTTGCTGCGAGTCCCCTCAGGGAAAATACAGGCAGCATAATTGTTCTCTTCGATAAGCCGTCCAAGTTTAAAAATCTCTTTGACGGATTGAGTCCCGCTCTTTCTGTCAATCAAAGCCGATTTCCCATGCTTAAGGTTGTGCGAAATGCTGGGCAGATTCCTGGAAAGCTCAATCTTGGAGATGAATTTTGGATAGTATTTCCTGAATCCCCAAACAACCGGCGGGATATCATACATGCTCTGGTGGTTTGATATAATGATCACAGGTCTGTTATCAGGAATCTTTTCAAATCCCGAAAAACTGATCCGGCTTCCCAACAGATAAATCCCATAAACCAGACAATAGTTGAGAATGTCAACCGATCCTTTTCGCGCCCGGTCGCCAAAAAGATGCAATGCCAGCACCTGCACCGGATGAAACAAAACCAGCATCAATCCAAAGTACAGGTGAAACAATGGTGTAAGAAGGTATCCTAAAATCTTTTTCAAGGAACAAATATAATGGATAATTCGGGGAACATCATCCCCAGTTTTCCCAGGTTTTGTACATTTAGCCAAAAATACGTTTTGAGGTCTGTCACTGAAAAATTTGATGTCGTGATAGCAGGAGCTGGTCCTGCCGGTGCCACATGTGCCCTGGCACTTCAGGGATCAGGGTTGAATGTTGCATTGGTTGACAAATGTCAATTTCCACGGGATAAAATATGTGGGGATTCGATTCCCGGACCGGCCCTAAAGATTCTCCGGAAGGTGTTGCCGAATAGTCCGAAAGAGGATCTTCTTCCTGAAGACACAAACCGAATACGATCCAGTACCTTGCTCACTTCCTCAGGAAGTCGTATTGATATCCACTGGAAAGCGGAAGCATACAACTGCCGCCGGACAAGTTTCGACCAGTTTCTGCTTCACCTGGTCAGGGACCACACAGATATCCATGTTTACGAAGCGGATAAAATTGACGAAGTGATTGCAGGGGATCAGGTTACTCTCCATCTTGAAACGAGTGGACGAAGCCTGGAGTGTGATTTGGTGATTGGATGTGACGGAGCAAATTCCATCATCTCCCAAACCCTTGGCAACAACCAGTCGATCAATCCTGAAAGCTGCATTGCCTTGAGAGCCTATTACAAGGATGTCGGCAGCCCTGAAGAGACCAATGTATTTCATTTGCTGAAGAACATTCCCGGGTATTTCTGGATTTTTCCGTTGGGTGGTGGTGTATTCAATGTGGGGATGGGACTGCGGAAAAACGTTTCAGATGCCAAAATCAATATCAAGGAGGCCTTCAGGTCGGCGATCGAAGAGAATGCGATGATCCGGGAAAAATTCAATCACGCCACAATTCTCTCTGCCATTGAAGGGTTTAAGCTGCCTATGGGCGGATACAGAGGCCGGATTTCAGGCCAACGGTTTATGCTGGCCGGTGATGCCGCCGGGTTGATCGACCCGTTGCAGGGGCATGGGATTGACAAAGCGATGCATAGTGGAATGCTTGCTGCCCAACTAGCAGTAAGATGTTTTCGGCATCATGATTTTAGCGAAACGTTCATCTCTGGCTATGATGACTCCGTGGAGAAATCTATCGGAAAGGAGTTACGGAGGAATTACAGGATCATGCAACTTCTCTACCGGCTTCCGTGGATGATCAGCCTCCTCGCTGTGGTAACAACAAACAAAAAGGTTAAAGATCTTTTGCTGAAAGGGTTCTACATATCGTGAGAATTCATGCAGGAGTTCCCGGCAAGCCATCCTGTTGAATAAGCGATCTGAAGGTTGTATCCTCCTGTATCGGCATCCAGGTCGATAATCTCACCGGCGAAATAGAGACCGGAGACCAGCTTCGATTCCATTGTTTTGGAAGACATCTCATTTGTCGAAACACCGCCTGCCGTGATGATAGCCTCCTTGAAGGGACGGTGGTTAATGATTTTGAACCGCAGGTTCTTGAGCAGAAAGCGGATCTGCTTTCGTTCAGTTGATGATACCTGGTGACACTCTTTTTCGGGATCAAAGCCCAGCAGGTCAATGAATACAGGAACCATAGTTGCCGGCAGCCAGTAGCGGAAAATATTGCCCACTCTCTTCTTCCCGTGTTCATTCAGGTCGCGTATAAGTCTTAAATCAAGTTTCTGTTCATCCAGTGCAGGCTTCAGGTCGACAGAGATCTCAACGTTGTTACTCTTATGTAATTCATCCACCACATGGCGGCTCAGAGTGAGAATGATGGGACCGGAGAGCCCAAAATGTGTAAACAACATTTCCCCGAAATCCTCCGCCGATTTTTTTCCGTTGACCCATACCACTGCGCTCACATTCTTCAGGTTAAGGCCCTGAAGCCGTTGAGCAACATCTCCTTCGGTTTCCAGAGGCACAAGCGAAGGCTGTACCTTTTCGATCGTGTGCCCTGCTTTTCGGGCGAATTCATACCCTTCCCCATTTGAGCCCGTTGCCGGGTAGGAGCTGCCACCTGTAGCCAGAATAATTTTGTCAGTTGGAAACACCTCCCCGTTCGCCTGGATTCCTTTAATACGATTGTTTTCTATGATCAGTTTTTCGACGCGGAAGCCACATCGGATCTCCACGTTAACCTCACTGACCCATTTCTGCAACGCCATCAGAATATCAGCAGATTTATTGCTTGTGGGGAAATAGCGACCCCCTCTTTCCAGGGTGGTCTCCACCCCGTACCGGTGCAGAAGATCAAGGATATCTTCAGAAAAAAAGCGGGAGAAAGCAGTTCTCAAGAAGCGTCCGTTGGGATGGATGTGTTTGATAAATTCGCCGATGGGATCATCATTTGTAATGTTGCATCTCCCTTTACCGGTGATCAGCAGTTTGCGTCCAACCTGGCGCATCTTCTCCAGGAGAAGAACGCTGCCTCCCAGTTCGGCTGCACGGCCGGCGGCCATCAGCCCGGCAGGACCTCCTCCAACAACGATCACATCAAAACTGCTCATGTGATGCAAAGGTAATGTTACTGGAAATAAAAGCGTACCTTTGCCAACAAAACTATCACATGGGAAGATCACAAGAAACATTCAACAAGAAAGAGGTAAGAAATAAGAAAGAGAAGAAGAGAAAAGAGAAAGAGAAGAAAAGACTCGCCAGAAAAGATAACGAAAAGTCAGGCAGCCTTGACGATATGCTTGCCTATGTAGACGAAAATGGGATGATCAGCAGAACTCCCCCTGATCCAAGTAAAAAAAGAGACATTAAATTAGAAGATATCGAAATCGGTGTCCCAACGCGCGACAACGAACCGGATGATGATCCAATCAGAAAAGGGATTGTCTCGTTCTTTAACGACTCAAAAGGATTTGGTTTCATCAAAGACAACGAAACGAAACAAGGTGTTTTTGTGCATGCAAATAACCTCCTTGAAGATATTAAAGAGGGAAATGTTGTCTCTTTTGAAGTAGAGATGGGACATAAGGGACCAACTGCCGTTCGGGTAAAAATATTTAAAGAGAAAGTTGTTGTACAGGCACCCAAGCCTGTGGCTGAAGCTCTTACAGCAGCAATCTCTGAAGCTGAACCGCCAGATACGGATCCATCCCCTGATTCAGAATCCGCCTCTCCATCATCCGTGGAGAAATAACACTGCAATTTGTATCTTTAACCCCAACCTTTAAGTGAATTATAGCATGTATAATCATTTCATGAAACACATGTTGATGATTGCATGGACTATGCTGTCTGTGGTATTTTCAACATCCTCCTTTGCGCAAAACGAAAAAGTAGTAAAGAAAATCATCGAGATCGGAAAAACCGACAACCAAACCATGGAACATCTCGATATTCTTTGTAACCGTTTTGGAGGCAGGCCAATCGGCAGTGACGCCTATGAAAATGCGGCTGAATGGGCAGCCTATAAATTCAGGGAATGGGGAATGGAAGTAATCATGGATGAAGCCGGCGAGTTGCCGGTCGGGTTTAACCGCGGCCCGTGGTTTGGGAGGATGCTGGCAGTTGACGGGATGAACCTGCACTTCGCCACACCTTCATATACGGCCGGGACCAAAGGCGTGCAAACAGGACATGTCCTGCTGGAGCCCAAAACACAAGACCAGTTTGACCGGATGAAAGGCAAGCTGAAGGGGGCATGGGTACTGATAACCGGAGAGAACAACGGATTACCGATCGATTACTCGAAACACGGAGACCATCTGCGCGACTCTATCATTGCCCTCAATGAAGAGATTGCCAAAGAAAACAGTGGAATCAGGCGCTACAACCGTGAAAAAGCTGATTCACTTCCTGAGAAGAAAGCCCTTTCATACGTCGAAGAGCCCGCTCTTTTTTACCGTCAAATGCGTGAAGCAGGGATTTTAGGCATCATCCAGTCGGCACCCGTACCTATCCGTGTCATGTATGACCGGAAGAACATCGACAGCATGACCTTTGAAACATTGCCTGCAGTTCCCGACATCAAACTGGATGAACACCAATTCGCCATCATTGAACAGATGGCTAAAGAGAGGCAAAATTTTTTCCTTGAATTTGACATCCGGAATCATTTCAAGATGGGGCCAATCAAATACTATAATGTGATCGGAGTCATTCCTGGCACCAAATTTCCCGATGAGTATGTGATCATGGGTGGTCACCTCGACTCGTACGACGTGGCTACCGGCGGCGTGGATGACGGATCAGGGGCTACACCTGCAATGGAAGCCGCAAGGTTGATCATGAAAGCAGGCGGAGAGCCCAAACATACCATCCTGGTTTGCCTGTGGGCAGGTGAAGAGTTTGGCCTGCTTGGTTCTGAAAGCTGGATAGAACGCCACCGGAACGACCTGCCAAAGATATCGAACATGTTCAACCGCGATGGCGGGCCTACCGTCCCCACCGGCATGAGCGTTTCCGAAGCCATGTGGGAAGATATGGAGAAAATCTGCAAGCCGTTGAATGACATCAACCCCGATTTTCCCTTTGTTCTGGAGAAACGTGAAGCCAGGGAACGCCCTCTGCAGGCATGGGGAACCGACAGCGGACCATTCGCTGTGGAAGGAGTTCCCACCATGACTTTCACTACAGGAGACCCGAAAGGATACGACTTCAGTTACAGAGAGATTTGGCATACAGAGAGAGATCTTTACAATAAAAGCATCCCTGAATACCAGGAACATACCGCGATATTGACAGCCATTGTTGTTTATGGCGTCGCAAATCTCGACCATCTTCTTTCACGTGAAGGATACAATTTGCCTTCTGAGGAATAAATTCTGTTCGAAATAGTTTACGTCTATCTTCTACTTTTCGCATCTTTGCCGAAAATTATTTCCCGTGTTGAAACGACCAGGTCTCGCTCTCCTTCTTCTCCCTTTTTTCACCTTCATATGCTGGTCCCACCTTCAGGCACAGCCCGCCCTGCTCAGCTATACCTGTTACCGTGTGTCATCCGGCATCACAGTCGACGGGTCCCTCAGCGACCCTGCCTGGAAGGACATTCCCTGGTCGGCTCCATTTTCAGACATAGAAGGGGATATCAGATCAAAACCACCTCTTTTAACCAGGATGAAGATGGCCTGGAGCGACAACTTCCTTTATGTTGCTGCAAGGCTTGAAGAACCTCACCTCTTTGCCACTCTGACCGAACGGGATGCCATTATCTTTCATGACCCCGACTTTGAGATGTTTGTGGATCCGGATGGAGATGCCAAAAATTACTACGAATTGGAGATCAATGCCCTTGGGACTGAGATGGACCTGTTTATGTCAAGTTCCTATATAGCTGGCGGCAAATACAATCTCTCATGGAACCTGGAAGGTATGCATACTGCCGTGAAGCTGGAAGGGTCACTCAACCGCCCTTCCGACAGCGACACGGCATGGACGATAGAGATGGCAATCCCATGGCAGGCGTTCAGGAGTGAAACCCATACCGATTCCATCCCCGGGCCCGGCACCAGATGGCGAATCAATTTTTCACGTGTTGAGTGGAACCTGGCAGTGGTTGGCGATGTCTACCAAAAAGTAACTGACCCTGCCACAGGCAAACCCCTGCCAGAAGACAACTGGGTGTGGTCGCCCACCGGTGTGATCAACATGCATGTTCCTGAGCAATGGGGGTTTCTTGAATTCTCCGCCAAGCCCCCTCCACGCCGATGGTGGGTTTGGATGCATCAGGGAGACCGTACAAAACAAGCATGGAACAATGCACTCCAGGACCTTGACACACTCGGAATCAGGGGGATTCTTCTGGGCACCGATACGGCCACGTTAGCCCTGGTCTCTTCACTGGCAGAACCATATGGAATTGATGTTCATGCCTGGATCTGGACGATGAACCGCGGGGATGCCGATACAGCCTGGCTTGATTACAACCGGCTGGGACAATCCCTGGCCACCGAGAAAGCATACGTGGGATACTATAACTTCATGAATCCTGCGATCCCGGAGGTGCGGGACTTCCTTCAGGTAAAATTCGGAGAACTGGCATCCGTGAAAGGATTGAAAGGGATCCACATGGATTACATCCGCTACGTGGATGCGATTCTGCCTTCCGGACTGCAGCCAAAATACAACCTCCAACAGGATAGCGTGATGCCACAGTTCGATTACGGGTATCATCCGGCGATGGTTATGCAATTTATGAGACAATACGGAGTGGATCCACGACAAAATCTGGATGGCGAAACGGATTCGTTGTGGCTTGCATTTCGATTGGGAGAACTGAATGCGACAGTAAGTCTCCTGCGCGACCTGGTTCACAACCACAACCTGGCGATCACAGCTGCCGTATTTCCAACACCGGCCATGTCGCGGGAGATGGTAAGGCAAGATTGGGATTCCTGGAAGCTTGACGCATATTTCCCGATGGTTTATCACAACTTTTACGAGAAACAGGTTGATTGGGTACAGAAGGTGATGGAAGAGAACAAACAGCAACTGCCTGAGACGCCGGTTATTTGCGGCCTTTATTTACCAGCTCTTCAGGAAGGGAACCAGTTCTCTCTGGCGGTATCTTCCGCGCTGACAGGCGGAGCCGATGGAATTGCCCTGTTTGAATACAGGAACGTGACGCACACGATCAGAAAACAGATCAAGTCCATTACACATGCTGAATTTTAGTATATTAGCGAGATGAATGAAAACAGCGTAAATTATTACGGGAAGATGCCTGATCCGCTGGTCGGAAGCCGGGAACAAAAAACGCCCCCAACACCAAGAGCAGCAGCAGCGCGGGAACGTTATTTCGGGACGAGATCGTCGGCCTCTATGGAGTTTCCATATTGGTATACCCGCCGATGGGAAGAACTGGAGGGGGAGATCCCTGTCATCCGACGGGCAGAAGCCCTGAAAGCGGGTTTTGAGCACCTCACCCCTACCATCTATCCGGGCGAATTACTCGCTATGGGGAAAGCTTCATACCTCCGCGGTTCATTCCCGATGCCATGGCTCTCAGAAGCCTTCTTCATGGCAGCCGAAGACAAGTTCTACCAGGAGGCACTGGTTTCGGGAAAGCTCACAGCCGACACGTTTACCACCATGGGTACCGGCGGTGGCAACGTCACACAAAGTATCGGAAAAGTCATCTCAATTGCCGGGAAATTCGGGCTTCGGGTCGAAGAGATGCCGGTGATGATCGAGGTTGCCAAGCGTTGGAAAGACAAGTCGGTAGACGATGTGGGCCACCGATACGAGCAAAAGGTGCCCGGGTACAAAGAGAAAGAGGCCATTATGCGGTCGGTCATCTGCATGTTCGACTCGGGATACACCCTCCCCCAGGGACGTGAAGTGGTGAACTACTACTACCCGCTACAATACGGCATCGAAGGCATCAAGGCGATCTGCGGTGATGCCATCGCCGAAGTGGCAGGAAAACCAGGCATGGACCGGCTTTACTTCTACCAGGCAGTGAAGATCATGCTGGAAGGGGTTCAGGCATGGATCAGAAGTTATGCCAAAGAGGCATCGTTGCTGGCAGGTCTTGAAAAAGATGCACAGCAGAAACAGGAGTATGAAGCGATGTCGGAACGGCTTCATTGGATATCTTCCCATCCTCCCCGCAACTTCCACGATGCCTTGCAGATATTGTGGACATTCCATATCGCCGTTTTGAACGAAGATGCGATTTCGGGTTTGTCGCCCGGTCGCGTGGGACAGGTCCTGCTTCCCTGGTGGCAGCGGGATATGAAATCAGGGTTGCTCGACAGGGATAAAAGTATCGAACTCCTTGAATGCATGCGGATGAAGTTCACCGAAATCGACTGCTTCGCCTCCATGGGCGTTGTGGGAGGGGTTCTCTCAGGAAATACCTTCAACAATCTTTGTCTCGGTGGCCTGACCAAAGAGGGCACTTCGGCAACCAATGAGCTCGAGATGCTGATCCTCGAAGCGGGCATTCGGTGCGACACTCCCCAGCCAACACTTTCCATCCTTTATGATGAAAAGTTGCCGGAAGAATTTCTGCTGAAAGGCGTGGAATGCACCAAGATCGGAACCGGATACCCGGCCTGGGTGAGCAACCAGGTAGCCATGGAGTTTCTGTTGAAAAATTACGGCCATGAAGGGATGACCCTGGAGGAGGCCAGAGCATGGTCTATTGGCGGGTGTCTCGAAACCTCGCCGGGCAGCTGGATGCCGCTGGAATTCGACGGGGAGATCCATTGGATCCCGGGAGGATCCGCTCCGGCAACAAGTGTGGGAGTCCATTTTATCTCTCTTCCGAAAATCCTGGAAGTTGCCCTCTTTGACGGCATGGATATGCGCACGGGCGAACGGATATTCCCACCTCACGGGTTGGAGCTCAACAGCTATGAAGAGCTGTGGAAGGTGTTCCGCGACTACTTCAGCCGGGCTGTTCACGTCCTTACACTCACCAACAATATCCAGCATGATGCCTGGAGAAAGATCGCTCCTTCGCTGGTCAACTCGATGCTGAAGCCCGACTGCCTGGCAGTGGGAAAAGATATCGGACAGATGGGAAGCCGGTACAATACCACCTTCAATGTAGAGACAACCGGAACCGCCAACCTGGTCAACTCACTGGCATCACTGAAGCTGAATATCTATGATGAAAAGAACTTCAGCCTGGAGGACTACAGGAAAGCGATCCTGGCTAACTTCGGGTACCATACGGCGAAAGAGACCGGTTCGTTCTCGTTGATAGATCAAACGCCCAACCAGGATTACGACACCTGGAAGAAGATCCACAAGCTGTCGAACGAGGCACCAAAATACGGCAACGACAATACCTATGTTGACGGCATCCTTCGTGAATGGGAAACATGGTTTTGCGACATGACGCATGATTACCTGTCGATCTACGACCAGCCGCTCTATGCCTGCCAGATCTCCGTATCTACCCACGGGCCGATGGGTGCCGTTACCCTGGCATCCGCCGACGGGCGCCTCTGCGGAACCACTTTTTCCGACGCCTCGATGTCGGCTTACCCGGGCACCGACCGCAACGGCCCCTATGCCCTGTTCAACTCGGCTACGTGCTGGGACCATTCGGAATCGCAAAATTCACAGCTAAACATTAAAATCCATCCGTCAGCTGTAAAAGGGAGAGAGGGATCCAGGAAGTTTCTTGAACTGATCAGGGCATACCTGAGAAAAGGAGGTTTTCACGTGCAGTTCAATGTAGTAGACTCCCGGATGTTGAAAGAGGCGCAAAAAGAGCCCGGCAAGTACCGTGGACTGATGGTTCGCGTAGCAGGATTTACCCAGTACTGGGTAGAACTTGGCAAGCAGATCCAGGACGAAGTGATTTCTCGTACGGAGTATGAGGAGATTTAAACGAAGACAAAATACCTCCCAACCCCCTAAGGGGGTGTAAGTCCCCAAGGGGATTTTGGGGCAAAAATAAATATCATGGAACTGAGTTGTAAAGATTGTACGTTTTACCTGCCGGTGGATGTCTTCCAGGGGCTTTGCAAGATCAGCAAAGCGAAGATCCTTCCTGATGATGCCTTTTGTCGGGAAGCCGGGAAACTTCCGAAGTGCAAGTTCTGCCATCACTTCACGGAAGAGAAAGATTACCTGGGGAAGTGCAAGGGAACCACGCTTGCCTACCACGACATGGTTGCCTCAAAGTGTGCTGATTTTGAATGGATTCAGCAGAACTGACCGGCACGCTGTTTGACATCCAGGGCTTCTCTGTTCATGATGGCCCCGGATGCCGTACCCTGATATTTTTCAAAGGATGCCCTCTCTCCTGCCACTGGTGTTCCAATCCCGAGGGCAAAAACCCATTCCCTGAACCGCTCTACCGCCAGCAGAAATGCACCTTTGACATGCTGTGTATGGATGCCTGCGGGCACAAAGCAATATCGCTGGAGAAGGAAAATCTAACCATCGACCGTGAAGTGTGCAACTCCTGCAAAACGTTTGATTGTACAAGCGCCTGCTGCACCGGGGCGTTGCAGAAGGGAGGATACACCATTACGACAGGTGAACTTCACCGGCTGATTGAGCGCGACAGGCAGTATTGGGGAAGCCGCGGAGGGATCACACTTACCGGCGGGGAGCCCTTCTTTCAGCCTGAATTCGCAGCTGCCATCCTGAAGCGGTGCCATGATGCCTATGTTCATACGGCCGCAGAAACGTGCGGAGACATACCGGTTTCATGGCTCCAGCCATCGCTTCCTTACCTCGACTGGCTGTTCTTTGACCTCAAACAGATGGATCCGGCACGTCACAAGGAATGGACAGGTCATACAAATCAACAGATACTTGCAAATGCCAGGTGGCTGGCCAGCCGGTTTGAAAGCCGGATGGTTTACCGCATGACGGTGGTTCCGGGCTACAACGACTATCCTGAACACACCCGTCAACTGGCCAGCTTTCTCCTGTCAACCGGCCGAAAGGAGATCAACCTGCTTCCCCTGCATCATCTCGGCCGGGAGAAATACGCGCTAACCGGTCATTCTTACTATACAGAAGTACTGACCACTCCCGCCATGGATTCACTGCAGGGCATGAAAGAGATCCTGGAAGCAGAAGGAATTTCCTGCTATCTTGGAAGTGAGACACCTTTCTAATGGGTAGTTGGCCGTCTGTATTCCCTAATCCCTAATCGCTAATCCCTAATCCCTAATCGCTGGCAGATCTTTTCAACAAAGCGATTGTTAATAAAATATATCGGCGTGCCTTCTGTAGTGCCGAAAAACATTGGATATTTCGGAATTATTTGTCAAATTTGCCTGCTAGAAACCATCCAGTAACCAATAATTCAATCATGAAAGATACCCCCATTCCTTATGAGGTTGTCAGCAGGCATATACGGGAGAGTAACATCCGCACCATAGGCAGGGCTTCCATACGGGAGATCAAACGACTCATAAACGGCATCGAAAAGGAGACAGGCGAGAAATATGTGCGCATGGAGATGGGCGTTCCGGGGTTAAAACCATCTGAGATAGGCATCAATGCAGAGATTGCTGCTCTTCAGTCGGGGGTGGCTGCCATCTATCCCGAAATTGAAGGGATCGCTGAGCTTAAAAAGGAGGCTTCACGGTTTGCCAAACTTTTCCTCGATATCGATGTGGATGCTGCCCACTGCATCCCTACCGTTGGCTCCATGCAGGGAGGATTTGCAGCCTTCATCACCCTTGCAAGGTTTCATAAGGAGAAAGATACTACGCTGTTCATTGATCCCGGATTTCCCGTTCACAGGCAGCAACACATCATCCTTGGCCAGAAATTCGATTCGTTCGACATCTACGACTACCGTGGCGATAAGTTAAGGGACAAGCTGGAATCCTATTTCTCAAAAGGGAATATCCATTCTGTTCTGTACTCCAATCCGAACAACCCCTCCTGGGTTTGCTTCACGGATAAGGAATTGAGAATTATTGGCGAACTGGCTAACAAATACGGGGTGATCATCCTGGAAGACCTGGCTTATTTCGCTATGGACTTCCGGAAAGATTACTCCCGGCCCGGAGTACCCCCATATCAGCCTACAGTTGCCAAATATACCGACAA
The DNA here is from genome assembly GCA_014860625.1 of Bacteroidales bacterium. GTDB lineage: Bacteria > Bacteroidota > Bacteroidia > Bacteroidales > FEN-979 > QYOJ01. The sequence continues at coordinate 15,916 of JACZJJ010000104.1, read as the reverse complement.
CTACATCCTGTTGGTGAGCAGTTCCAAGGTCTTCAGTTATGCCGGTCAGCGTGTTGGGTTGATGCTTGTTTCCGATAAACTCTATGACATGCAGTCTGAGGATCTTCTTCGCTATTATACGACGGATCTTCTCGGCAGGGCTTTGGTTTACGGGACAGTTTACGCACTGAGTGCCGGAGTTACCCACTCGGCACAACATGGCCTTGCTGCCATGCTGAAAGCTTCCAACGACGGCACTTTCAACTTCGTGGAATCGGTTAAAGAATACGGGCACAAGGCAAAAATCATGAAGAAGCTGTTTACTGACAACGGCTTCCGCATCGTTTATGACAAAGACGAAGACAATCCCATCGCCGATGGATTCTATTTTACCATCAGTTATCCCGGATTCACCGGAGAAGAGCTGCTGGAAGAGTTGCTGTATTACGGAGTGAGCGCCATTGCACTTTCCATCACGGGGAGCACACGCAAAGAGGGTATTCGCGCCTGTGTCTCGCTTGTATTGCGTGACCAGTTCCCGGCATTGGAGAAGCGTTTAAAACAATTTCATGAGCAACATCCGACAGGATAAGACGAACCGACTTCAGGTGTTAAACAGGCGAATCCTTGTTCTGTTCCTACCGCTTCTGCTGCTGACTTCTTCATTTTCAATTGAAATTCCTGGCAATTCCTCCATCCTGGAAGGGATTGATATCCTTTTCGACACAGAACCCCGGATGTTCCCTCCGGGATGGTACTGCAAGCGGATCGGGGCACAAGCTCTCTCTCTCCCAAAGGAGTACCGTACTGAAGCCATGGACATCCTGAATCAAGCGATTGCAAAGTATCCGGAAGATGTCCTGTTTGTCTACCTGCGGAAAGTTTACGTGTTGAAGTCACTTGGCTTTTATGGCGTTCCCTATGGCGGTACCAATACGAAAGATGTGATTTACCTGACTTATGACGACTCAAATCCGGAGAAGACTGCCGAATATGTGGAAGGCGTTTTTCATCATGAATTTTCAAGTGTACTGCTGCGTAAGTTTCCAAAACACATTGACAAGAAAGGGTGGGAGTTTAACAACCCTCCAGACTTTCTTTATGGCCAAGGGGGTGTGGAGGCGATTAAAAAAGGGGAGGCATCCATGGACTATGACTATGACCTCCTGGAGCTCGGATTTATCAATAAATATTCCCAGTCGGCTCTGGAAGAAGACATCAATGTTTTCTCCCAAAATCTATTCTCCGGAGGCGAACAATTCTGGTTCATCGTTGACACTTTCGTGAAGATCCGTGAGAAGGCGAGATTGACGATTGATTTTTACCATCAGATCGACCCTCAATTCACCGAAGAATACTTCCGTGCTTTGGCATACGCTCCTTAGATTAAACCAGTTCTAAATTAGCCTCTTTTCCCTAAAAAACCTACTGCTCTGAATATATCGTTCGGATAAATTTCTGTACTTTCGTGCTTCCTTTTCAACACAAAAAATCTCAAATACTATGGCTAAGATCAAAGGAGACATTGTGGTGAATATCGAACGGTGTAAAGGGTGCGAAGTTTGCCTTGCAGCCTGTCCGTTTACGTGTATTGCCATGTCGGAGGAAGTGAACAGCAAAGGGTACCATTTTGCTATGAAAGTAAATGATGACTGTACCGGTTGCTCAAATTGTGCATTGGTTTGTCCGGATGGCGTCATCACAGTATACCGTGCAAAAGTCACCGTAGCATAAAACTAAAAAATCTAGAACGAATGGGTGAACTAAGATTAATGAAGGGGAATGAAGCGATTGCCGAAGCCGCTATCCGCGCTGGTTGCGATGGATATTTCGGCTATCCGATCACCCCTCAGTCAGAGGTAATGGAATACCTGATGGTTGAAAGACCATATGAAACCACAGGAATGGTTGTTTTACAAGCTGAGAGCGAGGTAGCAGCCATCAACATGTTATACGGAGGGGCCGGAACCGGCAAGATGGTGTTGACCTCATCATCAAGTCCCGGCGTCAGCCTTATGCAGGAGGGCATCAGCTACATGGCAGGTGCCGAGCTGCCTGCACTGATCGTGAATATCGTTCGCGGCGGCCCCGGATTGGGAACCATCCAGCCATCCCAGGCAGACTATTTCCAGGCTGTCAAAGGCGGTGGACACGGTGATTACCACATGATCGTATATGCACCAGCTTCTGTACAGGAGATGGCAGATTTTGTTCAGATCGGGTTTGATGTAGCGTTCAAATATCGTACACCGGTAATGATCCTTTCCGACGGAGCCATCGGGCAGATGATGGAAAAAGTCTACCTGGCAGACCCCGTACCCCGCCTCACCGAAAAAGAGGTGATTGCAAGGTGCCCGTGGGCTTCCAACGGCCGGCCAATGAGCCGTCAGCACAACATCATTACCTCTCTCGATCTGGATCCTGCAGGTCAGGAGAGACTCAACCTGGTTCTTCAGGAGAAATACAGGAAAATTGAAGAATCAGAGGTGATGTTTGAGACAATCGACTGCGAAGATGCCGATTACATCCTGGTCGCCTTTGGTCTTTCGGCCCGCATCTGCCAGAAAGCAATGAACCTGGCACGGCAAAAGGGCATCAAGGTAGGATTGTTCCGCCCGATTACTCTCTTCCCCTTCCCGAAGAAAGAGATCCACGAACTGGCTAAACGGGTAAAAGGGATGCTGGTGGTTGAGATGAATGCCGGTCAGATGATCGAAGACGTTCAACTCGCAGTGGGATGCGACATCCCCATCAAACATTACGGACGTTTCGGCGGAATCATTCCAACGCCGGATGAGGTAGTCAAAGCGCTGGAAGAAACTATTATTGGAGGCTAAGATGGAAGAGAAATTTGCACACCCCGAACTCAGAACACCAGAGAACCTGGTCTACAAACGGACCGACCTTCTGGTAGATTGCCCTCTCAGTTACTGTCCCGGCTGTGGACACGGCGTGGTTCACCGCATGCTGATGGAGGTACTTGAAGAAAAAGATATCGCATCAAAAACCATCGGTGTAAACCCTGTTGGCTGCTCCGTGCTCGCCTATGATTTCATGAACATCGACATGCTGGGTGCCGCTCACGGTCGTGCCCCGGCACTGGCCACGGCCATCAAGCGCCTGTGGCCTGACCGGTATGTCTTTACCTATCAGGGCGACGGCGACCTGGCAGCCATCGGAACAGCGGAAACCATCCACGCCTGTAACCGCGGTGAGAACTTCACCATCATTTTTATCAACAACGGCATTTACGGAATGACCGGCGGACAGATGGCTCCAACCACACTCCCGGGCATGCGTTCATCCACATCACCTTATGGCAGAGATATCGACATCATGGGACATCCTCTGAAAATTACCGAGCTGATTGCTCAGCTTCCCGGAACCTATTATGTTACCCGTCAGTCTGTTCAAACACCGGCAGCTGTGAGGAAAACAAAAAAAGCCCTCAGAAAAGCATTCGATCTCCAGGATGAGAAAAAAGGGATTTCGTTTGTTGAAGTTGTATCCAACTGTAATTCAGGCTGGAAAATGACACCTGTGCAATCAAACACATGGATGGAGGAGAACATGTTCCCGGCTTATCCGTTGGGAGACATCAAGGTAAATGGTGAACTAGTGAAATAGCGAAAAGCAAAAAGCAAATAGCGAATAGCGAAAATAAAAGAGTATGACTGAAGAAATTATCATAGCGGGTTTCGGGGGACAAGGTGTTCTCTCAATGGGCAAGATTCTGGCTTATTCGGGAGTGATGCAGGACCAGGAAGTAAGCTGGATGCCATCGTACGGACCCGAAATGCGCGGCGGAACAGCGAATGTAACGGTAATTGTTTCCGACGAGCGGATCAGCTCCCCTATCCTGAACAAATACGACACAGCCATCATCCTCAACCAGCAGTCGATGGACAAGTTTGAAAACGCTGTCAAACCAGGGGGCCTGCTCATTTACGATCCCAATGGAATTACCCGTCATCCCAAGCGAAAAGACATCAGTATCTATTCCATTGCTGCTGCTGATGAAGCAGCTAAGATTGGGCTTTCGAAAGTCTTCAACATGATGGTACTCGGTGGTTTCCTGAAACTGAAACCCATTGTCAAGATGGAGAATATCCGGAAAGGATTGGAAAAATCACTACCCTCCAGGCACCACAAGCTGATTCCGGAAAACGAGAAAGCAATCGTTATCGGGCAGGATCTGATCCAGCCGGTGCATGTGCTCTGAGTTTGACTCCTCCCCGGCCCTCCCCTTGAAGGGGAGGGAATATGCATAGCCATGCTTGAGTTAAAAGAACTCCTTGAGGTTAATTACTGCAGGTTCAATCATCCTTCGTTTATCCCGTGTGATCCCATTTCGATTCCTCATCAGTTTACCCGGAAAGAAGATATTGAAATTTCGGGCCTTCTGACAGCCCTCATCTCCTGGGGAAACCGGGCATCGATTTTGAAAAGCGCTGGGAGACTGATGACACTGATGTCTGATACTCCTTTTGAATTCATCCGTCAAGCCTCACCCCACGATCTATTACATCTCCATGGATATGTGCACAGGACATTCCAATACGAGGACGCCGATTTCCTAGTGCGGGCACTGCAGCACATCTACCTGAACAAAGGCGGACTTGAGGAGTTGTTTTCCTCTATGAATGTGTTTGGTGCCAGGCATGCCATCCAGCAATTCAGGATTGCGGCGCTGGAAGTGGATCATTTTCCACGCTCGCGGAAACACCTGGCCGATCCCGTAACCGGTTCCGCAGCCAAACGGATCAATATGTTCCTGAGATGGATGGTTCGTTCCGACAATCACGGGGTCGATTTCGGCATCTGGAAAAGCATCAGCCCCGCCAACCTGATCTGCCCGCTGGATGTGCATAGCGGCAGGGTGGCCCGTCGGTTGGGTTTGCTTGAACGAAAGGCAAATGATTGGAAAGCTGCTGAAGAATTGACCGCAAGCCTGCGAAAGCTTGACCCTGATGATCCGGTGAGGTATGATTTTGCCCTGTTTGGGATGGGAGTCTCAGGGGATAAGGGTGATGTGGGGATGAGGTGATGTAGTGATGTGGTGATGAGGGGATGAGGGGATGAATTAAAGAGGGATAAGTAACTCATATACCCTCCTACCCTACTACCCTCCTACCCTACTACCCTCCTACTCTCCTACCCTCATAACCCTTTCAGTATCGAAAGTGCTTCGTCAATGTGTTTCTGGAACTGAAGCTGGGAAGAGAACTTTCCGCGTATGATTCCTTGCTTGTCGATGATAAAGGTTACACGACCAGGCAGAATTCCCATCGATTTACCTACACCGTAAGCTTTGGCAGCCATTTTATCCGGATCAGAGAGAAGAATAAAGGGTAGCCGGTGGTTGGCTGCAAAGGATTTGTGCGATTCGACGTCGTCGGCACTGATGCCGATTACCTCAGCCCCGGCCTCTTTGAAGTCCTCGTATTGGTCGCGAAAACTGCAGGCCTCCTTGGTGCATCCGTACGATTCATCTTTGGGATAAAAATAGACAACCAGGTTCGACTTCCCCAGAAAATCCGAAAGACTTACTGTTTTGCCGTTTAAATCGGGTAGCGCAAAGGCTGGTGCAGGACTTCCAGCCTCAATGTTGATGTTGTTGGCCATAGACTCATCGTTTTGGTTTCCGCTGTTGGAGGAACAGGAAAGAAACAGATAGTTTAGAATAAATATAAATAATAATAATTTTGTGTATCTTTGCATCGATGAATTAAAAAAAAATAAAATTACATAAAATGAGACTCTCATTCGTATATCTAACAGTTTTTATTATGACAACAGCGACGATGGCCCAGAAACAGACATCATTCTATGATTTCACAGTAACCAGTATAGATGGTAAAGAGTTCCCATTGAGCCAGCTAAAAGGGAAAAAGGTTCTGGTGGTAAATACCGCTTCAAAATGCGGTTATACTCCCCAATATGCCCAACTTGAAGAGCTTTATAAGCAATACGGTGGCGAGAACTTCACGATCATTGGCTTCCCGGCCAACAATTTCCTGAGCCAGGAACCCGGCACCAATGAAGAGATCCAGGAGTTCTGCCAGGTGAACTACGGTGTTACTTTCCCAATGATGGAGAAGATCTCCGTGAAGGGAAGCGACATGGCACCTCTGTACCAGTGGTTAACAGAAAAAGATCTGAACGGTGTGATGGACTCGAAGGTAAAATGGAACTTTCAGAAGTATCTGATCAATGAAGACGGATCGTTGGCAAAAATGGCACCTCCGGGGGAATCGCCCATGGGAGAGGTCATAATCAACTGGGTGACCGGGAAACAATAGGCATGGGAAACAAGAAAAAGAAAGATAAAAAGTCAAAATGCTGCAAAGGAAACTGTGGCAAGAAATGCAAAAAAAAATCGAAAAATGAATACGTATAAGTGTGCTGTATGTGGTCATGTGTATGACCCTGCAGAAGGGGATCCCGATTCGGGAATTGCCCCGGGAACCGCTTTTGAAGATATTCCTGATGACTGGAGATGTCCGATTTGCCAGGTTACAAAGGCAGATTATGTCTTGATGGATTAAGATTCGGATTACACTGATATTTCTGTGATATCTGCTGAATCTCGCATGAAATAACTACCTTTGAGATGGAAAATCAACCATTAAACCGGATAGAATCATGGAGAAAAGTGTCAAAGGGACCAAAACCGAACAGAACCTGCTGAAAGCTTTTGCAGGGGAATCACAGGCAAAAAACCGTTACCAGTTTTATGCCAAACAGGCGATGAAAGACGGTTACCAGCAAATTGCCGCTATTTTTAACGAAACCGCCATGAACGAGCAGACACATGGCAAGATCTTCTTCCGGTTTCTGGAAGGCGGCATGGTGGAGATCACGGCATCCTACCCCGCCGGTGTCATCGGAACTACGGCCGAGAACCTGAAAGAGGCCGCGATGGGAGAGCACGACGAGTGGAAAAACCTTTATCCGGGATTTGCAAAAGTAGCCGAGGAGGAGGGCTTTCCAAAGATAGCTACCGCCTTTAAACTGATTGCCAAAATCGAATCCGAACATGAAGCCAGATACCTTAAGTTGCTGGGAAATATGGAAAATGACCAGGTGTTCAAGCGGCTGGAGAAACAGATCTGGATTTGCCGTGAGTGCGGTCACATACATTATGGAAACTCAGCCTTAAACAAATGTCCGGTTTGCGATCACCCAATGGCCTTCTTCGAGATCAAAGCTGAGAATTTTTAAATACCCCCCAACCCCCTAAAGGGGGAGTAATTCCCGCACATGCAGGGTGGAGGCATCCGCGAAGCGGAGTAAGTCCCCTTCAGGGGATTTAGGGGTAAATATGGCGTATGAATTATGACAAAATCAACATTTAACAAATCGGAAGTACTGGCCGACTATCAGCTGGCAAACCTTAGCCGGCAGCTTAGTTTGCTTGGGAGGCGTGAAGCCCTTGGTGGAAGAGCCAATTTCGGCATCTTCGGTGATGGGAAAGAGGTCCCTCAGCTGGTGTTGGCCAAGTTTTTTCAGGATGGCGACTGGCGTTCGGGATATTACCGCGACCAGACTTTCATGATGGCAGCAGGGCTGTTTACTCCCGAAGAGTTTTTCGCACAACTTTATGGCGATACCGATATCCATGTCAATCCGGGTACTGTTGGCAGAATTATGAACAACCACTTTGCTACCCGCAGCATCGACGATAACGGAAACTGGAAAGATCTGACGAAACAGAAGAACTCATCGGCCGACATCTCCCCTACCGCCGGTCAGATGCCAAGGCTGCTTGGTTTGGCTCTGGCATCCAAACTTTTCAGAAGCAACAAGGGGTTAAAAACGTATAAGCAATTCTCGGTCAACGGAAATGAGGTTGCTTTCGGAATGATCGGTGACGCCTCCACATCGGAAGGTCACTTCTGGGAGACCATGAATGCAGCTGGTGTGATGCAGGTGCCGCTGGCCATGTCGGTGTGGGATGATGGCTTTGGGATATCAGTGCCCCAGAAATACCAGACCACGAAACAAAGTATCTCAGAGATTCTCAAAGGGTTTGAGAAAGACGACGAAAATCCGGGAATCATGATTTACAAAGTCAAGGGTTGGGATTATCCCGCACTTCTGAAGACCTTCAAAGAGGGTATTGAGATCTGCCGGAAAGACCATATCCCGGTATTGTTCCATGTTTCTGAGCTCACACAGCCTCAGGGGCACTCCACTTCCGGGTCGCATGAACGTTACAAATCAGAAGAGAGGCTGGCGTGGGAGAAAGAGTTTGACTGCATTGCCCAGATGCGAAAATGGATCATCGAGATCAAATTAGCTACATCCGAAGAGCTGGATCAGATTGAAGGTGAAGCCGTGCAGCGCGCCCGGGATGCCCGTAAAACGGCCTGGAACCACTATCAGGCACCCATCAAGGCGGAGCGAAAAAAGCTGATCGACATCGTCAAAACAACCCATTGCCCATGCAAAAAGCAGGCGAAGATCGACCGTATTGTGGAGGATCTGAGCCTGATCGGCGAACCGATCCGGAAAGATGTGATCTCGTCAGCCAAAAAAATCCTCCGGGATGTATGTCTCAGCTGCGGAGTGAAGAAGCCGATGGTAGCCGAACTCAGGACCTGGCTGGATGAACAGCTGAAAGAAAATTACGACCGGTACAACTCCCATCTCTACAGCGAATCGGATCAGCGGGCACTGAATGTTTCCGGTATCCCTCCCCGATTCACAGAGGCATCGCCGGTTGTGACAGGCCGGGAAGTATTACTGGCCAATTACGACTACATGTTTAAGAACAACCCGCTGGCAGTTATCTATGGCGAAGATGTGGGAAAGATCGGAGGCGTGAACCAAACCCTCGAGGGGCTGCAGGCGAAGTATGGCGAAGACCGGATTTTCGACACCGGCATCCGGGAAGCAACTATCATCGGGCAGGGAATCGGGCTTGCGTTGCGTGGCATGCGTCCCATTTCGGAGATCCAATATTTTGATTACCTCCTCTACGGGCTTCAGGTGATGAGCGACGACCTCGCTACCACCCAGTACCGGACCAAAGGGGGCCAGAAGGTTCCGATGATCATCAGTACCCGCGGGCACAGACTTGTCGGTATCTGGCACAGCGGATCACCCCTGAGCATGGTCATCAACTCTATCCGAGGCGTTTATGTGCTGGCACCAAGGGATATGACACGTGCAGCAGGATTCTACAACACCATGATGGCATCCGACGACCCGGCGCTGATTATCGAGCCGCTCAACGGATACAGGCTCAAGGAACAGCTACCCGATAACATCGGCGAGTTCAGGATTCCTGTGGGAACAGTGGAGGTGCTGGAACCAGGTACCGACGTCACACTGGTGACCTATGGCTCCTGCGTGAAGATCGCTGAGGAGGCACACGCACATTTGAAAGATTTCAAGATTTCGGTGGAGCTGATCGATGTGCAATCGCTCGTTCCGTTCGATCTCAACAAAGACATCCTGAAGTCGTTGCAGAAGACCAACAAGATCATCTTCTTCGACGAGGATGTCCCCGGAGGAGCAACGGCCTACATGATGCAGAAGGTGCTGGAAGACCAGGGAGGGTATCAGTTCCTTGATGCCGTTCCGCGAACGCTCACCTCCACCGATCACCGCCCGGCATACAGCAACGATGGCGACTATTTCTCGAATCCCAACGCCGAAGATGTGTTTCAGGTTGTTTACGACATGATGCACGAATACAACCCGAATAAGTATCCGAGGCTGTATTAATTTAGAAGGACGAAAACGAAGGATGAGGGACATGGCACAGAGCACAGTGCACAGAGCACAGGATATACAACAAAACCCGAATCAATCAAACCCTGTGCCCTGTGCCCTGAGCCCTGAGCTGATAATCACAAAAACTCTCGACGGCTCTGACACTCTGTTCGTCCCTGAGCTGAATGAACACTACCATTCCACCTTCGGGGCGGTGCAGGAATCGCGGTATGTGTATATCGAACAGGGGTTGATGGCTGTTGATGCCATGATTGATCCGGTTTCTGTTTTTGAGGTGGGATTTGGGACAGGATTGAATACATTACTTACAGACTTAACCGCAAAGGCGCAAAGGCGCGAAGTACGCTATACAGCTATTGAGCTGTATCCCATTGAACGCACTATTCTTGAATCGCTTAATTATACTTCTTTCCTGTCCGAACCAGATGCCAACGAAAAGTTCATGAAAATCCACGAAGCGCCTTGGGAGAAGGCTCACCAGTTAAATCCACATTTCCGGCTTACAAAACTGAAAGCTGACCTACGGTCGTTTGACACTCCGGAATCAGCATTCGATGTGGTCTATTTTGACGCTTTTGCACCCGAAGTACTACCAGACCTCTGGACAGTTGGCATATTTGAAAAAATGTTCCGTATGCTCAGGCAAGAAGGCATCCTTGTTACATACTCCTGCAAAGGGATTGTTAAACAGAACATGAAGGAAGCGGGCTTCTCCATCAAAAGGCTTCCGGGGCCGCCGGGTAAATGGGAGATGCTTCGCGCCAGGAAAAAGTGATAGATTTTATCTACTTTTGAAACTGATACGAAACCAGATGCACAACGTCTCATGATATAATGTATATATGAGTGAACACCAGTTCAATATCAGGGTGTACGGTTTGCTGACCGAAAACGACAAGATTCTTGTGACAGATGAGTTCAGAATGAATACCCTGATGACCAAATTTCCAGGAGGTGCTCTGGAGTTCGGCGAAGGAACCATCGACTGCCTGAAACGTGAGTTTATGGAGGAGTTGAACCTGAAGGTTGAGGTGCTGGATCATTTCTACACCACCGACTATTACCAACCTACCAAACTCATTCCGGCTACCCAGCAGTTGGTCAGCATCTACTACCGGGTAAAGCCAGCAGAACCGATGCGGTTTCCAATCGTCGGCACACCCTTTTCATTCCCCGCCTTGATTGAAGGAGCCCAGTGTTTCCGATGGCTTTCATTAGACACACTAAGTGAGGAGGATGTGACGTTTCCTATCGACAAACGAGTGGTTTCACTACTTTTAAAATCAACCTAACCGCAAATTATTATGCCATTTCGCTATTGCGCTATTTCGCTATTTCGCTATTTCGCTATTTCGCTATTTCACTATTTCGCTATTTCACTATTTGTTACTTCCATTCTCCTCCTTTCTGCATGCAGCCACAAAAACGAGAACAGGATTATCATCACAGGTCAGGTTGAAGGGGCATCCGGTATCATTTACCTGCAGGAGCAAACTACCTTTGAACTGTTGAAGATCGATTCAATGATAGCCGATTCAGAAGGAAGGTTTTCCTTGGATGTCAAAACCGATCAGGCAAGCATTTACTCTGTCAGGTTAACACCTGACGATCAGGTTGTTTTCATTGCACAACCCGGAGATTCCGTTCAAATTGAAGGCAACCTGAACCAGTTTCCATCACAAATCAGGGCTTCGGGAAATTCCGAGACGGATTTGCTGCAAGATTTTTACGATTTTTCAACCGGTAACCTGAGAGAGGTAGACTCACTGCAACGAATCATTGAATTGAATCAGGGGGAGGAGAATTTCTACGAGTTGACTGTATATACCGACTCCCTTTTCAACCAGATATGGGTACGGCAGCGACTCTACGAAAAGGAATTCATCCGAAACCATGCCGGTGATTTCTCAACACTCCTGGTTGTCAACTACCATTTTGGCGTTGGACCGGTTCTCTCCCCAAAAAATGATAAGGAAGATTACAAAAGGGTCGACAGCGGACTGATGGCCAACTATCCCGGTAACCGGCATGCCCTCTTCTTTCATCAGTGGTTGAAAGAGGCAAGGTAAAAAGTTGTAAGTTTGGGTCAATTATAAGCCATGAAAAACAAGGTCTATTTTGCGTCTGATTTTCACTTCGGGATTCCCAACCATGACCGCAGTCTGGAACGCGAAGCGCTGTTCATCCGGTGGTTGGATATGGCGCGTGTTGATGCGTCGGAAATTTACCTGATGGGCGACCTTTTTGATTTCTGGTTTGAATACAAAACAGCCATTCCAAAAGGGTATACCCGGCTTCTTGGGAAACTGGCAGAGATCACCGATTCGGGCATCCCTGTCCACCTGTTTCGCGGAAATCATGACATGTGGGCATTCAGCTACCTTACTGAAGAGATCCATATTGAGTTGCACCGTGCTCCCGAGTTCAAGACCTTTGGATCCAAACATTTTTATCTGGCTCATGGCGATGGACTGGGACCAGGCGACAACGGATACAAATTTTTGAAGTGTGTGTTTTCCAACCGGTTTAACCAGTGGCTCTTCCGCTGGCTGCATCCCGATATCGGCATCCGGATGGCTTTGTATTGGTCTCATCGAAGCCGGTATGCAGCACAGGAGCGGGAAAAGCATGATGAAGATATTACGCGAAGGGTGATTGAGAAACGACTTACAACACATTCGAGGCAGGTTTTATCAGAACACCCCGACCTCAATTTCCTGATTTACGGTCATTATCACCTGCCCTCTGAGATTGAGCTGAACACCCATTGCAGGCAGTTTGTGCTCGGAGACTGGCTTACCCATTTCAGCTATGCCGTATTTGACGGCAACGATGTGACCCTGAACTATTTCAAATAAAAAACGTGGCATCCAAGGGATCCCACGTTTCATTATTCGACCACAACGGATCAAACAATCAAGATTATTCCGGGTGAATTGCTTCTACCGGACAAACATCTGCGCAAGCGCCACAATCGGTACAAGCTTCAGCGTCGATTGTGTAGATATCACCTTCAGCAATCGCTTCAACGGGACATTCATCGATGCAGGTTCCGCAAGCGGTGCAATCATCATTGATAATATAAGCCATGTTTCAGTGAGTTTTATGATCCCGGAGCCCGGGAAATCGGTTATAGAATAGGGTTCTGGCCGCAAAGATACAATTTTTTAAGATACACAAAAGATTTCTCATTTTTCTTTCAATTGACTGGTAAAACCGTAAATTTGCAGACTTAAAAATTAACCTGCCATGACAAAAATGAACAGACCTGTTGAAGAACGGGAATCGATTGTTGTTAAGTTTGTTGGCGATTCGGGTGACGGGATGCAATTTTCCGGAACTCTTTTTTCGGAATCGGCTGCTTTCGCCGGTAACGACCTCGCTACCTTCCCTGATTTTCCCTCTGAAATTCGTGCTCCGCAAAATACAATAGCCGGTGTATCAGGATTTCAGGTACATATGGGAAGTGCAAAAATTTACACCACCGGTGACCTGTGCGATGTGATTGTGGCGATGAACCCGGCATCTCTCAAGTCCAACCTGAAATGGGCAAAAGTGGGAGCTACCCTGATTGTTGATTCCGATGCCTTTGAAGAAAAATCATTGGTAAAAGCTGGATATACCTCTAACCCACTTGACGATAAAAGCCTGGGGAAATACAACCTCCTCAAGGCTCCAATCTCACTTCTTACCAAGGAGAGCCTGGTCGAATTAGGCGTTGATGCAAAGACCGCTGGCAGGAGCAAGAATATGTTTGCCCTCGGGATGCTCTTCTTCATTTTTAACAGGCCGTTGAAGCCCTCTTTTAAGTTTTTTGATTATAAATTCAAGAAGGACCCAAAGGTTGCCAAGATCAATAAAGTGGTACTTGAGGCAGGTTACAACTACGCTGAAACGATTGAGGCCATTGAATCCGTAATTCATGTCTCACCAGCCAAACTGGAACCGGGACTCTATCGCAACATTACCGGCAACGTGGCTACTGCATGGGGCCTGCTTGCCGCTGCCGAAAAATCACAACGGGGACTGTTCCTGGGCTCTTATCCCATCACTCCTGCAACGGAGATCCTGATGGAACTGTCGAAACATAAATCGCTTGGAGCTAAAGTATTTCAGGCCGAAGATGAGATCGCCGGGATTTGTTCCGCCATCGGAGCAAGTTATGCCGGAAAGATGGCATGCACCACGACATCCGGACCTGGCTTATCGCTGAAGAGCGAAGCCATCGGACTGGCTGTTATCACAGAGTTGCCACTGGTGATTGTGGATGTTCAACGTGGAGGCCCATCAACCGGATTGCCCACCAAATCGGAACAATCCGATCTTTACCAGGCTCTGTTCGGGAGAAACGGAGAGTGTCCCGTTATCGTCATTGCAGCCTCCTCATCCGATAACTGTTTTCACTATGCCTACATGGCAGCCAAGTTGTCGATGGAGCACATGACTCCTTGTATTCTTCTTACAGACGGATATCTCGGGTTTGGATCCGCTCTCTTCAGGGATCCGAAGATGGCCAATATGCCACCGATCAACCCTCCTGTTGTGAAAGCGAATGACGCTTCATATAAACCCTATAAGCGAAACCCTGAGACCCTTGCAAGACCATGGGCTATCCCCGGAACCGATGGATTGCGGCATCGTATTGGTGGTTTGGAGAAAGAGAACATCACCGGGGCTGTCTCTACCGACCCGATGAATCATCAGGTGATGACCAATTTACGTGCTGAAAAGGTGGCCCGCGTGGCCAACTACATTCCTGAGCAGGAGGTTGATGGCCCCTCTAAGGGAGACCTTCTTGTTGTTAGCTGGGGTGGAACCTACGGAGCAATGCATTCCGCTGTCCTGCAGATGAGAAAGGAGGGTAAAAAGATCAGTCATGCTCATTTCCATTACATCAGCCCGTTACCAAAAAATACAGAGAAGATCCTGAAAAGCTATAAGAAAATCCTGGTATGTGAATTGAACGGAGGCCAGTTTGTGAATTACCTCCGGATGAACTTCCCGATGCCAAACATGCACCAGTTCAACAAGGTACAGGGACTTCCATTTATGATCAACGAGTTAACCGAGAAATTCAACCAACTGTTAGAGGAGAAATAACCATGGACTTTATCAATACAACTGTTGAGAGAAGCACAGTTCAGCTTCAGAAATCCGATTTTGAAAGCGATCAGATGGTAAAATGGTGCCCCGGTTGCGGGGGGCATGCTATTCTGGCTGCCGTTGAACGCGTATTCCCCCGACTTGGATACAAAAAGGAGAATTTCTGCATCGTTTCCGGGATCGGATGCTCTTCACGCTTCCCCTATTACGTGAATACATACGGGATCCATGGCATCCACGGACGCGCTTTGCCTATTGCCACCGGTGTAAAGGTTGCGAACCCGCATCTCAGCGTTTGGGTAGCAACCGGAGATGGCGACTCACTGGCCATTGGCGGGAACCATTTTATCCATACTATCCGCAGGAATGTGGACATCAACGTACTCTTGTTCAACAACGAGATCTACGGCCTTACAAAGGGACAATATTCTCCTACAACCCCAATGAACAAGGTAACCAAGACAAGTCCGCACGGAACCATTGAACACCCGTTCAATATCGGAGAACTCGTAATGGGAGCACAGGGAACTTTCTTCGCCCGGGTAACAGACAACGATCTCCCGATGATGACGGAAGCGATGTACGAAGCAGCCAAACACGACGGAACCTCTATCATCGAAATCCTTGAGAACTGTGTAATCTTTGCCGACAAAGCACACGCTGAGATCACCGGCAAGGAGAATCGTGCCAATACGATGTGCATAGTTAAGGACGGACAGCCAATCCTGTTCGGAGCAAATATGGAAAAAGGACTGCGCCTGAACGGAACTGACCTCGAAGTGGTTGAACTGGGAAAAAACGGCATTACCATCGACGATATCCTGGTCCACGATCGCTACGACCCGAATCCCGGCATCCATATCATGCTGGCAAAACTCGGCCCTCCTCATTTCCCAAGAATATTTGGAGTGATCCGTTCAGCCATGTTTCCCACCTTCGACGATCTCGTGGAAGAGAAAATTCGTCTCGGCAAAGAGGAATCCCCCATCAAGAAAATGGATCACCTGCTGAAGAGCGGTGAGACGTGGGAGATTAAGTAAGAGGTAAGACGTAAGACGAAACACGAAATACGAAATACGAAATACGAAAT
>JACZJJ010000103.1 GCA_014860625.1 Bacteroidales bacterium | reverse complement strand
CCGGTAAATATTTCTCCCGCCCAAAGGGAATCGTTTGTGACGGTGAAGCGTCCACTGGGTGATGTTCTTGATGAGGAGCGGATTGAAATCATTGAACGTGCCAATCAGGCGGCGCTCGATTATGATCCCCGCATCAAAATGGCGCTGGTGGACTATTACGATCAGGTCAGGAGCAGGGTAATCGCCAACAGCGAGGGTATTTATCTGCAGGATGAGCTTCCTCAGTTGTTTTTCATCGTTCAGGCCATGAGCGACAATGGTAAGGCACGGCATATGTCGCGCGAGCGGATCAGTATGCATTCGGGCTTTGAGATGTTTGACCGTATTCCTCCCGAAGAGGTTGCCAGAAAGGCGGCACGCGAAGCCATTGATATGCTCGGGGCAGAAGAGGCACCCGCCGGGATAATGGATGTGGTGATGGAGAACGGTTGGGGTGGTGTTCTGATCCACGAAGCCGTCGGACATCCGCTCGAAGCCGATAATATTGCCAAAAACATAGGCGCATTCACTGGTAAGGTAGGAATGAAGGTTGCCACCGACAAGTTTACCATGGTTGATGATGGCACCTTACCTGACTTCAGGGGAACCATAAATTTAGACGACGAAGGTACTCAGGCAAAGCGTAACGTGCTGATTGAAAATGGGGTGCTTTTGGGTTACATGACTGACATCCTCAGTGCAAAACAACTTGGTATGGAGCGGACCGGCAACGGAAGAAGAGAATCGTTCAGGAATATTCCTATTCCGAGGATGACCAATACCTTTATTGAGGCGGGTACCGACAAACCTGAAGATATCCTGGCTTCCACCAAAAAAGGGCTTTATGTACAGAGCCTCAGCGGAGGAAGCGTTAATTCCGTAACCGGGATGTTCAATTTCACTTGTCGCGAAGCTTACCTGATTGAAAACGGCCGGAAAACAACGCCCGTAAAAGGTGCCACGCTTATCGGCTCCTGCATGGAGGTAATTTCGAACATTGATGCTGTTGGCAATGACCTCGACTTTGGCCCCGGTATATGTGGAAAAGGACAATCGGCAGAAGTTACCGCCGGTCAGCCAACCGTCAGGATCAGGGGAATCAATGTAGGGGGAAGCAGGGCCTGATTTTGTGAATATTGTTTTGGAATTGATGAATTGAATAAGAAAAGACAAATATGGATTACATAAAATTAACCCGTGACCTGGTTGAGAAGGCACAGAAATTCGGATCGGATGCCACGGAAGTTTACCTGAGAACCAGCAGAAACCTCTCGATACAGGTGAGAGACTTTGAAGTTGAAACCATCGAGGAAGCCGCCTCTGTGGGCATTGGCTTCAGGGTAATGGCGGGTGGCAGGTTGGGTTTCAGCCATTGCAACGACCTTTCGGTAAATGCCCTGGAGGATGCGATTAAGCGGGCCATTGCCTTTGCAAAAGTTACCACGCCCGACGAATTTAATGTTCTTCCCGATAAAACATCCCTGGCCCAGATAGAGGGTTTATATGATCCCACAATCATTTCCATACCGATGGAAAAAAAGATACAGATGGCCATTGATCTCGAAAGATCGGCCATGAGTGTTCCGGGCATCAGTCTGAGTTCGGGAGCTTCCTACAGGGAGGGCGACGGTGAAGTGTTTATCGCGAATTCAAATGGTTTGTCGGGTAGCTACAAAACCTCCTCATGTTCCATTGGTGTTGGGGTTGTTGCCGAAAAGGGCGACCAGAAAAATACCGGACGGGAGTCGTGTACCCGCAGGTTTTTTTCAGACTTGCTGCCGATTGAGGAGATAGC
>JACZJJ010000102.1 GCA_014860625.1 Bacteroidales bacterium | reverse complement strand
TGTCCCGGCAGCTTCACACCCCAACGTTACCATTGACGCATGTGCCGGTAGGCTACTCATGATGGAACATGAGGTTAATTCAGTCTGTAAAAGAACGATTAACAGTTATATTAAGCGACCTCGTGTCGCACTACCGCCTGGTTGCATAACGGCGGCCAGCAGCCGACGTGACGGTTCATATTGTTGTTCTGTTAATATTCGTTTCTTCATTCGTTACTTGAATTCCGCTGGCTTTGGATCACTTTGGCCGACATGATCGGCTGCTGGCTTGTTGTACTAAACCTGCCGCCTCTGCGGCAGGTAGCTAATATACAAATTATCGACGTATAAAGGTCATAACCCTTAAACCCCTGAGTTATGACCAAAAGAAAACCTGAAGTTAAGAAGAGACATGCGCTTACTGTGGCCCAG
Organism: Bacteroidales bacterium; assembly: GCA_014860625.1. Taxonomy (GTDB): domain Bacteria; phylum Bacteroidota; class Bacteroidia; order Bacteroidales; family FEN-979; genus QYOJ01. The sequence goes on along the minus strand of JACZJJ010000102.1, from coordinate 3,087 downwards.
AAGGCATGTAAGGAGATTAAAGGCTTTGAAGCCCTTTATCATTCTCTTGAACGAAAAATGATCCTGAATGGTTACAGTGAACACACCTTCAACAATTACGCAAGGAGTATAGCTTTTTTAACGCTGCGAACCGGAAAACTTCCTCAGAAGATCACAGACGTTGAGATCGAAGAGTACCTGATGAAGCTAAGCAAGGAGAAGTCTCCCAGTGAAAGCTATTTCAAACATACTGTTTACGGTTTGAGATTTCTGTTCCGTTTATTGGATCAGAGGGACCGTGCAGTGAAACTTCCTCGTTTGAGGCAGGTTAAGAGCTTGCCGGTGGTATTGTCGAAGGAAGAATGCCGCCGGCTTTTCAACGGGACAAAGAATTTGAAACATCGGATTATCATGTGTTTGATGTATTCGGCCGGACTAAGAATGGATGAAACCCGTCGGTTAATGTGGAAAGATATTGACCGGAGCCGGATGCAAATCAAAGTGAACCAGGGGAAGAACCGCAAAGACCGGTACGTTGTATTATCTGCCTATATATTGAAAGGACTGGAAAAATACTACTGTCTATATCATCCAGACACATATGTCTTCAATGGAAGCGAAAAGGGTCAACCACTACACAGAAGAAGCATCCAGCGAATTATCGGTGAATCAGCAAAGAAAGCCGGAATCAAGAAAGAAGTAACCTGTCATACACTACGACATTCGTTTGCCACTCACTTGCTGGAAGATGGGGTAGATATTCTGACGATCAAGGAACAGCTTGGCCATTCCAGAATACAAACCACGATGATGTACACACATATTGCCCGGGTTGAAAGAACTCTTGCTCATAGTCCGCTCGATACGCTCTATCGTAAAGGTTGAGGCCTCCACGTCACGAGCTTGCGCAGATCATTCAACACTACGGGAAGGAGTTCATAAAGGAACACCCACAGCCGTTGTTTCACCTGCGCACACTCCATGCAATAGAACATTGCCGGACAATGGCCATGGGAGGCCATGTAGATAGCTGTGATGCGTGCGGACACATCCGGGTATCGTATAACTCCTGTCGTAACAGACATTGTCCAAAATGCCAGAGCACCCAACGTGAACGTTGGATTATCAACCGTGAACAGGACCTGTTACCGGTGAGCTATTTTCATGTCGTTTTTACCCTTCCCGAGCCGCTGAATCAATTATGTGCACGATACCCGGTAATCATGTACAATACCTTGTTTCACGCCGCATGGGAGACGATACAGGCATTCTCAACTGATCCAAAACACCTTGGAGCAGAACCAGGGATGATTTCTATTCTGCACACTTGGGGTCAGCAGTTGTGGTTTCATCCTCACCTGCATTGCATTGTTCCGGGTGGTGGGATAAATCGCCAGGGAAAATGGAAACAGGCGAAAAGAGATGGAAAAGTGACTTTCACCTGGAAGGATTATCGAGATGGAGAGAAGCGTAAACTAATGACCCTTCAGGCCGATGAGTTTTTGCGCCGGTTTTGCCAGCATATCCTCCCTGGGGGATATGTTCGTATCCGGCATTATGGTTTTCTTTCCTGCCGAAAAAAACCCTTGCTAAGAGGCTTACAACAACAAATGGGATTAACCGCTGAAAAGAAAGAAAAGCTTCCCTGGCAGGAGATTTGCAAACTCCGACTGGGTTTTGATATAGAAACCTGTCCCTGTTGCGGAAAAGGTAAGATGGTCACCACCCAGCGATGGTTGCCGGGGCGTTCACCACCAATGAACATTATAGCATTAAGAGAATCAAAGAAAATTGAAATCAATGAATAAAAAAAGACTGCTTTTTCATGTAGTTCAGGACTTCTATGTCCATCGCGAGAAAAATATGATAATAACTGAAAACTGATGGCCACATCGTTTCAAAAATCAAGAATTAGTCACAGCAGAGATCAGGTAATAAATTCATTCCTGGTCAATCAGGGTGTATCAACCTTGAGAATTGCTTATTGAATCCCCATAAACAAACTTTCTGAAAATCAAACCGGCGGCAGACTCCGTACAACAACGGATTACATCGAAACTTCGCTACGTTTAATCCTTATATGTTAAGTTCAATTGGATTCTTTAAATAGGAATCTCATGCCCGTATTTTAAGATCTCCGATACAACTGGATCCTGTACGTTAAAATCGCTTTCACGGAATGGATGTGGTTCAATTCTAAGGTCAAACCTTCTCCGGAGCTTCATCAGTTCAATTTGAGCTGTAAAAGGATCGGTCAAATTTTTTATTACGATAGCTAGATCAATATCACTGTCTTCATGCTGATTATCGCGAGCATAAGAACCAAAAAGAAATGCCTTCGACAACTGGTACTTGTCTTTTGGAACCGCTTTTAGGTATTCAATGAGCAGGTTTATAGTTGTGATTTTATCCATTGTCTTAACTCTTTGATATTGTTAACCCAAGTTTCTGTAAAATCCTTGGTGCATCGACGATAGAATTCCAGTTTAAAATCCTCGTATCTGGCACTTATATTGAATGTAGTGATAACATCAAGCATATCAAGCTGTTCGCCGGAGCACTTTAATTTACCTTTATTCGCTAGCCTGGCTAAGTCATGAATGGGCTTAGGAAATTCATTAGTTTCTTTAACCACTAGGGCTTTGAGAAGTTTTTCAATAACTAAATGTCCTAGGAATAAAGACCAACTGTAATCTTTTGACTTTAGAAGATTGGTCATTGTAAGAAAATCTCTGTCTGAGCTCTCAATCCAATGGTTGATACTCTTCTCATAATCAAGTTTATCTTTTCTTTCCTCCGCCATTATTATGTCGTTTATGCAAATATACTAAAGAATGCTGTATCCTGAACCACTTGCCTTCACAACAAGATCCAATTGAACTTAACGTTCGGCCAGTAGCCGCCGGAGCGGTTGAATCTCTTTTATGTTAGTATTCGTTCTTTCACTTTTTACTTGTATTCCGCTTACTTTGAATCACTTCGGCCGACATGATCGGCTGATGGCTTGTTGTGCCCAGTAGTTAAGTTACCAATTTATAAACCGTTTTGTTCTTATCGCCGAAACGGTCAAAGTACTTCATCTCAACACCTTTTTTAATATCTCTGCTA
>JACZJJ010000101.1 GCA_014860625.1 Bacteroidales bacterium | reverse complement strand
ATTCAATTCAGTCCGCAGTTTGCAGTTTGCAGTTTGCAGACCTCTTCCCTCATACCCTCATACCCTGTTACGTCATTTTGTCAGCCCTTCCCCTATGGCACTCTCTTTGTCAATGCCGGAACAACGAATAACCAAAAACTGAACGACTATGCAAACAGGAAAAATCAACGTCCAGACCGAGAATATTTTCCCGATTATCAAGAAATTCCTCTATTCAGAACATGAGATCTTCCTGCGGGAGCTGGTCTCCAATGCCGTAGATGCCACCCAGAAATTAAAGACCCTGGCATCTCTCGGAAAATTCAAAGGCAAATTGGGTGACCTGACGATTGAAGTAAAGGTCAACAAGAAAAAGAAGACCCTCACCGTCGTCGACCATGGTATCGGGATGACGGCTGATGAAGTGAATAAATATATCAACCAGATAGCACTATCCAGTGCCGAAGAGTTTATCAGTCAGTTCAAAACAAAATCGGAAGCCGAGATGAATGCCATCATCGGTCATTTTGGCCTTGGATTTTACTCTTCGTTCATGGTCTCCGACAAGGTGACAATCAACACCAGGAGTTATCAAACCGGTGAGGGAACCGAAGCAGTGATGTGGGAATGCGATGGAAGTCCGGAATACAAGATGGATGCTTCCAGGAAGAAAGAGAGAGGCACGGAAATTACCCTTCACATCGCCGACGATTCGGCTGAGTACCTGGAAGATCACCGTGTGCTCGAGATCCTGAACAAATATTGCCGGTTCCTGCCTGTCCCGATTCAGTTTGGGATGGAGAAAGTTTGGGAGCCGGTTGAACCCAAAGTAGGGGCGGGTTCCAAACCCGCCCCTCTTGACACCGAGACGAAGGACGAAAAGACGAAGGACGAAGGACGAGGGACGAAGGACGAAAAGACGAAGGAGGTGGAGAAGCCGAGGATTATCAATGATACCAGTCCTTTATGGAAACGGAAACCTTCTGAACTGAAGGACGAAGATTACAAAGAGTTTTACCGTAAGCTATATCCTTACAGCTTTGATGAGCCGCTTTTCCATATTCACCTCAATGTGGATTTCCCCTTTAACCTCACAGGGATTCTCTATTTCCCAAAGGTTAAGAAGACGATGGAGATCCAGAAGGATAAAATTCAGCTTTACTGCAACCAGGTGTTTGTCACCGATTCGGTTGAAGGCATCGTCCCCGACTTCCTGACGTTGCTCCACGGAGTGCTGGATTCACCAGACATCCCCCTGAACGTGTCGCGCAGCTACCTCCAGAGCGATCCCAACGTGAAGAAAATATCCAACCATATCATGAAGAAGGTTGCCGACAAGCTCGAAGAACTCTTCAAGGAGAACCGCGAGAATTTCGAGAAGAAGTGGGACGACATCAAGGTATTTATCGAATACGGCATCATCTCGGAAGCCAACTTCTACGACAAAGCCAGCAAGTTCTGCCTGTTCAAGAATACAGACGGGAAATATTTCACCTTCGAGGAGTATAAAAAACATATCGAGCCTGCTCAAAAAGACAAAGAGGGCAACCTCATCTACCTCTATTCCACGAACCTGGAAGAGCAGTACAGCTATATCCAGGCAGTGAAAGAGCGCGGGTACGACGTATTGCAGCTCGACGGCGTGATCGATCCTCATTTCATCAACACCCTGGAGCAGAAATTCGAAAAATCGCATTTCACCCGGGTGGATGCCGATACCGTTGAGAAACTGATCAAGAAAGAGGAGGCCCAGCCTTCAAAGCTCAACGAGGAGCAGCAGAAATCGTTGAAAGAGCTGATGGAGAAGCAGATCGATGCCAAGAAATACTCGATTGCTTTTGAAAGCCTGAGCGAGAAAGACTCTCCTCTGATGCTTACCCAGCCTGAGTTCATGCGCCGCATGAAAGAGATGTCGGCACTCGGAGGCGGCATGGGATACATGGGAGAGTTGCCCGATCATTTCAACCTGGTAGTCAATTCCAATAATTCACTCATCGGGAACCTGCTTCTTGAAACCGACGAAGGGAAACAGACGTCGACCATCAAACAACTGTTCGACCTCGCGCTGCTGGCACAGGGACTGCTGAAAGGGAAAGATCTGGCTGAGTTTATAAAAAGGAGCGTTGCCCTTATTTAGGTTAACATTCCTGATAGTTTTCAAACAAGAAACAACCAACAATAAACAAGTAACAAAGAATAAAAACTTTTAATTAGCGTAAAGCTTTGTTTTTTGCGGTTTTTATACTGGTCAGGAAAATTGCTATCAATTGGTTGTTTTCTTCAATAATATCTTCTATTCTTTCAGGTTTGATTAATCCTTTGCGCTGAATTATCTTTAAGCAGATACGGGTTTCCCGTAATTCCTTAAGGATTACTTTCAGCTTATGGATAAAATCATTTGGTGATTCTGCTGATTGAGCTTCCCCGCAGTTCAATGCCGGTGAAGTCCCACATCTGATTAACTGACTACATATCTGGTTCCCCAATCTTGAATTCGGGATTGCTTCAACTACTTCACTGATTCGTAAAGCAAAATCAATTAGCCTGTCCTCCAAATCAAATTTCCTTATGCCCATAACCATACGTTTTAATGTTTTTTGTTTCTTGTTTCTTGTTTTTTGTTCTAGCTATATAAATAATTATCAATTAATCCGAAAAAAGCAAAAAGGTTATACATTGCATCCACTTTTTTTGCTTTTTTTTTTCACCTCTTACCTCTCACCTCTTACATCTTACTTTTTCACTATCTTTACACAAAATTTAAACTCAAACAAAAATGAAACTCTCAAAAGGCTGGATCATCCTCATTGTGGTGGTCGCTATCGTGGTCATCCTGGTTGGCTGGGGCACCGGGATCTACAATAAAATGGTTGCCCAGGACGAGAATGTTGGCAAAGCATGGGCCAATGTGGAAAATGTTTATCAGCGGCGTGCCGACCTGATCCCGAACCTGGTTGCTACAGTAAAAGGGGTGGCCGACTTTGAAAAGTCGACACTGACCGATGTCATTGAAGCCCGCGCCAAAGCAACCTCTGTTACCATCGATCCTGCTAACCTGAATGCCCAGTCGATGCAACAGTTTCAGGCAGCACAGGATGGATTGAGCTCCGCTCTTTCGCGACTGATGGTTGTGGTGGAACGTTATCCCGAATTGAAAGCGACGCAGAACTTCATGGAACTGCAGGCACAGCTCGAAGGTACCGAAAACAGGATTACGGTGGAACGGATGAAATTCAATGAAACGGTGCAAGCCTACAACACCTATATCAGGAGTTTCCCTGCCGCCGCTTTTGCCGGGATGTTCGGATTTGAAAAGAAGACCCCGTTTGAGGCACAGGGCGGCGCTGAGGTAGCGCCTAAAGTCGAATTCTAGGGAAGAAGGACGAAAGACGAATTTCCTACAGCCTAATAGCCTAATAGCCAAACCATGTCAGTACCAGCCCGATATTTTTTAACCCAACAGGAGCAACAGCTTATTACGCAGGCTATCCGTGATGCAGAGCTGAACAATTCGGGCGAGGTGCGGGTTCATGTTGAGAACTCCTGCAAAGGGGAGGTTCTGGACCGTGCAACTTACATTTTCAAGCAACTGAACATGCACCGGACCAAGCTCAGGAACGGGGTGCTCTTTTACCTTTCGGTTCAGGACCACAAGTTTGCCATCCTGGGAGATATGGGAATCAATCAAATGGTTCCCGACACGTTCTGGGATGATATCAAGGAGATGATGGCGGCAAAATTTCGGGAAGGAGAATTTGCATCGGGACTGACCGAAGGTATCCTTCAAGCTGGAAAACACCTAAAAAAACACTTTCCATATCAGTCGGATGATGTCAATGAGCTGGCGGATGAAATTTCGTTTGGGGGATGACCATATGAAAAAATACAGGTATATCTTTCTGACCTTTTTGCTTTTCCAGGGTTTGCTGGCATTTTCGCAGGAAATCCCTCCACGCCCGGATCCTCCGCGGTTGGTCAATGACCTGGCAGGGGTTTTAACCGCCGAACAGGTTCAGCAGCTGGAACGAAAGCTGGTCAATTTCAATGATACCACCTCCACTCAAATTACTGTGGTTACCGTAAAATCCCTGAACGGATACGACAAAGCTGATTTCGCCTACAAGATTGGCGAGCAGTGGGGTGTTGGGCAGAAGGGAAAGAATAACGGCATCGTGGTACTGGTAAAACCGAAATACGGGAACGAGCGTGGGGAAGCCTTTATTGCCAGTGGTTATGGACTGGAAGGGGCGATCCCCGATGCCATTGGAAAAAGGATCATCGAATATGAGATGATCCCGAACTTCGCAGAGAACAATTATTACGGCGGACTTGATGCAGCCACTACTACCCTGATGGGGCTGGCAGCTGGAGAGTTCACTGCCGACCAGTATGTGAAAAGAGGAGAAAAGAGTCCATACGCGTTCTTAATTCCGCTCCTGATCATGGGTGTCGTTTTCTTTCTGATCCGCTCCAGCAGGGCACGATCGCACTCTGTTGGCAAGAACATTCCTTTCTGGACTGCCTTCTGGTTACTGGGCAGTATGGGAGGCCACAGTGGCAGCTGGAACAATTTCCATTCGGGAAGCGGCGGATTTGGCGGTGGAGGTGGAGGTGGCTTCGGAGGCTTCGGAGGCGGCAGTTTTGGCGGTGGCGGAGCCGGGGGGAGCTGGTAGGACGTGGGAGATGAGAAGTAAGAGGTAAGAGGTAAGAAGTAAGAAGGTAAGAAGTAAGACGTGAGACGTGGGATGTAGGATGTAGGATGATAATGAGGAGTATTTCGCAATACGATAGTGAATTCTGAACACTGTGCCCTGAGCCCTGAGCTCTGTGCCCTTAACCCTGAACCAAATTCATGAACCTCTTCAAGCGCATATGGGATCTGTATTATGACGGCTTCCGGGCAATGACTGTCGGAAAGAAGCTTTGGGTCGTTATTCTGATCAAATTGTTCATTATCTTTTTTGTATTAAAACTTTTCTTCTTTCCCAATTTCCTGAATTCCAGGTTCCAATCTGATTCCGAGAAGGGAGATTACGTGAGGGAACAATTGATTATCCGCGAATAATCCAAGATATATTCTTATTTTTGGATACCTCATCAACTTTTCAACCGTATGATAGATCAAATTGACCTTAGCATGGTCGACTGGTCGCGGGCGCAGTTTGCCCTGACGGCTATCTACCACTGGCTGTTTGTGCCGCTGACTCTCGGCTTGTCGTTTATCGTGGCCATCATGGAGACGGTTTACGTCAGAACAGGAAACCCGGAGTGGAAAAAGATCACCAAGTTCTGGATGATCCTCTTCGGGATCAACTTCGCCATCGGGGTTGCTACGGGTATTATCCTCGAATTCCAGTTTGGCACCAACTGGTCCAACTACTCCTGGTTTGTCGGCGATATTTTCGGAGCTCCGCTGGCGATAGAAGGAATTATGGCCTTCTTCCTTGAGTCAACCTTCATCGCTGTCATGTTTTTTGGATGGAACAAGGTAAGCAAAGGCTTCCACCTTGCCTCCTCCTGGCTCACTGCCATCGGAGCCAACCTCTCCGCCCTCTGGATCCTGGTAGCCAATGCCTGGATGCAGGATCCCACCGGCATGTGGTTCAATCCCGATACAGCCCGCAACGAGATGATCAATTTCTGGGACATCCTCTTCTCCCCCATGGCTGTTAACAAATTCCTGCACACCATATCCAACGGCTATGTCATCGCTTCCCTCTTCGTAATCGGAATAAGTGCCTGGTTCCTTCTGAACAGAAGACATCAGCTCACAGCCAAACGGAGCATCCTGGTAGCTGCCATCTTCGGAATCATTACTTCGGTATTCCTCGCTTTTACCGGCGACGGTTCCGCTTACACCGTAGCTCAGAAACAGCCGATGAAACTGGCTGCTATGGAAGGTCTCTACAAAGGCCAGACAGGTGCCGGCCTGGTGGCTTTCGGCATCCTGAATCCTTCAAAAAAACCGGGAGACAGCGAAGATCCGTATCTCATGAAAATTGAAGTACCCGGACTCCTGTCTATCCTGGGCTACCGCAATGTTAAGGCGTTTGTTCCCGGTGTTGACGATATCATCAACGGAGGGTACAAGCCGTGGTTCCAAGAGATCCATGAAGAGGAGAAGGAGATGACCTATTCGGTTGCCCAAAAAATTGAAAAAGGGAAACTCGCCATCTCAGCGTTGAGAGATTACAAAACAGCGTCGAAAGCGGGCGACACCATCCTGGCGAAGTTTTCAAAACAGAGGCTGGAAGAGAATTTCGCCTGGTTCGGCTACGGCTACCTCAGCAAACCCGAATCGGTGGTCCCCAATGTGCAGCTTACCTTCTACAGCTTCCACCTGATGGTGATGCTGGGTGTCTATTTTATTCTTCTCTTCATTGTAGTTCTCTACTACCTCAACCGCGGCACCATCGAAAAACAACGGTGGCTGCTCTGGATCGCTCTGTGGACAATCCCGCTGGGATACATGGCCAGCCAGGCCGGATGGGTTGTTTCCGAAGTGGGAAGGCAGCCCTGGGTGATCCAGGACCTTCTGCCAACCATCGCCGCCGTGTCGATGATCGGATCTGCTTCGGTCAAAACCACCTTCTGGATTTTCGCTGCACTCTTCACCGTTCTGCTGATCGCCGAGGTGATGATCATGGTGCGGCAGATCAAAATCGGACCTAAAGATGGAGGGCAGAAGTGATGTTTGAAACAATGTCGATGCTTACGCTGCAGCACTACTGGTGGATGATCATCTCACTTCTTGCCAGTTTGCTGGTATTCCTGATGTTTGTACAAGGAGGACAAACCCTGATCTACACCCTGGGAAAAAGCGAACTGGAACGGAAGATCATCGTGAACACCCTTGGCCGGAAATGGGAATTTACCTTTACCACGCTGGTTACCTTCGGAGGTGCCTTTTTCGCCTCCTTCCCGCTCTTTTATTCAACGAGCTTCGGTGGCGCCTATTGGGTATGGATGATCATTTTATTTGCTTTTGTCATCCAGGCGGTTGCCTACGAATTCCGGACCAAACCCAACAACTTCCTCGGCCAGAAGACGTTTGAGGTATTCCTTTTTATCAACGGAGCATTGGGAACCATCCTGATCGGAGCCGCTGTATCTACCTTTTTCACCGGATCCGAATTCCTGGTTGACAAGCTCAACCTGACCAACCTCACCAACCCTGTCATCTCTCAATGGAAAGGAGGGGCACACGGACTGGAAGCGGTCCTCAACTGGCGGAACGTGGACCTCGGACTTACGATCTTCTTCCTGGCCCGGGTGCTTGGTATCCTCTATATCCTGAACTCGGTCGACAATGAAGCCATCGAGAAACGGGGCTTCAAACAGCTGTGGCTCAACGGCATCCCGTTTGTAGTCTTCTTCCTGGCTTATGTGTTTGCCCTTCTGCTGAATCCTGGATTTGCCGTCGATCCAGATACCGGAAGGGTCTTCATGGAACCTTACAAATACTGGCACAACCTCACCGGGATGCCAATCATCTTCGTCCTCTTTGCCCTGGGTGTGGTGATGGTACTTTTTGGCATCATCCGGCCTCTGACCAACTTCAACATGTGCCGCGACAAAGGGATCTGGTTTGCCGGGCCCGGAACTGTTCTGACCGTTTTCGCCCTTTTCCTCCTGGCCGGATTCGGAGACACATCCTACTACCCTTCTACGTATGACCTGCAGAGTTCTCTCACGATCATGAACAGCTCTTCAAGCCATTATACGCTTGTTGCGATGAGCTATGTTTCATTGCTTGTACCATTTGTGTTTGCCTATATTATTTATGCATGGTGGTCGATCAACAAAAAGAAGATCACGGGAGAGGAGATGGAAGAGGGAGGACATGCTTATTAAGTAGGGAGGTAGGGAGGTAGAAAATAATTCGTAATTCATATTTCTTAATTCGTAATTATGTACACAGTCTCAATTATCTGGTATCTGGCCTGGCCGGTTTTGATCGCGGTTGCCACGGTCATCATCCTTTTTTCCGTCGAAAAGTTTGACAAGGATCATAAAGAAATTTCTGAGTCATGAAACAGCCAACATCTACAGGATACCGGTTGCCGGTCGTTGCAGCCATATGTCTGCTTTTCAGCGGGACCCTTTTGGCTCAGGATACCTTTTCCATCGTTGCAGTGGATGTGGCGACAGGTGAAGTGGGCAGCGCCGGCGCTTCGTGCGTTGGTTCCAGCAACTACTACCCGCACGGGGCAGCCATACTCAGCGATGTGATCCCGGGAATCGGAGGCATCCACACGCAGGCGGCTTACCTCCCCGGAAACCAGGCCAATGCCCATGCCATGATGCTGGCTGGCAGCTCTCCGCAAGAGATCATCGACTGGTTGATTGCCAACGACGCCGGAAGCAACCCTACCACCCGTCAGTATGGCATTGTTGACCTGAACGCGGGGGATCCCAGAAGTGCAGCCTATTCGGGCGTCAACTGCATGGATTACAAGAACGATACCGCCGGCTATGCCTATTCGATCCAGGGGAATATATTACTCGGACAGGAGATCATCGATTCGATGCAGAACCGCTTTCTGAATACCGGCGGAACACTGGCAGAGAGGCTGATGGCCGCACTGCAGGGAGCGAAGGTGATTGGTGCCGACACCCGATGTGCCTCGCCTTACCAGAGCTCGTCGTTATCGGCATTCCTTCGGGTGGGGAAGCCGGAGAACAGTGCCGACAGCCTCTATCTCGACCTCTGGATGGCCTATCCGCAAACCTGGGGAACGGTCGTTCCGGTTGACCCCATCGACTCGTTGCAGACCCTGTTTGACCAGTGGCAGGTGACTACTGCCCTTCGTGATCCAAAAGGCTTGCATACCTTGCCGGTTGTGGTGAAGTACAGTGAAACCGGAGAAGTGGTGTTTGATTTTTCAGGATGCCCGGATGGCATCAGCCGCACTCTCAATGTTTACGACCCTGCAGGTCGCCAGATGCTGTCAACACTTGTTAACGGCCGGTATCAGAAATTGGATATGGGCCGGATCGGTTCGACAGGAATCTATATTTACCGGGTTACTACAAGCGATAAACGCCTGACGGCATCCGGGAAGTTCTATATCAACTAATGGAGTCACTAACCGATTTTTACGATCTGCTTATCCATTCCGACAAACTGATCCGGGTGGGAGGGCTGACATTGTTGCTGATTATTGTATACCTTGAGACGGGTGTGTTTTTTGGCTTCATCTTTGCCGGTGATGCCCTGCTGTTCAGCGCCGGCCTGTTGTGCGGTACAGATATCCTGAACATCAACCTGTTTGCCCTGCTGTTTCTCGTTACTGCAGCCGCTATTGCCGGTAATATTACCGGATATTATACCGGAAAATTCCTCGGAAAAAGGCTTCACACCAAAAAAGATTCATGGTTCTTTAAAAAGCGGCATCTGGAGAAGACCCGTCTGTTCTACGAAAAGTATGGCGGCATGTCGCTGGTTGCCGGCCGGTTCGTGTGGATCGTACGAACCATCGTTCCGATCCTTGCCGGTGCTTCGGAGATGAGTTTCAGAAGATTCAACACCTTCAATGTCGCCGGCGCCTTTCTGTGGGTCTGGATCATGGTTCCTCTCGGTTACCTGGCAGGCCATCTCATCCCCGACGCCGAAGAGAACCTTGGTTATTTCGTGCTCGGCATCTCTATTATTGCAACGATTGTGCTGGCAAGAGGAGTCTACAATGTCAGCAGAAAGAGAAGCAATTCCGGATTCTGATTCCAGCAACACATGCTAGTTGTCGATGTGGGATTTCGCTCCAGCTCTTGATGTGATGAGCATCTTTGAAAGAAGCCGAACGATCTCCCCGGTATCTTTCAATAACTGTGCTCCGGTATCGGCCCTGATTAATTTTGTATCCCGCATAAGATGAAGCAAATAGGCGGTCTCCTTGGCCTCCTTCAGAGCAATGGACATTTTGTATACAACGTCGCGATGAGTGGTTTCCGCCAGCGCTTCTCTCACATTTGCCCCGATCGAAGTCCCCGACCGAAGCAGTTGTCTGGTCAGAAACGGATCTTTGTGCTGCCGCGACATGCACAAACAAAGGTTAATGACACTGATCGCCAGTGCGTAAGATTTCTTCTTGATGATGTTCTCCTGTTTCATGGGGTAAAAATTTTACCCATTAATCAGGAAAACATCAAAAGGTTATACGTTTTTTATGAAAGAAGTGAAAAACCTACTCTTTTTTTTTCATCAAGATGGGAACGGATCTCCTGCATCAGGGCGGTATTCATCTGCTTGAGCTGCATCATCTCGAGCATCTCAAGGGCGCAGAGCCAGTCGGTGGGATGGTCTGTTTTTAACTCTTCCCACAGCTCGGGAAGGGTGGCAAAGCCGCAGTTTTGTTCACGGATGTCGCGAACTTTCTGATAGAGGGCGTGCAGTTTTTTGGCCTCTTCGGAGTGGTGTACCTTATGGGTTTTCTCGGATGGAGCAGGGTACGACAGGCCATATGCATCGGGATCAGCCGGACCGGCAAATGCGGATACAATCTTGCTTCCAACCGCCATATCGTAGATGCCCCACGTCGGATCAAAAAGGATCTCTCCCTGGTAGCTTACCGTACATTCGGAGAAGCTCAGAAGAACCGGTTTCCACTCCGCTACCGTGACCGATTTCAGGATACCGGATACCCGGATGCCTGACTCAAATTCCAGTACCCCTTTTTCCCCTTCCACGATGCCCAGTTGTCCGAGCTCCTCCACCGAAAAGTCTTCCAGAGGCCTGGCAAGTCCGTGAAGTTTGCCAACAGGAGAACCAAACCCCTGTGAATGGTAGTTCTTCCCTTGTCCGGGCAACTCTTTTCCCGAAACACAAAGGCTTGTCGGGCCGGTAGTTTTGAGGTAAACCGGCTCCCCGTTCGTTTCAATAACCTGTGTAAAGATCCCCGATACCTGCAAGCCGGAAGAATACTCGCACGTGGCCGGAAACTCGGAAGCTATCGCTTTTCGGATGCCACTCAATCCTCCGGTTCGAAGCGCCATGGTATCGGCAAACTGTTCAAGTACGGCAGAGAGAGTGTCGAAATCGGGCGTCACAAAAAGCTGGGGCTGGGGTTCTGTGATGTCGAAGCTGTAATTTACGGCATCCAGGGAGTAGGGAATCTTTTTGACTGCAGGCTTCAGGCACTGAAAACTTTCGGCGATGGAAGAGAGTAACCC
>JACZJJ010000100.1 GCA_014860625.1 Bacteroidales bacterium | reverse complement strand
GTCCGACAGCCCCTATCCTGATAAAATCTTTTTCACAGATTTTATTCCATCCCTATTATTTTGTTTCTTCTCATTTTATTGTTACTTTTACTACAATCATTTAAACCTGCCTGATCATGCAAGCGATTGTAGTGGCTATTGATTTCTCCAACATATCTCTGCATGCACTGGAGTATACAATCCCCATAGCCAACAAATTCAAGGCCGATATCCTGATGATTTGGGTTGACAAGATCAGTCCAACGGAATCCCTCTATCCGGATACCTCAAACCAGAATCGGCTCGAAGCGATTAAGCGCTTTGAAGAAATTATCAAGCAATACAGTAAGCGAATGGGAAAGGGGTTGAAGATGGACTACAAGCTGAAAAAGGGGAAAGTCTATCATGAGATCGACCACATGGCAAGGCATGAGGGGGCTGGACTAATTATTGCCGGAACACATGGCATCAGTGGATTTGAGGAGTACTGGATAGGTAGTAATGCCTATAAGATCGTTACCTACGCCAGTTCCCCCGTGATAGTTGTGAGGCACGATTACCCGATTACAAAAGGAATTTTCAGGATTCTGGCACCGATTGACAGCAGTTCTGAGACCATACAAAAATTTCCATATATCGTAAGTCTGGCAAAGATGTTCAAATCGGAAGTGCATGTTCTGGCCACGCATTCCAGTCACCTGAATTCCATCCAGCGCCTTGCTGAGAAATATGTTCAACAGGCAACCTCCTACCTTTTCGCCAATGAGGTTCCGTTTGTTGAGGACAGCATTGTGAGTAACGACATCACGAAGGCAACGCTCCAATATGCCATTAACGTTGGAGTAGATCTGATTTCTATCATGACGGAACAGGAGACTCCTTCGAATGCACTGCTTGGACTGCATGCCCAGCAAATTATCAGCCAGTCGCCGATGCCTGTACTAAGTATTCACCCGCAGGATAACTTCTGCTTGCAATAATACCATTATGCGAAACCCCTTGGTCATCATCTTTTGTTTCTTATTTCCCGCGGTTTTATTTGCGCAGAATTCAGTGGAAGGAAAGGTGAAGATCATCCAGGATCCGGCTATTGAACAACTCGTTCAAAAGCACATCCGGGTAAATGAAACCAGAGATGGAATTCCCGGATACCGGATTCAGATTTTTTTCGACTCCGGAGCGAATTCACGGACCAAAGCGACAATGGTGTGTGAGGAATTTCGCAGACTCTATCCTTCAACAGGAATCTACCTAAATTTCATCGCCCCCAATTACAAAGTGAGAGCAGGTGATTTTCGGACCCGCCTGGACGCAACCAGGTTTCTTCAGGAGGTGCAGGTTGACTATCCCAGTGCATATGTGGTAGCCGACCAGATCAATTTACCAAACATCGATTAAAACCAGACATCATGGGGAAAATTATTTCTGCAATTGATTTTTCGGACTGTTCAATCAATGCACTCAAGCATGCACTGTCCATTGCCAAAACATGCAAATGTGAGCTTGTCCTGGTATGGGTAGGAAAACCGGCCAGCCAGCTGGAGAAGTATGAGGATCCTAAAGATGATCCAACAGAGAGGATCAAAAAAAGGTTTGCGGAGCTGATCACCAAATACGGGCCACGGTATCCTGGAGGGAAGATCTCCTTCAAACTTCGCAAAGGCAAAGTATATAAGGAGATTGCTGCGGAAGCCAAAGCAAGCAATGCAATGATGGTAGTTGCAGGAACACACGGGGCTTCTGGCTTCGATGAATTCTGGATAGGCAGCAACGCCAACAGGATTGTTTCAGCCTGCGAGTGCCCTGTCATCACGATTCGAACCGGAATTAACATCAGGCGTCCGCTGCATCGCATTGTTTTCCCAATCGACAGCACACTGGATACACGTCAGAAGGCAACGTTCACCGGTCACCTGGCCAAACTCCACGACGCGGAAGTCCATATTCTACGGCTCTACAGCTCAAAAGTAAAAGCGATAAGGCAAAATGTAGACTTTTATGCTTCACAGGTGGCACGGTATTTCGAACAGGAAGGAATCAGGCACCGGCTGGAAACTGTGGAATCAGTAAATCTTGCCGATGCGATGATATCCTATGCCAAAGAAGTGGATGCCAACCTGATCTCAATTATGACAGAGCAGGAGACAACCACTTCGAACCTGTGGATGGGACCTTACGCACAACAGGTCGTAAACCATTCACCCATCCCTGTGTTGAGCATTCATTCGAGGGAGTTGATGACGATCGCAACAAATTAGCAACGATCCAAACAGTTCAGATCCGCAAAGGCGACCTTGAGCCGCTCCACGAGTGAATTCTCACCAGCGCGCAACCAAGCTCTCGGGTCGTAGTATTTCTTGTTGGGTTTATCCTCTCCTTCGGGATTACCAATCTGGCCCTGAAGGTAGCCTTCGTACTTCTTGTAATAGCCCAGCACGCCATCCCAGAAAGCCCATTGTGTATCGGTATCGATATTCATCTTGATTACCCCATAGGATATCGCTTCCGCGATTTGTGCCGGCTCCGACCCTGACCCACCGTGGAAGACGAAGTTTACCGGATTTGGACCGGTCCCGAATTTTTTCTGGATATACTCCTGGGAGTTATGCAGGATGACAGGTTCCAGCTTCACATTCCCGGGCTTGTAAACCCCGTGAACATTTCCGAATGAAGCCGCAATTGTAAATCGGTCGCTCACCTGCATCAGCTCTTCATAGGCATAAGCCACATGCTCTGGTTGAGTGTATAACTTTGAGCTGTCGATGCTGGTATTGTCAACACCATCCTCCTCGCCGCCCGTCACACCAAGTTCGATCTCCAGTGTCATGCCAATTTTACTCATCCGCTTGAGGTACCGTTTGCAGATGGCTACATTCTCTTCGAGTGGTTCCTCCGAAAGATCGAGCATATGTGAGCTGAAAAGAGGTTTCCCATGACGGGCGTAAAAAGCTTCACCGGCATCCAGGAGTCCGTTGATCCAGGGAAGTAATTTCTTTGCGGCATGGTCGGTGTGGATGATCACAGGCACCCCGTAAAGTGCTGAAATTTCATGAATATGTTGGGCCCCGGAAATGGAACCACGAATCGCAACGCGCTCGTTCTCATTCTTTAACGACTTCCCTGCATAAAAGATGCCTCCTCCGTTGGAGAACTGAATGATGACAGGAGAATTGACCGCTTTCGCTGCCTCCATCACAGCATTGATGCTGTCTGTTCCCACAACATTCACTGCCGGAAGGGCAAACCGGTTGGCCTTCGCGATCCGAAAGATCTCCTGTACACCGTCGCCGGTTACTACCCCGGGAGATACCTTGTCGAGTACTTTTTCTGACATATGTTTTTGATTTAATGTTGCTTTTGGATGATCAAAATTAGCAAAGAGATTCAGATCTGCAAAGAATTTCAAGTAGTGGTGACCTTGCAGTAAAATTAATTTATAATTTAGAATAGTTCTTAGAACGAATAAAAATAGTATTTTTGTACTATTAATTAAATGAAAAATAAAAGCAGTGATGAAGAAGGTTGCTTTTTTATTGTTGGTTGGTATACTTGGACTCGCTGGAGAAGCGCTGAGCCAGGATCGGATCTTTACCTATGTTTATCAGAGTCTCGTTCTTAACAAAGGGCAGAAAGAGCTGGAAATATGGTCAACATACCGCACCGGAAGGAATGACTACTACCGACGAATAGATATGCGGATGGAGTTTGAAGTTGGACTTGGCAAGCGGTTACAAACAGCATTTTATCTCAATTATAAGGGGAAGGCTTCAACACACCTGGAAGATACCCTAATGGTGATGAATAAATCAAATGCATTTAGTTTTTCCAACGAGTGGAAGTTCAAGATCAGCGACCCGGTTGCAAATGCGATTGGTTCTGCCATTTATGGAGAGTTTACTGTGGGGCTGGATCTATTCAAACTGGAGGCAAAAGTGATATTGGATAAACGTATCGGCCGGGTGACCCAGGCGTTGAACCTGGTGTTTGAGCCCGAGTGGGAGTGGGAACCCGATAAAGATGAGCTGGAGGTTGAGACTAAGTATGAGATTGAACTTAATTATGGTTTGGGAGTTGATCTTGGCAAGGGTTTCACACTTGGTGTCGAAGCACGGAATCCGAATGTATATGCAAACGATGGTGGCTGGGTCCACTCAGCCATTTATGTCGGCCCCACCTTTAGCTATTCAACAAGCGACTTCTGGGTCAACTTCACCTTTATGCCGCAAATAGCAGGACTCAGAGGCATCTCGAATAACAGCAACCTGAACCTCGATGAATTTGAGCGGTATCAGTTTCGGCTGATGTTTTCCTATATACTTTAGTAAATGAAGATATCTCGCTATTTCGTTATTTCACTATTTATACTTCTCTCCTGTGTGCCTGCACTTTATCTGCCAACTGAAGAACAAGCCGAAAAAGCCGGAATCCCTCTGGATGACTTGAAAATGGGACGCAAGCTCTATATTGATCACTGTGGAAGCTGTCACATGCTTTATCTTCCGAAACAATTCACAGTGGAGAAATGGAATACTGAAATGGATTCGATGAGAACCAAAACCACCATCACTGATCTGGAAGAGAAACAAATACTGGATTACTTGCTGGCCGGAAAATAGACCTGATCAGCGGCTTGTTCAAAAAAAATCCCGATCTTTGGGGCACCAAAACCAACCTACCTTGTATGAAACACACTTTCCTTCTCTTCCTGGGGATACTTTTGGCTTTCCCAGGATTGTTCGCACAAACTGAAAAGTTAGTTCCAACCGTTGATAAAGCCGTCTATTTCGATATCTCTCCCCCTTTGCGGGATATGTACCGGGAAGCACCCGGGATACCTGACAGATCCTGGAAAGATGGCGCCGTTCCAAACCACTTCAACGATGATGAAGATCTGACAGGAAGCCCTTTTGCAACTGACCCGTTGTTACAGGATTACTTCGGAGCCCTGCTTACAGACACCACCATCTCCAACTTTGATGGAATTGGTGCCAGTGGTTCTGTTCCACCTGACACATACGGGGAAGCTGGCCTTGATTATTACTTCCAGGTCGTCAATACATCCTATGCCATTTTCAATAAGAGCGGGGAGGTGGTATTCGGGCCATATCCGAATCATACCGTATGGATGGGAATGCCCAACAACGATAACAGTGGGGATGCGGTCGTTTTGTATGATGAAGCTGCTGACAGATGGCTCTTCACACAATTCTCATTACCAAACTATCCCGCAGGTCCCTTCTTCCAGATGATCGCAGTCTCACAAACTCCCGACCCCACAGGTTCGTGGTACCGCTACCAGTATGAATTTCCCCTGATGCCGGATTACCCTAAATTTGGCGTATGGCAGGATGGCTATTACATGTCGTCGAACAACTTCGGTTCACAGGGAGGTTCCAGCCAGGGCGCATACGGGTATGACCGTACAGCTATGCTAACAGGTGATCCTGATGCTGTCCGAATATCCTTCACCTTACTGGCAGGTGGCGGGTTCAACACCATGTACCCGTCCGACTGTGACGGAGTGTTACCTCCTGCAGGAACACCCAACTATTTCGGATTCATCAAACGCAATGATACACAGTACTTCGGTATCTATGAATTTCAGGCCGATTTTGCCAACCCGTCAAACTCTACCTTCGGAAACTTGCTCCAGCTTCCCGTCACCTCGTTTGTTTCGCAACTTGACGGGATTCCTCAACTTGGAACCAACAGAAAGCTTGAGACCCTCTCAGACCGTCTGATGTACCGGATACAATATCGCCGCTTCGATGGCTATGATGCGATGGTTGCCAACCATACCGTTAACGTCGGAAGCTACCGTGCGGGTGTTCGCTGGTATGAATTTCGGAAAACAACCGGCGACTGGTCAATTTACCAGGAAGGCACCTATGCCCCGGCCGATGGCCATTCTCGGTGGATGGGCAGTCTTGCCATGGATACGGCTGGATCGATCGCTCTGGGATACTCCATATCAAGTTCAACCCTTTATCCGGGAATCCGTTATACAGGACGTTTAAAGAATGACCCGCTTGGTCAGATGACCATGGCCGAGAAAAGCATTATTGACGGAGGAGGATGCCAGACCGGCATCTGGAGTGGAAGAAGCCGCTGGGGAGATTACAGCGCTATGAGTGTTGACCCTGCCAACCCCACTACTTTCTGGTATTCAACCGAGTACTATGCATCAACTTCCACCAGCAGCTGGAGAACACGGATCGGGTCCTTCTCATTTGATAATGTTTTCTCCTCCTTTGCCTCTGCAACACCCACAAAATTTTGCCTGGGTTCTGATACAGTTCAGCTCTATGCGTTGGGTTATGGCGGGTCAGGGTCCTACACTTATGCCTGGACCTCCATCCCTGCCGGATTCACATCCACCCTTCAAAACCCCGAGGTAATCCCGACAGATACTACCCAATACATCTGTGCTACCAGCGACGGCATTGAAACCCGCCACGATACCACCTTGGTGAAAGTGGTGTATCCGCCTGAAGCTTTTTCAGGCAACGATACAGTGATCTGTAGCTGGCAGCCGTCAGTTGACTTAGTGGGCTTTGCAGCACATTACCGCACATTCGTTTGGGGCTCTTTTGGTGATGGAACCTTTAGCAACATCTATGAACTTGAGACCACCTATTACCCGGGAAACAACGATAAGCTCAACGGGGGAACAGACATTGTGATGGTCGTTTTTGCCGAGGCTCCATGTGCAGGAAAGATCATGGACACCCTTCATCTGACCATTGATGCCTGCACAGGTGTTGCTGAACAGGCTGCAGATGCCATTAGACTGGCCATCCGGCCCAACCCGGCACGGGAGAGAGCTACATTGACAATATCAGCTTCAGTTACAACAAGCGGACTACTTACCATTACCGGAATGGATGGCAGGACGGTTCAGCAGTCATCGCTCGCGATAGATGCAGGCAGGAACGAATTTATACTTGACCTGAATGGCGTAATTCGGGGAATCTATATTGTTCAGCTAAAGACGGAACAAGGTATTGTGATGGAAAGACTGGTAGTAGAATAACGTCAGATGTCAGAAGTTAGAAGTCAGAAGGCAAGTACGAAGTTATAAGTATGAAGTTTTTTGTAATTTTGCAGCGCTTTTCGAAAAACGAATATTGAACTCATTTAATTAATAATTAATAATTCCTCATTCGTAATTCGTAATTCAAACAGGTCCCGTAGTTCAATTGGATAGAATAGCAGATTCCGGTTCTGTCGGTTGGGGGTTCGAGTCCCTCCGGGATCACAGAAAAAACCCTGAAAATCACAGGAAATCAAGTAAGACCGCCGCTACAGGCGGTTTTTCATTTACAGTCGTTTACACCAAATTACCCCCTGTTAATAACTTTTACTGGCAACTTTGGCTAAAAAGTTGCCAGTGCGTATCTTTGTACTGGCAACTTTTTTCAAAAACATTGGCAATTTAAAAAGACAAGAATGGCGACAGTTAAATTCTATTTGGACAAGGAACGTAAGAATGGATCTTTGATCCTGGTAACCTTCACTTTTAACCACGAACGGTTAAGGTTTTCGACCGGATTAAATATACCTAAAAAGGCATGGGATGACAAAGATCAGAAAGCCAAACCCCTGAAGGAATTTGCCGAGACTAATAAACATCTGCGGGATGTCAATAGTTTTCTGTTGAATATCTATGATGAACTTTTTGCGAAAGGTGTGAAAATATCAAAAGAAGATGTTAAGAAGAAAAGCCTGGAAATCAAAGAAGCCTATCAGGTATTTGCCGGAAGGAAAGACGCTGCAATTTCATATAAGACCTCCCTGGCAGAATTCATTCCAATATTCCAGGCACGTTACAAGAACAAACACTCAACTAATCATATTCAACATTTTAATGGCATCAAGACCCATTTGGAAACGTTTCAAAAGGAAACCGGAACTATTGTAACTTTTGACAGCATCAACAAAGATTTCTATATCAGCTTTACCGATTACCTGAAAGCAGCAAACTTGAAGCCAAATACAATAGGATCACATATCAAGAGGATCAAGCGCCTGATGAATGAGGCGAACGAGGACAAGCTAACGGCAAACCAGGAACACCGGGCAACAGGATTTAAAGTACTGAAAGAGGATTCTGATACGATATACCTTACCGAGGATGATATTTCGGCATTATACGAACTAAAAATTGAAGAGTCAAGGATGAGGAAGATCAGGGATCTGTTTGTATTACATTGCCACACCGGATTACGACATTCAGACTGGCCAAAAGTTACTCTAGAAAATATCCATGAAAACAAATTATACGTTAAAACTCAAAAAACCAATGAACCGGTCATCATTCCGGTTCATCCAATTATCATTGAAATCATCAACCGATATGGCCCTGGGGCAACCATCCCGACCAACCAGGAAGCAAACCGTGTACTTAGATGGATCGGTGAATATGCTGTTATAAAGAAAATAACGGAAGGAAATCTTGACAAATGGCTGCAAATTCGAACCCACACAGCAAGAAGGTCCTTTGCCACAAATGGTTATCTTAGTGGCATACCCATGCTTTCACTTATGCAGATTACCGGACACAAAACAACACAATCTTTTCTGAGGTACATCCGCATTTCCAAGCTTGAAAATGCGATGAAGCTGATGGACCATCCGTTTTTCAATGCTTAATTGGGAGTTTGCCGAAAAACACACTTGAGGACTTATCCATGGCTTTTACGCTGCAAAAAAAGCGTTCCGTCGAAAGACGGAACGCTCAAATCGCTGAATGAAACCGAAGGATCAGAAGGTGATTTTGGTTTCTACATCATTGATGCTTGCATCAAAGGATGTCCTGAGGAAGTCAATGACTTTCTTGATGCCAGGGGTGAAGCTGGTGGTGAAGACATTTCCGTCTGAATCATTCAGCCGCATGGAGCAGTTGAAATCGTTGGATGCTGTCTGGAACCTTTCCAGTTCGCTGCGTGTCTGGACCAGCTTAGCCCTTTTTTCGATGACAAGCTGAATGTTTTCGACCTTGAGGATCTTTTCCATAAGGGTCATTTCCTTGATCGGCTCTGGAGCAGGTACAACGGGTTTTTCAGGTTCGGACTTCAAAACCGGCTTTATCACTTCGGTTTTGCTTTTCTCGGGTCCGAGAATCGTTGTGGATGCAACAATTACAGCGGCTTCTTCCTTGGATGATCCGCCGTTTGACGGCTTCTGAACGGGTGCGGTAATCTTTGACATTGTATTGTGCTCCTGCCCTGGCGACTTTTTTAGGCATCTGGCTCGCCGGGGTTTAAGAAAAAATTTATGCCACCGGGAACAAACGCAATGAAAATTTTAAGCAAGAGTTCAGGTCTGATTTTTTCATAAAAATCTGAATGAACCCGAAGGGTGACGGTGCCATAAGACGGTCACTCTTAGCGAAAAAGATTTTCACGAGTTTAACTTTGCTGCAATTTTTGAGTAATAATGGGTTGGGAAAGTACAAAAATAAGAGACTGCCGGAAGGCAGCCTCTCTCAGGGATTCTGTAATGAGTTAGAAGGGGATATCTCCTGATGGAACGTCATTCGAGACCTTCTTTGAAGTGTTGCGTTTCTTTTTGGGAGTTTCAACGGGCTTTACCGGTTCGTTAACTTCGGATTCTTCCAGGCGGTTTACATAAGCGGTGTAGTCATGTCCGAATTTGTCGGGGCTTTTCAGTTTTGCGATTTCAAGGGAGATGTAATCTTCATCCTTGAATTTGTGTGAGAACTTTACAAGGTCTTCGATTTTGAAGTTGATCTTGATGATTTCAAGGCCTTCGACTTTCTTTCCTTTTCCGATGTAGTTTTTTACGAAATTTTTCATGGCTGTGATTTTTAAGTGAAATTTATATGCAAGTGTAATTAAGACCATGGAGGGGCACTCAAGTAGGAACTGGAATACCGAACACATGCAGGATATGCCGGGAAAATTCTTGAATGAGTAGCACTTTCACCCTGGAATGGGATAATACCTTAGCATAGGAATTAAACAAAGACCACAGTCATCAGATTTCTGCAATTGCATACAATTGCATCCTGGAAAAGGAATACAGAAGGTCTGAATGATCAAAAGAAAAATGCTCGGAGAATTGCACAAAGACATGATAGACATCCAGAAAGCGCATTACCCCTGGCAAATTAATGACTACACCTGTTGACGAGCATGAAAAAAGTCACCCCGGTTGTCCAGGATGGCTTTATTGAATGATTTGCTTGGTTAAAAGGGTGAGTCGTCCAGGACTGGCTCAAGAACCGGGACTTTGCTGGTCACTTTAACCGTGGTTTTTTCTTCTGAAGCAGTGTAAGATGAGTCGATGCCCAGGATATGATCGGCAGCCTTCTCTGCCCTTGCAGCAGCCCACATGATCCATTTTTGGTTGTCGCGGAGAGCCGAAGCCCAGCCACCAATATAAGCGGCTGAGTTACGGATATCCAGGTCAAGGTTTGCAATACCGGCCAGGAAGGAAGAACAGAGTTCAGCTACCAGTTCTTCTTTGGAATATGGGATATCTCCGTAGCTGTTCGACATTCCGTCGTAGCGATTCAGGCGTTTGGGATGACCGGTTGAGTGGCCCATTTCATGGAAAAGGACCCGGTAGAAAGAAGAAGAGCTGGTGAAGTATTTCCTATCCGGAACTGATATCAGGTCGGCAACCGGAGCATAAAATGCCCGGTCGTCTTTGTGGGAGAAGCGGATCTCCGGGCGGCCTTCGTAGCCCTGGATGATGGCTTCAGCTTCCAGGTGTTCAGCGTTAACCTTTTCGGTGACAAGATTTTGAAGCTCGGCAATCTTTTTTATGCCCCGCTCATCAAAATCGGCTTGTTCGGAGTTGAAGACATGATAAAATTTCAGAAGAAACATCTTCTTTGTCTCGCCGGTGGCTTCGTCTTTCTCAAGTGTGTTCTTCCAGAATACCACGATGGTGGATTTTTCGCCCTTGCGAACCTGGCCACCATTGGCACGGATCTGTTGAAAAGTGCCATATACCCGGCTTTGATAAGGATCGGAAGAAAGCACCAGGCGGTTGATACCCCTGTAATAGTGGCCGTTCATGCTGACCGGTGATGGAACCTGCCAGAGTTTCATCCAGCTTCCGGCTGTTTCGAGGTTAGCAATGATCTTTTCTGTGATGGCTGCATAGATTTGTGATTTATTCATGAATGTTGCTACTGCCCTGTAGTCTTATATAGGTTTCTGGCCCACCTGGTTAAAATGAAATTTATGCCCAAGTGAATACCGAGAAAAATAAATAATGTCAAGGGTTTAGGTCATGATTGGAACAATCTGACAAGACTCGAAGAGCGACAATTCCTTGCAGGAGGTCGCCCTTTACAGGTTTACAGTCACGATAGCTCGGAACGGATTTTTCGCAGGTAACTTTGCGGGAATTTCGAGTTTAATATAGTGGGTGTGGGTTTTTGCTTGCTTTTTATTTTTCAAAAGCTGCCTGGCCTTGTAAGAATTTCAAGGTTTTTGGACTTTTTACGACTTTTACTGAGGGAAGAAATCAACTTTTGGTTAAGATGCTCAGAGTATGGCAATACCGATTCTGGCTTAAAAAGAATTTCAAATCTTTTTCTACTATCAAATTTTGCTAAACCGATATTGTATTTCTTAAAAAGGGCAATACCATTCAAAGCAGCTTCAGCGGTATTTGGAGATAGTACCACATATGCAATATTTGAAAAACTTTTATACCGAAATGCTTGTGTTGCAGCTCGTTTCCAATTTTTTAATTTCAATTCAAATGAAATGATTGACATTTCGTTATTTTCCTTAGCGTAGAAGACAAAATCGGGAATGCCAAATAGTCCTGGACATTCTTTGAGATATGAATTTCCGAATCTTTCTTTCAGAAATTTCTCAAACATTATTGACATTTCTTGTTCTGTCTCGAACATATCTTAGTTGCCTGATTCTTTTTGATATGCATTTATCACATTAAACCAAGTAGGTAAATGAGAACCATTACTATCATCATCCAAAAGAACATTGTTTTCAATTGTATGAAATAGATTTATAGCATCTCTTATATTTCCCTTCAATGTTTCAATTCGTTCATCCTGAACTTCTGGTAGTCCCTTAACCTGATTATTGAATGCATAAAAGTAGTGTTTATATGGTTCTGGTTTCTGAAACTGCCAATTATACTCGGGTCTAAACATTAATGGCCGATATTCTGACTCATCAAAATACTGCTCATAATCAGGAATTAATTTACGCATTGCTTCTATATATTGATAGTCCACCCACTGAAGTAATTTAGAACTATACAATCTTGCCCTTGGAGCTCTCATAGGACCATTTTCCATATCCCGGAACCTCTTGATTCCGAAAGATCGTAAGTTTTCATATGAGCCAATTGACACGGAATCAGGCATCGCAATACTATAAAGAATTGCTTCAGTATTGGTATAGCCCAAATGTACCTCCATGTGATTTTGCTTCAGAATATTGATAAACCGCAAAGCATTAAATAAATATTCAAAGTCCTTGATCTGTTTGCTTGGGAAATTATTTTCAAAAATCAAATAGACTCCATCAACTAGTTGATGTCCGGTGATCCAATTCAATACTTCGTCTCGTTTCTCACTATCGCTTAACATTATTGATTTTATAATAACTGAAAGCAATATTTTTTTGTTAAAACCATTTCCTTTGACATATTCACAGAATGGGTGAACAAAATAATCTGTGCTCTGGACGAAATAAGAAGTTGGATTGTCTGTGTAATATCGGGTCGGGATAACCAAATAATCGAAATCATTATTCATTTGAAAATCAACACATAATTGAGCCATCTGCAAATGGCTGTTATCAAGATCAGGTGTTGAAAAATCAGGTTTTAAATTTCCAGGAAAATATGGATAAGTATCAAGAGTGCCTTTAGATTCATTGAGCAAATAAAGTTGAGGGTCAAGAAATCCGGTTTTCTTTAGTTCTGCACCAAGTCCTAAAAGTTTATCCGCATCAATATTTATTGGAGAGAAAATCAAACCATCACCAATGCCATTGAGATAGCATTCTCGATTCCAGTTATCTCTAAACCCTGTTTGATGATATACCCTCATAGTTATAACTGTTTAGCAATAAAAGCGTTTAAAATATGGTAATTTCTGAATCGATTATATGGTTGGGTTTGAAGCGTCCTACTAGCGAATTCGGCAATTGTATCATCAACTTTTATGTGACCTGCTTCAACTATAAAAATATTTTGCATGATATTCTCAACAATTGAAAAATCATTCCCCACATGGTTTGGATCAAACGGATGAACACCTAGATACAATTCTAAGGCAATGATACCCAAACCAAAAAAATCTGTCCTTGGGTCTATCAGATTTTTATTGTTTGTTAGTTGCTCGGGAGCTGCATAAATAGGAGTACAGGGACCCAAAGGGGAAATGGTCTTTGTCAGTGATTCTAAGTCAAGGAATCGAGCAATTCCCAAGTCAATTATACAGGGTATTCCACTTGGTCTTATAATAATATTCTCTGGTTTTAAGTCACGGTGGACAATATTTTTATCCCAGATAATGGAAAGGCCTTGAATCAATGAATTTAGCAAAGGAAAAATCTCTTTGGGATTGCAGAAATCCTTCATTCGTTCCCTAAGTACGTTTCCTTCTATATAATCTTCGACTATCTCAAATTCCTTTGTTTTAACATCAATATTAAAATGATATTGTTTCGGATAGAAATCAGAATTCAATTCCGAAAGTAACTCAACCTCCCTTTTAATTCTTTCAAGAGAGGTAAAACTTTTGATTGGACCACGCTTAATAACAACCGGACCGGCACTTGGGTGTTCTGCTAAAAATACGCGTTTTTGGCCACCTGGAGGTAACTCTTTGATTATTTTACAATCTACGATCATATCGCAAAGTTAATCTATTTTTATACGATTGCCCTTTGGCTTATCATCTTTTTGTACCACTTAGGG
>JACZJJ010000099.1 GCA_014860625.1 Bacteroidales bacterium | reverse complement strand
TTTTTGCCCGGTTCACAGATCGATGTAAAACCCATTCGCGATTACGATGTGTTTGTCGACAAAGTGATGGAGTTCAAAGTTGTGAAGATTAACCACGAATACAAGAACGTCGTTGTTTCCCACAAAGCGCTGATCGAAGACGAGCTTGAAGCCCAGCGCGCTGAAATTATCAAGAGACTTGAAAAGGGACAGATTCTCGAAGGTACCGTGAAGAATATCACATCGTACGGTGTGTTTATTGATCTCGGTGGTGTAGATGGTCTGATTCACATCACGGACCTCAGTTGGGGACGTATCAATCATCCTGAAGAGATTGTTCAGCTGGATCAGAAGATCAAGGTTGTTATCCTCGATTTCGATGACAATAAGAAACGTATCGCTCTTGGCCTGAAACAACTTACACCTCATCCATGGGATTCGCTTGATAACGAGATGAAAGTGGGAGATAAAGTCAAAGGAAAAGTGGTCGTTATCGCCGATTATGGCGCTTTTGTTGAGATCGCTGCCGGTGTTGAAGGACTGATTCACGTGTCGGAGATGTCATGGTCACAGCACCTGAGAACCGCACACGACTTCCTCAAAGTGGGACAGGAAATTGAAGGCGTTATTTTAACCCTTGACCGCGAAGATCGCAAGATGTCAATGGGTATCAAACAGTTAATTCCCGATCCATGGGCTGATATCAAGGAGAAATACCCCATCAAATCGAAACATACTGCCATCGTTCGCAACTTTACCAATTTCGGTATCTTTGTCGAGATGGAAGAGGGCGTTGACGGGCTTATCCACATCTCTGACCTTTCGTGGTCAAAGAAGATCAAGCATCCTGCTGAGTTTACCAAAATCGGTGAGAACATTGAAGTTATTGTTCTTGACGTTGACGTTGACAACCGCAGGTTAAGCCTCGGGCATAAGCAACTTGAGGAGAATCCATGGGATGTATTCGAATCCGTATTTACGCTTGGCTCAGTGCACACAGGAACGGTTGTAAGTCTTTCTGACAAAGGAGCTATTGTGACCCTGCCTTATGGCGTTGAGGGATTTGCTCCCATGCGTCACCTGAACAAGGAAGATGGTACTCCGGTGAAGGATGAAGAGAGTCTCGATTTCAAAGTGATCGAATTCTCAAAGGACAGTAAAAAGATCATCCTTTCACATACGAAAACCTACCAGGATTCTGTTGCCGGCGACCGCGACAAAGAACAGGGTGGTGATTCAAATAAGGCTAAAACAACCAAGAAAGCGGTAAAGAAGATCAAGGATAACCTTGAAAAGACAACCCTGGGAGACATCGAAGCCTTATCGGAACTGAAATCCAAGATGACGAAACAGGAGGCCAAAGACAAATTGGCGAAACCGAAAAAAGAGGAAAGTGCGGAAGACGAGTCTGATGAGCAATCAGAAGACTAATGACATTTTCGGTTACCATACTGGGTAGCAATTCTGCAATTCCTACCCTTTCCAGAAATCCAAGCGCTCATTTAGTGAACCTAAATGAGCGCATTTTTTTAGTTGATTGTGCCGAAGGGACACAACTTCAGCTACGAAAATACAAGATTCATTTTCAGAGGATAAAACACATCATGATCAGTCACTTGCATGGTGATCATTACTTCGGACTGATCGGATTGCTTACCTCACTTCACCTGCTTGGGCGCAAGGATGAACTTCATCTGTATGCACCTGCCGGACTGGAAGAGATCATTCAACTTCAGCTGGATGTTTCAACAACCACCCTGAATTATCCCTTGCTATTCCATCCGCTCGTTTCCGGAAGGTTAGAACCTGTTTTTGAAGACGAACGACTGACCGTTCACTCGTTCCCGCTGCTTCACAGCATTCCAACGTTTGGTTTTGTTTTCAGGGAGAAAATCAAGGTCAGAAAGATTGCTGAGAAACGATCCTACGCCTATTGTTCTGATACGGCATATGATGAACGGATCATCCCTTTCGTTTCGGGCGTTGACCTTCTCTACCATGAGACGACCTTTATGCAGGATCGGGCCGCTTCCGCAGCAGACAAGTTGCATTCCACCACCATAGAAGCAGCAACAATAGCCAGGAAGAGCAAGGTGAAAAAATTATTGATCGGACACTTCTCAGCCAGATATGACGACCTTATTCCATTGCTTGAGGAGGCCAGAAGCGTTTTCCCTGAAACATTCCTGGCAGAGGATGGTGCAACAATGCATGTTTAACATTTTTAACTTTTCAACACCGATGAAAAAGCTATTATTTATCATGAGCAGCCTGATTATTGGAGCCGGATCCATCTCGGCTCAGGATTCAAATCCATTTTTCGAGGAGTGGAATACCCCTTTCCAGGTACCTCCATTTGAACAGATCACAAATGATGATTACCTTCCTGCATTTATGGAGGGAATGAACCAACAGACAAAGGAGATCCAGTCCATCATAGACAACCAGGATCCGGCTACCTTTGATAATACGATTTTGGCGCTCGATAACAGCGGAAAACTCCTTTCAAAGACCTCCTCTGTGTTTTACGGACTAAACAGCGCCAATACCTCCAACGAGATGCAGGCCACTGCCCGTGATGTTTCTCCTTTACTCACACAACATCGTGATGACATCAACCTTAACCCGCATCTTTTTCAACGCGTAAAGGCAGTGTACGATCAGAAAGAAAAGCTGGGACTGGACAGCGATCAGCTCAAACTGCTGGAGGAGACATACAAAGGATTTGTAAGGGGTGGTGCAAACCTTCCGGAAAATAATCAGGAGAAGTTCCGAAAGCTAAATAAAGAGATCTCGATACTGCAACTTACATTTGGTCAGAACCTGCTGGCTGAGACGAACAATTACAAGTTGATTATTGAGGAAGAAGGAGACCTGGCCGGTTTGCCAAATGGTCTAATTGAGGCTGCTGCAAAGGCTGGCAATGCTGATTCCGTTACAACAGGGAAATGGGTATTTACCTTGCACAATCCAAGCGTTCTGCCTTTCCTGCAATTTTCGGATAATCGTGATCTTAGAGAAGAGATTTTTACGGCGTATATCAATCGCTGTAACAACAACAATGATTTTGACAATAAAGAGATCATCGAAAAACTGATCCGTTTCCGGCTTGAGAAGGCCAACCTGCTAGGGTATGATACGTATGCCGATTTCGTTCTGGAAGAGAGGATGTCGAAAAAATCGGAAAATGTTTATAACCTCCTGAATCAGATATGGGTTCCTGCTCTGGCAAAAGCCAAAGAGGAGGCAGCAGAGATGCAGCAGATGATCGATCGTGAGGAGGGAGGATTTGCCCATGAAGGATGGGATTGGCGCTACTATAATGAAAAGGTGATGGCCGAAAAATTCAGTCTCAATGAGGAGCAACTCAAACCCTATTTTATGCTCGGGAATGTCAGAGACGGTATTTTTTATCTCGCAGGCAAACTTTACGGCATCAGTTTTACTCAGGTTCAGGATGCACCTCTTCCTCACAAGGATGCCACATTGTGGGAATGTAAGGATGCGGACGGAACCCATCTGGGCGTACTTTACCTCGACTTTTTCCCACGTGCAAGCAAACGCGGAGGAGCCTGGTGTGGAAGTTATCGCCCACAGGGATACAAAGATGGAGAGCGTACAGCCCCTGTCGTGACGATCGTATGCAATTTCACTCCTCCTTCAGGAGATGCTCCTGCACTTCTCACTCCCGACGAGGTTGAGACATTTTTTCATGAGTTCGGGCATGCATTGCACGGTTTGTTCCGCGATGTAAAATATGACGGGATCTCCGGAGTTCCAAGAGACTTTGTTGAGCTTCCTTCCCAGGTCATGGAAAACTGGGTCTTTGAGCCCGAGTTGTTGAATGTTTACGCAAAGCATGATATCACCGGAGAGGTAATCCCAGGGGAGTTGGTCGACAAACTGGAAAATAGCAGCACCTACGGACAGGGATTTAAAACAGGAGAGTATATTGCCGCTTCGCTGCTTGATATGGATTATCATACGTTAACGGAGATCGGAGAGTTTGATGTTCTAAGGTTTGAAGACTCCTGCATGACACACATAGGCCTCATCCCTCAGATACCTCCCCGTTACCGTTCAACTTACTTTCAGCATACAATGACAGGCGGGTACACTGCAGGATATTACAGCTATATCTGGGCGGAGGTTCTGGATGCAGATGCTTACCAGGCTTTTGTAGAAACCGGGGATATTTTCGACAGGGCAACCGCAACACGCTTTCGTGAATCCATCCTGAGTCGTGGTGGCTCTGAAGAGGCGATGAAGATGTATGTTGATTTTCGGGGATCCGAACCGAAGATTGATGGATTGTTGAAAAAAAGAGGACTACAATAAAGCCTCCCACAGCACCTCCACAGGATGCAAGGCTTTCCGTCCAGTTCCATCATGGATCTGATGCCGGCAACTTGTTCCGGGAGCAGCGATGATGATATCCGCCGATGCCTTCCTTATTTCCGGGAAAAGCACTAACTCTCCAACTTTCATGGAGAGGTCATAATGCTCTTTCTCGTACCCAAAGGAACCAGCCATACCGCAACACCCTGAGGGAATCTCCTCTACCTTGTAATTCTCAGGGAGGGAGAGGATGGCAGATGACGGTTTGACCGAGGTAAGCGCTTTCTGGTGACAATGTCCGTGGAGTTTGATCCTGGCAGTCTTGGAAGTGAATTGTTCAGAAGTAATTCGTCCTGCTTTCATTTCCCTTTCCAGAAATTCATCATAAAGCATACAGTGACTGGCTAACTTTCGTGATGCCTGCTGTAGCTCAGGGCCAACCAGGTCGGGATACTCATCCCTGAAACCCAGAATTGCAGATGGTTCGATGCCAACTAACGGAGTCTCCTCAGAAATGATATCAGCGAAGATCAGAACGTTCTGTTGCGCCAGCTTCCGTGCTTTCTTCAGGAGTCCTTTGGATAGGAATGTTCGTGCACTTTCGGGATGTGTCACAACACGGATCTCATAGCCAAGTGCATGCAGAAGTTTGACGAAGCTGATGCCGACCTCTGCATCATTGTAGTTGGTAAATTCATCCACAAACAGATAGAGACTGCCTGTTTTCTTTTCCAAAGAACTGTTGAGAATAGGAAGTTGCTTGCGGAGCCAAAACCCGAACGTTTTGTTTGCCAGGAGTGGGAGGGAACGATGTGCTGAAAATCCAAGCAGGGATTTGATTAAGCCTGATGTTATCCGGTTTTGCTGGAAGAAGTTATAAAAGGCCGGAAAGAGTGACCCCAGTCTGTTTATTGAAGTGATGTTGGCAATCAGTCGTGAGCGGAGCGGGATTCCCCTGGCTTCGTACCAATGTTGCAGGAATTCTGCCTTCAGCCGGGTCATATCAACATTTGACGGACACTCTGATTTACATGCCTTACAGGAAAGGCAGAGGTCCATGACCTCGTAGATTTCAGAATGATTAAATGGATTCTCTTTTGTAGAATTTGTCAGAAATTCCCGTAAGATGTTAGCCCTTGCACGTGTTGTGGTGTGCTCCTCTTTCAGAGCCATGTAAGATGGACACATCCCGATGCCGGTGATTGTGGTGTTCCGGCAATCGCCCGAACCGTTGCACTGTTCGGCAGCTCGCAGGATCCCATGGCTTTCGGAGAAATCAAAGATGGTCTCGATATCCCTTTCCGGAAGTCCTGGCTGGTACCTCAAGCTGGAATTCATCTTTGGTGTATCCGTAATTTTACCGGGATTGAAGATGTTAAGAGGATCCCAGGTTTTCTTGATCTCCCTGATCAATTGATAATTCTCTTCACCAATCATCAGGGGGATAAATTCTCCGCGAAGCCGACCGTCGCCATGCTCTCCGCTGAGGGAGCCTTTGTATTTTTTTACGAGGCGGGCAGTTTCCAACGCAATGGTGTGAAACAACTCTACATCATCTTTCTCTTTCAGGTTCAGGACAGGTCGCAAATGGAGTTCGCCCGAACCAACATGCGCATGATAGACGCAATTCAACCCATGCTGTTCCATCATTTGTGAGAACTCCTCAATATAAGCGGGAAGAACTTCAGGGCTTACCGCCGTATCTTCCGTAACCGCTACCGGCTTCCGGTCGCCTGGATAGTTCGAGAGCACACCCAAACCGGCTTTGCGCAGAGCCCAAACCTGCTTCATCTCCGGTTGGAAAATAACAGGAAATGCATATCCGTATCCCTTTTCGCGCATCTCCCTTTCCATCCGGTTTGAAAGATCCAGAATTTCTTCCCGCGAATCCCGCGCAAACTCCACAATCAGGATCGCACCCGGGTCACCTTCAATAAAAAACCGGTTTTTCCGCTGGACAATATTCTCCCGGGTGCAGTCGAGGATCGCTTTATCCATCAATTCAACCGACCCGGGCCCGTATGAGAGTGCCACCAGATTGGCCTGAAGCGCTTCCTGGATGGTTTGGCAATGCACACAAACCAATGCTTTTTCTTTTGGTGGGAGAGGGACCAGGTTCAGCTGGATCTCCGTAATAAACGCCAGGGTCCCCTCCGAACCAGCTAGCAACTTCGCCAGATTCAACGGTGCAGTGGTGCCGTGGTGCTGTGGTGATGTTGTGCCAACTGCTGACTGCGAACTGCGAACTGCGAACTGCGAACTGCCCACTTCCAACTGCCCACTGACAAACGGTTCTGTCTCAAGTAAAAGATCGATCGCGTACCCCGTATTCCTCCTGTGGATGGAAGGATCGGGATATTCGAGGCGGATGTTCTCCTGGTTGGATGGATCGGAAAGCATTGCGATGAGATTCTTATAGATGCTCCCTTCCAGTGTTTGAAGCTTGCTTTTCTCTTTGGCCTCCTCCGGGGAGATCTCATTGAATTCTACTTCACTTCCGTCGCTGAGAATAGCTTTAACGGCGATCAGGTGATCGCGCGTACTGCCGTAGATGATAGAATGGGCGCCACAGCTGTTGTTTCCTACCATCCCTCCAATCATGCACCGGCTGGATGTGGACGTTTCGGGGCCAAACAGGAGTTCGTGAGGGGCAACAAACAGGTTCAACTCGTCGAGGATAACTCCCGGCTCAACCCGGATCCAATGATCAGCGGCGTTGAACTCCAGGATGCGAGTCATATAGCGGCTGATATCCACCACAATTCCTTCTCCAACTACCTGTCCGGCGAGAGATGTCCCGGCAGCGCGTGGAATGAGAGAGAGGTTGTGCTCCCGCGCAAAACGGATCAGCCGTTTGATATCCTCGCTGTTCTTTGGCCTGGCAACGGCGAAAGGAACCTCACGGTAAGCGGAGGCATCCGTAGCATAGAGTAACCGTGAAGATTCGTCGGCATGGAGGTCCCCGTCCAGCTCCTCCGAGAGGGTATGCATTGCTTCAGCCAGTGTTGTTTTCTCCATTAGGGGAGGCTGTTGAGTTGTTCTTTCAGGTAGGAAATATAACTATTTTCGGGTTCAATAACCTCGTAAATTCCGATCATCCTTGCTAATTCCTCCTTGTTTCGTCCCGATAGCACCTGATTTGAGAAGGTGTATGCCATGATACCGTCGTTCATGGCATTCGACCAGTGCCAGCGAATGGCAGATTCGAATTCTTCCACAGGAGGCCATGCATGAATCCCTTGAAAGATCCGAAGTGTACTTCTGAGATCCGGCAATCCTGCACCGCTGCCAATCACCCCTTTGATGCCTCCCCCGTAAAAAGCAATCATCGAAGCTACACGCGAACCACCGGAAAATCCTGTGCAGTACATTCGATTCGGATCAAATGCGAGAAACAACGGGAGTGAATCACTCGCGTGATACGTTGAAGGGAGGTAAACTGCATAGGAATAACCCGGATTCTCCCTACATGGGATGTTTTCGTAGACGGTTCCCGGGGTGATACCCTCTTTTGATTGCACCTCACCTGATGTGGATGAGCCACAACCGGTAAAAAGTGCAAACGGGATAAGGATCCAGAACCTGGGATGTAGCATGTTACTTTTTATAGAAGTTCG
This sequence comes from Bacteroidales bacterium, assembly GCA_014860625.1. GTDB lineage: Bacteria > Bacteroidota > Bacteroidia > Bacteroidales > FEN-979 > QYOJ01. The sequence continues at coordinate 53,444 of JACZJJ010000099.1, read as the reverse complement.
TCGATTCAAATATCTTATCCGCCGATTTTGAGATAAATCCACTGTAACGTTTTCCGTCTGTATCTGGGTAGCGCATGGCAAATTCATAATAGCACCCCGGAATTTCAAACTCCCCCTCCACGAACCTGAATTTCACCATCCCCGCTTTGATGCTCGACTGCTCGAGAAGTTGTTCCGGAGTCCCCTGTACTTCTCCTCCGGCATCATTGAGTAAGAAACCATTTCGTTTGAGAAATTCGTTGACTTTTTGGATCGAATCGTACTTCTGCAGATGGTTCACACTCACAGTGAAATGGTTGGCCCTGAAGCCATTGACATACAACCATGCGGCATATTCCGATTCCTCACGCAATTTTTTATAGGTTTCGAACGTAGGATCTCCCGATGCATTGCCGGTATACAGGATCTGGTCTGATGTCATGACACATTCGGGAAGTGCAAAGATCCAGTCTTTGACTGTCTCCTGAAGAAATGGACTGAACTCACGGACCAGTAGCTCACTGATAAAAACCCTGGGAGCATCGGGGTTGGATTTGTGTTCGTAATGCTTTGCCAGAAGTTTCTTCTCCTCAAACTGATAGGCTGAAACATATTCATACCCGGCATCTAAAAAAGGCTGGGCAAGCACATCTATGCCGATCAACGGATGCTGAAACGTGCGGAATGCAATATGGTCGTTTATAACTCGCTCACCCTCTGCGGTGAAGAGGTTGAATACCTTTTCTGCCATCGGGTTTTGAGCAGTATAGATGTCCCATAATTTAGTGAATATCAGGTTTTCATCGGTCATGTTACGCCGTTTTAGAAGGATTTAATCAACTTGTTGCTGTCAACTGTGTCTGTCTCAGAAAAAACCGGGAATCAGCTCTTCAGGACTCAAATTTGCAAAATATTTTGACAGGTCGAATGAGCGAATGATCCTGTCAACGGATTCCTTCCGATGACCTGTTCCAACAAGGGACTTCTCGATCTCTTCTGAGTCCAGGATGCCGAAATAGTCGCCATAAAACTTAACCTGCTGAATGACCCCGTCGTGCACATCCAGGTTAATTTCAATCGTACCACTTCCTCCGGTACGTATCACTTTTTTGAAGTTGTATTTGGGGGAATAGCCGAAATTCCATTCCCATGTGGCGTATTTGCTGTCGCGCAGTTTTTGAATCTCCCCGATGTCTTTGGAACTGAGTTCATACAACGTGGCATCCGGATTCTGTTCCACAATAAATGTTTCGATCCGATCGGCAAACTGCATCACATCCATCTCTTCATTCAGATGTTCCTGGATATTCGTAACCCGGCTGCGAACCGATTTTACAGCTTTGTCTTCGAACTTTGAAGGATCTGCGTTCAGTGCTGACGTGAGATCAGGGATTTCAGCAGAGAAGAGCAGTGTCCCATGATGCAGGACCTTATTTTTCCAGATATGCATCGCATTGCCGGAGAATTTCTTGCCGTTGATGGTCAGGTCGTTACGTCCTTCAAACAGGGCATTTACACCCATGAGTTGCAGCACGTCGAGAATGGGTTGGGTATATTTCCGGAAGTTGATCAGGTTTTCGTCCTGTGAAGTTTGAGTAAACGTAAAATTGAGGTTTCCCAGATCATGAAACACCGCACCGCCTCCCGATAACCTCCTGACGACCTTGATGTCATTCATGGATACGTATTCCTGGTTGATTTCAGCCAGTGTATTCTGATGTTTGCCAACGATGATTGACTTGTCGTTGCGCCATAAGGCAAAAGTATCCTCATCAAAGTTTTTCAGCACATACTCTTCGGCAGCCAGGTTGAAGAACGGGTCAGTGGTGTTGCGTCGAATGATCAGCATTGGTAGTAATTTTTTACAAAATTACGGTTTTTCTAAATCTTTTTTTACCTTCGTTGCGCATTCCTTATTTAACCCTAACTCATGAAACGTTTTTCCATTAAAACACTCCGGGGATTCTTCTTCTTTCTCCTGGTAACTGCCACTTTCTCGCTATTTGCTCAAAAACAGGAGATGAAGTTTGGCAAAGTTGAAAAAGACGAATTATCCATGGTTACATGTGCTCTTGATTCAGCTGCTGAAGCGATAATTTTGTGTGATATAGGCCAAAGTTACTTTGAATACGATGAAACGGAGGGTTTTGAGCTCTTTTTTGAACGGTTTCTGAAGATTAAAATATTAAAGAATGAAGGATATCATTGGGCTGAGCTTAGCATTCCATTATACATGAACGGACCTGACGAGGAGCAATTGACAGCCGTAAAAGGGAAGACCACAAACCTGGAAGGAAGTAAGGTAGTAGAGACAAAATTGACGAACTCCTCGATGTTTGATGAAACCATCAACAAATACTGGAAAGTAGTAAAGATTTCAGTGCCTGCAGTGAAGGAGGGATCGGTGATCGAGATTAAATATACGGTCAAATCGCCTTTCTTTTCAAGGGTCAGGGATTGGCAGTTTCAGTATTCTATTCCCGTTTTATGGAGCGAATATGAACTTCGCATCCCTGAGTATTTTAAATTCAGCAGAAATATCAATGGTAAAATCTCCTTTGTCGTCAACGAAACGACTTCCCGGACAAGGACTATCGCTCAGATAACCAAATCCTATACGGGCTATGAATATTCTCCCGCAACACATGTACGGAGTGGTTCTGTGGATTATAGAGAAGACTCTCAGCGGTTTGCAGCTGAAAATATCCCTGGATTGAAAGAGGAGCCCTATACGACTACAATTGAGAATTATCAGGCAAAAATTGAGTACGAACCTCACTCCTATAAATTTCCTGGAGGTGAAGAGCACAGGTTTAACAATGAGTGGGAAACTGTCGTTAAAAAATTGTTGGAGGAGGAGGATTTTGGCGTTCAGTTAAAGCGCGGAAGTCTGGTAAAGGACCAGGTTAGCAGGATCAATGCTGTTACCAGCGATCCTCTTCAGCAGGCGTCCCTGGCACTGGAGACTGTACGCAAGGAGATCAAGTGGGATGGTCGTTACTCAAAATATACGGATAAAAATCTGAGTTATGCATTATCCAATGGTGCCGGAAATTCAGCTGATGTGAATCTCTACCTGGTACTTCTCCTGAAAGAACTCGGTCTGAATGCAGAACCTGTCATCCTGAGTACCCGGAACAATGGGTTTATTCATGAATATCACCCGGAGATCAACGGGTTTAATTATGTCATTGCCTGCGTAACGATTAATGGAATAGATCTCCTGATGGATGCCACGGAACGTTACAGCCCGGGCGACCTGCTCCCGTTAAGGTGTATTGGTGGTAAGGGGTTGTTGGTTAAAGATCCCGGTTTTAGATGGGTTGATGTAGCGTCCATGGAGCCCACCAGCGATCTTTATTTCGCTGAATTCAAACTGAATCCGGATGGCAAAATGGAAGGCACACTAACAGTCTCCTCATCCGGAAACAGTGGAATGAATGTTAGGAACAGATACTTCAAGGAAGGAGAGCAGGAGTATTCGAGATGGCTGAAGGAGCAACGAAAAGTGTGGCAGGTGACGAGCATTGGTTTTAATTCACTTGACACGCTGGACAAGCCTGTGAAGGTTGTTTACTCGATGGAGTCTGATGCGGTAGTTGAAGACCAGGGAACTCTTGTCTATTTCAATTCCCTTATGAATTTTGGTCAGAGGACCAACCCATTCAAAATGGAGAAACGGGAGTATCCTGTTGAGTTTGGAGTCCCGATAAAAGATGTATATTCCTTTACTTATGAGATTCCGGATGGATACCAGGTTGAGTCCATCCCCGCCCCAAAAGCCATTATGTTGCCGGAAAAAGCTGGGACATTCAGGTTTTCGGCCTCAGTACTTGGGAACAAGGTCTTAATTAACAGCATGGTGGATATCAGGAAAACATTTTTTCTCCCGTCGGAATACAGTCAGCTAAGGGAATTCTTTTCGATCCTTGTTGAAAAGCAGGCAGAACAAATTGTGCTTAAGAAACCGTGAAACGATCCACCCTCCTGGCATTAAGACTTTTCATCTGTTGTCTGATCTTTCTCCGGCTTTTTTCTGTACAAGCCGGGGGGGATGAGAATCTCTATCCTGCTTCATCCATTCCTGCCAGCCTGTGTTATCATGCAGGTGCCGTAATCAGACTGTCGGAAACAGATATTGAAATTCTTTCAGCAAAATCCATCCGGAAAAAATATCACATCGTTATCACGGTAATGTATGAAGATGCACTGGAAAAGGCAGCCATCAGTCTTCATTACAATGACTTTCAGAAAGTACAGAAAATCAGGGGATGCGTCTACAACAAGTATGGAAAGGAGATAGATAAAATCCGGTCCTCTGATTTCTCAGACCGGAGTGCAATCCCCGACGGCACGTTCCATTCTGAGGAGAGAGTGAAGGCGTTTAATCCGGTTTATAACGGTTCCTACCCGGTTACCATTGAATACGAATACGAAACCGTTGGAGAGGCGCCTGCCCATTATCCAATGTGGTTCCCTCAGAATTCTCTCGACCTTTCGGTTGAATCGGCATCATTGACGCTGACTGCTCCTTCTGAAATTTTCCCCAGGTTCAGGGTGTTAAATGACGTTGATCAGGAAGAAATAAATACAGAAGATGGAAAGACCACAATGGCCTGGAGATTGGCCGGCCTCCCTGCTCTCCATCATGAAATTTACTCTCCTCCCTTGATTGAACGTGTTTCCGGGGTGCTGTTTGCTCCTGTTTTTGTTGATTACAAAGGATTTTCAGAAGAATTTCTGACCTGGAGAGATATCGGGGAGTGGTACAATTATCTCCTCCAAGGTCGTGATGAACTGCCTGAACGTACAAAAACCAGGATTGCTGAGATGACTTCCGGGATGACCGATACCATTGCCATCATCAGAGCGGTTTATCGGTACATGCAATCTGCCAAACGGTATGTGAGCATCCAGTTGGGAATCGGAGGATGGCAACCGTTCGATGCCACTTTTGTTGATACTTATGGATATGGCGATTGCAAGGCACTCGTAAATTATACGCGGGCATTGCTGAAAAGTGTTGGAATCCTTTCCTATTATTCACCTGTATACGCAGGAGCGAGAGTCCCGGATATTTTTACTGATTTCCCTTCCCTGCAATTCAATCATATCATTTTGTATGTTCCACTGGCACACGATACGATATGGCTGGAATGTACGAATCCCAACATCCCTTTCGGATTTCTTGGAAACTATACCGATAACAGGCATGCCCTCGTAGTGGATCCGGCAGGTGCCTTTCTGGCCCGCACTCCGGCATATACATCTGAAATGAACCGGCTTCAGAGGAAGACTACCATTTCGCTCTATACTTCCGGTGATGCCGAAGTAGAAATGATGACGCGATATTCCGGATTGCAATATGAACTTGCTGAAGGGATTGACAGGTTGGGAATGGAGGAGCAGAAGAAGGCGTTTGTCGCAGCACTGAAAATACCTGATATCGTCGTTCATTCACTCTCATATAGCAGTGATAGCAGTATGATCCCAACCATTACAGAACGTGCAACTTTTCTGGCCAGATCCTTTGCTTCGGTGAGTGGTCAACGGATTTTTGTTCCCGTAAACCAGGTGAGCCGGATAAGTCCGGTAACGGTAAATAGCGAAGAGCGGCAATCATCGGTTTTTACAGGATACCCATATGCGGACACGGATTCTATTGTGGTAAGATGGCCCTCCGGTTTTTGTGCAGAAAGCCTCCCTTCAGATGTTTCCATTGAGTCGCCGTTTGGCAGTTACAAAACAACAATCCATTGCGATTCCATAGGGTTTACTCTCGTCCGGATATACAAACAAAGTGAAGTTAGATTTTCGGTAGAGGATTATCCCGAATTCAGGGATTTCATCAATCAGGTAGCAAAAATTGACAAACAGAAAGGGATCCTTCGGAAAACACTGCCATAAAAGGATCAGAAAACTTTGACTACTTTTGCATTCCCATTGAATGGAAATGAACCGATTTTACTACTACCTGTTTCTGTATTTCCTTCTTCTTTTCCGAAATACGTCATTCTGGTTCCTCTACAGGGTTTCTGACATGCTCTATCTTTTCCTGATTTATGTCCTGAAATACAGAAAACATGTGGTAATGACGAATCTCCGGGAATCTTTTCCGGAAAAGCCGGAAGAGGAGATCAGACAGATTGCACGGGCTTTTTACAAGCACCTTTGTGATATTTCTGTGGAAGGAGTTAAAGCCTTTTCGTTACGCAAAAAAGATATTCTTAAACGTTACACCTTGCTGAACCCTGAAATTCTTGAACCCTATTTCAGGAAAAAACAAAGTGTCATAGCCGTATTGGGGCATTACAACAACTGGGAGTGGGGAAGCCTCGCAGCCGGGATCTTTTTTCAGCATAAACCGGTGGCTTTTTACAAACCCCTCTCAAACCTGTACATCGACAATTATATCCAAAAGACACGAGCCAAAGAGGGAATGATCCTGGAGTCGGTATCACGCACCAGTCAAACCTTTCGCAGGATGAAAAAGACACCCTCCATTTTCATTATGGTAGCCGACCAGAGTCCGATGAACCTGAAACTGGCCTACTGGGTGCCATTTTTAAATCATGATACGGCAGTTCTTCACGGCACGGAGAAACATGCGGTACAGAACAACTATCCGGTGTTTTTTGCAGATGTTCAGAAAGTGAAACGCGGTCATTATACAGCATCCATTGAACTCCTTGTGGCAAACCCGGCTGAGACCGAACCGGGAGAGATTACCCATAAATTCATGCAACGTCTTGAAAAGCAGATCCGTGCAAAGCCAGAATATTGGTTATGGAGTCACCGGCGCTGGAAACACAGTAAAGGGTAAGAAGTAAGAAGTAAGAAGTAAGAAGTAAGAAGTAAGAAGTAAGAAGTAAGAAGTAAGACGATATTGACTGCCAACTGCCAACTGCCAACTGCCAACTAAAGAAGTCCCCCGTTCAGGTAGATTGCCTTCTGTGCATCATAAAACTTATTGATGCGGCCGGATTTGCTGTTTCGCAGGTTGCCAATCTCACCCGACTCAAAATTAACCCGGATTATATCTCCGTTTTGCAAATCAATTTCTTTCAGTATCGCCGGATCGTAAGTCAGGATAGGAAGTGCCGCATTGATGGCATTCCGTTCGTATATGGCACCATACGATTCTGCAAGAATACAGGAGACCCCCAGGGAGAGGAAGCAGTCAACAGCTTGCTGCCGTGAGCTCCCCGCACCGAAATTCTTCCGGGTGATGACGATATCTCCCGGTTTCGATTTTTGAGCAAAATCCTCATACCCTTTGAGGTTGTCAAAGCTATACTGCCCCATTTCGTTGATGTCTGTAATGGTGAGATAGCGGTTATGGAAGATCATGTCGGTATCAATGTCGTCCTGCTGAATAATCCAGACCCGACCCTCAACGATTGTCGGCTTTTCGCTTTTGGCTCCGCCGAGCTCCGCTTCGCTCCGGTTCGCTTTTCGCTTCTCGCTTTTCGCTTCTCGCTCAGACACTTTACCTGCCAACTGCCCACTGCCCACTGCCGACTCAAAAACAGCCGGTATATCCGGGATCTGATCCGGTGTTGTAATATATCCGGCAATAGCTGAGGATGCAACGACAGCAGGGGAGGCCAGGTAGACAAATCCTTTGCCCTGTTTTCCCTCAAAATTGCGGTTGCCAGTGGATATGGTCACCTCGCCGGGACCATTCTGGCCAACCTGTCCTGCCGCACAGCCGGCACATCCTGCGTTGGATACCATGGCTCCGGCATCTTTGAAAACCTGGATCAATCCCTCTTCGAGTGCCTGGTTCCAGATCAGATCCGTTGACGGTACGATTTTCAGCACGACGCCGGGAGCAACCTTTCTATCCTTCAGGATCACGGCTGCCACCCTGAGATCCTCAATGCGTCCGTTGGTGCAGCTGCCGATAAACCCGGAGTCGATCTTCTCTCCCTTCACCGATTCAACCGAGGTGTCATCGTGCGGATGGCCTGGCTTGGCGACCATTGGAATAAACTTGCTGATTTCGATATCGATTATTTTGGTGTAGATAGCATTGGCATCTGCATGAACTGAATCATACCGGTTCCCGGTTTTGGCTTCCAGCTCCTCCAGCAATGCCGGAGTGGTGGGGAAGAGAACAATAATAGCTCCCATCTCGGTCCCCATAGAAGAGATGGTAATCCGCTCGTCGAGGGTGAGCTTTTCCATTTCATCCCCATAGATTTCAACAGAATACCCAAGCAGTTTGTTCGCTCCAAAGATGGACAACAGGTTCAGGATAATGTCTTTGGCTGTTACATTGGCCGGCCTTTTCCCGATGAGATTGATCCGTACTGATTCAGGTACCTTGAACCACACCTTGCCCTTTGCCCAGGCAGCAGCAATATCCTGGTCGCCCATTCCTTGTCCGAAAGAGGAAATAGCCCCCATGATGTTGGCATGGGAATCTGTTGACACAAATGTGCTTCCTGGCCATGCCAATCCGCTGTCGATGGCCAGATGTGTCCCCACCCCGGCATTCACATCATACACCTCAATTCCTTTTTCTCGGGCATATAGGCGGCAGAATTGCTGATTGGCTGCATATTTCTGGTCAGAGCCACCCGGATTGCAGTCAAACGTAAAGATGGTTTTAGAAACATCATCCACATCCAACCCGTGATCCAACAGGTTTTTCACCACATTGGCGCCTCCAAAATCCCTCGCAGCGCGGGTGTCAATCAACACATCAACAATATCCCCCGGCTTCACATGATGCAGATTCGCATGCGCTGCAATTATTTTTTCTATTATCGTCATCGAAGTTCACTTTATGCGTAATTCATAACTCGTAATTCGTAACTCGTAACTCGTAACTCGTAATTCGTAATTCGTAATTCGTAATTCATTTAAGTCTCTCCTTAAACGGTTCAAATGTCATAAAATCAGCGTGGTGAACGATATAGGCCTCCACTGTGCGTTTCACCATGTTGCCCTCTCCCGCATGGGTGGCAATGATGTGACACACCGGTGCTGGCACACCGCACTCTTCGGCCAGTGAAACGCCGGAGAATGGATGCCTGAGGTACTTCCCGTATTTACCCTGGAACGACTTCCCGGCATCATCGAGTTCATATTCAAGGAGTTTCCCAACATCGGCCAGGATGGCACCGGCAATCAGCACATCCATATCTACAGGCATGTCATCCCCAAAGAACTCCGTCATTTTGATGGCAGATTCCTTTGCCACATGTACCACACAACGCTTGTGGGCCATGAAAGAGACCTTCATGTCGGGGCCAGCCAGCAGGGTAAACGGAATTCGGTCGAGGTCGGCCGGTGTCAATACACTTCGCTCAAGTGCCAGTTCCCATGTCTTTGCAGTTTTTTCACGCAGATCCTCATTGCCGATCCACATCAGCTCAGGCCAAAGGGTTAAAACTTCGTTTGTCATAAATATCTCTTTTTCGCTTTTTCGCTATTTCGCTATTTCGCTATTTCGCTATTTCGCTATTTCGCTATTTCACCATTTCACTATTTCACTATTTTTGCAATCACAGCGTCCGCCATTTGTTGCGTAGTTGCTGCGCCTTTTTCAATTACATCCTGCTTGCCGGGAAGTTTCATCATGTCATAGGTTTTGACTTTCCCTTCCTGGATGACTTCAGCTACCGACTTCTGGATCTTGTTTGAAATCTCCGGTTCGCCAATATGATCGAGCATCATGCAGGCAGAGAGGATCATCGCGATAGGATTTACGATGGATGGGTTCAGGTCGGCATACTTGGGTGCTGATCCGTGAGTAGGCTCAAAAACTGCGATTTCAGGACCAATGTTGGCGCTGCAGGCAAATCCCAGGCCACCTACAAGACCGGCAAATCCGTCGGATACGATGTCGCCGAACATGTTTCCAGCAACAATGACATTGTAGGTTTCCGGATTCTTCGTCAGCCACATCATCTGGGCATCGATGTTGGTGTTGTTGACCCAGATTCCCGGGTATTCTGCTTTGGCAAGATCCTGCGCTATTTTCAGCATCATTCCGGAGGTCTCCCTGATCACATTGGGCTTTTCACAAACGGTTACGGCATCAAAGCCGCGCGATTTGGCGTATTCAAATGCTGCCCGTACAATTCGTTCCGTATATTTTTTGGTAAAGATCCTGGTCGAGACAGCCAGCTCCGGACGCGGACACCATTCGAAATTCTGCTTGAACTTTGGATGTGACATCAACGCATCATAAACCTGGTCTGAAGGATTGGTCCACTCAACGCCACCGTAAAGGCCTTCAGTATTCTGACGAAAGATCATCGTATCGATCTCCGGCTCTTCAATGGTGTTGCCAAATCCCCGGCGGATGAAGTTTAAGGGATTTCCCTTGAATGTTTTACATGGCCTCATACAAATATCAAGGTCGTATCTCTGACGCATGCTCACAATGGGACTGTAATACACAAAACCCTTGTCCCTAAGCTCGGGAGCAAGCTCGGCAGCAGCTTTGTCTTTTGGTTTCGAAGTGATCGCACCGAACAGGCCAATTTTGTGCTCTTCAAGAAGCCGTAGCGTGCGGTCGGGGAGGGGATTCCCTTCTGTACACCAAAATTCCCAGCCAATATCTCCGTGAACATATTCAGCATCGAATCCGGCAGCATCCAGTACGCGGATAGCCTCATCAAGGACAACTTTCCCGATACCATCACCAGGCATAGCAACAATCGTTCTTTTTGACATAGAAACAGTTTTTGTGTGAATGATTTAACAAATGAGGTAGCAAAGATACAACGAGTAGTTTTTACTACAAAAGGATTTCATCAAAATCGGATTTTGTATCTTTGCCGCGCATGAATACACATCTGAACAATCCCGTTTTTGAGGTGATTTCAACCGTTTCGCAGGATCTTGATCAGCCGGCATTCGTAATTGGCGGTTTTGTGAGGGACCTTTTGTTGAAGCGTGATCACAAGCAGGACATTGATATCGTTGTGCTTGGAAGCGGAATTGATTTCGCACATGCCGTGGCATCCCACCTGAAAGGTGATATTCCGGTTAAGTTTTTTAAGAACTTCGGCACGGCGATGCTCAGTTACAAAGGATGGAAGGTTGAGTTCGTCGGTGCCCGAAAGGAATCCTATCGCAATACTTCCCGGAAGCCGGTTGTTGAGGATGGCACGCTGGAGGATGATCAGAACCGGAGGGATTTTACCATCAACGCCATGGCGCTGGACTTACGGCCTGACTCGTTCGGCAACCTCGTCGATCCGTTTCATGGGATTGAAGACCTGGAACGAAAGCTGATCCGGACTCCACTCGATCCGGATATTACCTTTTCAGATGACCCCCTCCGCATGATGCGTGCGATTCGTTTTGCCGCACAGCTTGATTTTTCTATTGATCCCGAATGTTACAAAGCGATTGCCAGAAATGCCGCGAGATTGGAGATTGTCTCACCGGAACGCATCACGGATGAACTCAACATGATTGTCTCTTCCGAAAAACCTTCACGTGGATTTATCCTGTTGGAAGAGACCGGAATCCTGCAGCTGATTTTTCCTGAGATGGTAGACCTGAAAGGGTCTGAAATCGTTGATGGCCGCGGGCATAAAGACAACTTCTTCCACACACTGGCAGTCCTCGATAATGTAGCTGCAGTGTCGGATGATCTGTGGCTTCGTTGGGCCGCTATCCTCCACGACATTGCAAAACCGCTCACCAAGAAATTTGTTCCTGGAATCGGCTGGACATTTCATGCTCATGATTACAAAGGGGCGAAAATGCTCCCGCGGATTTTTCGGAAGCTCCGGTTGCCGATGAACGAAAAGATGAAATATGTGGAGAAGATGGTCCTGCTGCATCTGAGGCCGATTGCACTGGCCGAAGATATTGTGACAGATTCGGCTGTCAGGCGCCTTTTATTTGATGCCGGGGATGACGTGGATGACCTGATGACTCTTTGCGAGGCTGATATTACCTCCAAGAATCCCCAGAAAGTTAAAAAATATCTGTCGAATTTTATCATTGTACGTCAGAAACTCAAGGAGATTGAAGAGAAGGACCGCCTGCGCAACTGGCAACCTCCAATCAGTGGGGATCTGATCATGAAGACGTTTGGCATCTCTCCCTCAAAAGAGGTGGGCATCATTAAAGATGCCATCCGGGAAGCCATTCTGGAAGGTGAAATTCCCAATGAATTCGAAGCTGCCCGTGAATTTATGATCCGGCAGGGGGAAAAAGCCGGATTGAATCGTGTACTTGAATAATCGTTATATTTGAACACTAAATGGAGGGATAACGAATGCTAATTTATCGCTTTAAAGTCACATCAGAAGAGCATGAAGAGTTTGTTAGGGAGATCTGTATTCAACCCGGACAAAAGTTTATTGATTTTTATCAGTGTATTCTGGAGTCCGCTGAATTGATACCGGCAGATCAGGCCTCTTTTTATCTGACAGATAAGAAGTATAAAAAGGATCGGGAAATCAGCCTGAACCGTTTAGAAAAGCAGGTGCGGCGGTATGACCCGGAGATGGATGAGATGATGACAATTGCAATTGTCCCGAAGCTGATGAAGGATGCTAAGTTGAAAGACTATATCGAGGATCCTCATCAAAGGATGATCTTCGAATATCACGGACGTGAGTATTTTACCTTCTTTGTTGAACTCCTTAAGATCATGCATTCCGATGAGGAAGGACTCTATCCGAAGTGTGTAAAATGGGTAGGAGAGTTGCCTAAAAAGCTTGCTCCGATAGTTGCTGAAGTCGTTGAGGAGGAAAAACCACTGATTACGGAACTGCTCAAAAAGGTGATCCCTGATCTGGATTCACTGACGAAACTGGATGGGATTGAAGAGGATGAGGCGGAATTGGCATCCATTGAGGATAACCTGGTTGATATCCTGCTCGGAGACGAGGAGAAGGATGCGCCAGAGCCTCTTCCAGGACCAAAATTGCATAAAAAAACGCTGGCTGTGCAGGATGAACCGGATGATATCTTCGGTGATGAAGATCATGAAGATGAAGATGACAAAGAGGACTTCAGCGATGGGATGGATCATCTGGAAGATTACGACAACATTGAGAATATCGAGATAAAATATTCCAAGTATCACGACGATACAGACGATGACTGATGCATTGCCTTCCCTGATCGTAATTACAGGCCCGACAGCAGTTGGAAAGACCCGTCTGGCCATTGAGTTGGCAAAAATCCTTTCTTCCGAGATCATCTCCTGCGATTCCCGACAGTTTTACAAAGAGATGAATATAGGAGTGGCAAGACCCTCACCGAAGGAGCTGAATGAAGTTCCTCACCATATGATCTCTTTTCTTTCGGTTGCGGATCCGTACAATGCCTTTCGGTTTGAGAAGGAAGTTCTAAGACTGACTGAAAAACTTTTCCGGTCGAACAGCAAGGCCATAATGGTTGGAGGTTCGGGCCTCTATATACATGCAGTTACTCATGGAATTGATGAACTTCCCGATCCCGATCCGGAACTGCGACTTAAATTGAAGGAGAGGTTACTTCGCGAAGGGATTGAAGCATTGCAGACGGAGTTAAAAAGACTCGATCCACACTATTTCGGAACGGTCGACCGGGAGAATCCAAAACGGCTGCTGAGGGCCCTTGAAGTATGCCTTACGACCGGACTTCCATACTCATCCCTGCGAAAAGGCCAGGCTGCCCCACGCCCATTTCGAACCGTCAGGATTGGTCTGAATACCGATCGGATGAAACTCTATGAACGTATCAATCATCGGGTCGACAGCATGATGCAGAATGGCCTGCTGGATGAGGTCAGATCTTTGGAAAGCTACAAAGAGCTGAATGCACTTAATACGGTAGGGTACAAAGAGCTGTTTTCTTTCCTGGAGGGAAAATGTTCGTTGGAGGAAGCCGTTGAGAAGATCAAGACAAACACCCGAAGGTATGCCAAACGCCAGTTAACGTGGCTCAAAAAGGATCCGGAGATTCGATGGTTTGAGCCGGATGAGCTAGAGGCGATTCTGAAGTATATTGAGGGAGATGTAATGAAGCATCTAGCATCTAGTATCTAGTATCAAGAAATATTCGAAAATCGAATCAATCGTAAATCACTGTATGGTATTCCACAAGCCCTTCAACAGGAGCCTGGAGGATCTTTGAAACCGTAAGTGATTTACAAGCGCAGGCTTCCAGCAAGATATCCTGAAAATAAAAAGCGATAGAGCCGATAAACCCTATCGGATAGGAGGTAAAGCTTTCATACCGCGAGATGTGGGCATCGATAAACTCAACGAAAGAGGTAAAGATCAGCTGATGGATGTAGGGATGCGCAATGTGGTCTTTTAAAAAAAGGCTGAAAGAAGCCAGGAACCTGTTGGGAAACGGCTTGTTATAAATTGCATTCAGGATATCTTCCAGTGAGTAAGGATACCTGTTGTCAAACGCTTCTTTTAGCTGTTCCGGCAATTCCTCCTTCAGGTATTGGCCAAGCAGTTTCTTTCCCAGATAAGAGCCTGCTCCTTCGTCGCCAAACAGGTAACCCAGGGAAGGGACATTCGAGAATACACCGAAGCCGTCATAAAAACAGGAGTTACAACCCGTTCCGAGGATACAGGCAATGCCTTGCTCCTTGCCGAAAAGAGCGCGCGCTGCGCCCAGAATATCATGAAAAACTTCGATCTGTGCATGTTGAAAGACCCGCCGTAGTTGATGAGTGATGAGTCCGTTATTGGTCTCAGTAGAACAGCCGGCTCCGTAGAAATAGATGTGTGTGACTTCGTCTCCCGTCAGGTGCAGAATCAGCTCATCCTGAATAATTTCCCGCATCATCTCAGGAGAAGTGAAGTAAGGGTTCATCCCCTGGGTTTGAATAACTTGTTCCTGGATGCCATCTTGTAAAAGTGCCCAGAAAGTCTTCGTTGAACCCGAATCAGCTACAAGTATCATATGATCTCCGATTAATGCGATGTTAGATTTCCGAATATTTCTGGATGCTTCGCCACATCACCACATTTTAGGGACAAAAATCGCCAGTCCAATCACAGCGGCGGTGATTGCCGCAACCAGGACTGCTCCAGCCGCAAGGTCTTTAATTTTCCCGGCAATGGGATGCTGCTCCGGTGAAACCTTATCAACCAGGCTTTCGATTGCTGAGTTGATAAGTTCCGCACAGAAGACAAATCCGATGGCAAATGTGATGAAGATCCATTCTGCGGCTGATAGATGGAATAAATAACCGGCAACAATTACTCCGGCCGCAGCAACCAGATGAATCCAGGCATTCGGCTGATCTTTGAACAGAAAATAAATTCCCCCCAAAGCATATTTAAAACTCAAAAGCCTTTTTCTCATCATCCCTCTTACTTCTCCATCGGCGGCTTCACGTTAAGAACCACCCAGTACTCCCCGATTTCCTTCACGGTATGGAGAAATCCATCAAACGAAACCGGTTTTACAAGATAACTGTTTGCCCCCAGGTCGTAGGAGACAGCACGATCCCCCTCCTCCTTGGAGGAGGTTAGAATGATCACAGGAATCCGTTTTAGTTTATCAGCCTCCTTGAGCTGTTTCAGAACCTCGAATCCATCAATCCCAGGCATTTTCAAATCAAGAAGGATTAAGTCGGGGAGGGGGTGAGTTTTTCGGTCCGAAAACTCACCTTCGCCCCACACGTAGGCCAGTGCCTCTTCTCCTGTTGTGGCAACACGGATATTATTTGCCAATCTTGCTTCCCTGAATGCATTCAGGGTAAGCTCGATATCCATTCGCTGGTCTTCTACCAACAAGATCGTTGCGGGTTTTGTCATAGCATATCGGATTTGATAAGTTTTACACAAAAGGTGGTACCCGATCCCTTTTCAGAATCTGATACCCAAACTTCACCATCAAGTATTTCTGCTGCTTTTTTTACAATGGCTAAACCAATTCCTGTTCCCTGATACTGATCTTCGCGATGAAGGCGTTGGAACATCTGAAATATTTTTTTGAAAAATCTCTTGTCAATACCGATCCCATTGTCTTTGACAGAAACAATAACATGGGATCCCTGCTCACTCCATGAAATATCGATTTCTGGTTTATGATCCGTCGGTTGGTAATGTAATCCGTTTACAATCAGGTTTGTAAAGATCTGGTTTAACATTAATATATTTCCTTTGACAAACAGGGTTTGTGTGGGCAGAACAATCTTTGCGTTCGTTGATTCGATAAGAGGTTGAATCTCCGATAAGCACGACTTAAAAAAGTTTCGTAAATCAACGGATGTGAGTTCCTGTTTTGCCTGACCGAGCCGGGAATATCGAAGTAGGTCTTCGATGAGTTGATTCATGTTCTTTCCTGCCTGAATGATATTTGTGAGGAAGTGGTTCCCTTCTTCATCCAAAGCTTTGCTGTATTTGTCTTTCAGGATGGTGGAGAACCCGCTGATTGACCTCAGTGGAGTTTTAAGGTCATGTGAAACCGAATAGGCAAACGATTCAAGTTCCCTGTTTGCTGTTTCAAGCAAAGTGGTTCGTTCCAGCACTCTTTTTTCCAATTCGGTATTCATCCTTTTTAAATACTCTCTCGCTTCAAT
This sequence comes from Bacteroidales bacterium, assembly GCA_014860625.1. Taxonomy (GTDB): domain Bacteria; phylum Bacteroidota; class Bacteroidia; order Bacteroidales; family FEN-979; genus QYOJ01. Next base: position 36,949 of record JACZJJ010000099.1, on the reverse strand, counting down.
CTGTTCCGTAATGTTCTGGAATACTGTTGTGAACCCATTCTTGTCCTGTGAAAAAACAGAAATCCTGAAATATTTACCCATGGGCTCAAAGAATGTCTCAAACGTAGCAGATTCTCCGGTTAAAGCAACCTCCTTGTATTGTTCAAAAAAAGGAGGAGGTGAAACCTGGTACAATACACTGCATAGAGCTCCTATGGCCGCTTCTGATGAAATGGATGTGATCTTCTCGAACATGGGGTTTACATCCAGGATTCGGTAATCAACCGGTTCATGTATTTCATTAAAAACAAGCTCGTGTATTGCAATTCCGTCATTCATGGACACGAAAACCTGGGAAAACTTCTTTTCTGCGGTTTCCAATTCCTGGCGAACCTCTTTGCTCTCTTCTTCTATGACAAGAACGCCGAGTGCATATCCGATATCGTGCGAAAGTTGGTCGAGCAGGAAGATCTCTTCGGTATCAAACCAATCTATAGTCGCTGAATAAATATTGAGTACTGAAATAACATTCTCCCTGGCGATGATTGGAAATGCTGCCGATGACCGGTAGCCTCTGTGAAGAGACTCATCCCTCCACGGAGCCATCAAGGGATCTGTATCAATATCCTGGCATACAATTGATTTTTGGGTTTTAAATGCCACTCCTGCAGGTCCGATGCTGTTGAGCGTATCGTCATTTACGAGGGGGGAGTTGTCAAAGTACCCTTCAATATGACCGGCACTGGAGATAATATTCCGTTTCCCTTCAGAAAACTCCTCCACAGACACCATCCGATAGCCGCCTTTCTCAATAAGTATGTCGCACAACCCCTGCATCATATTGTGCTTATCTTTTACCCGGTAAATGATTTGGTTAATGTTGAAGAGGGTGGAATACAACCTGTTTAGTTTCTGGATCTGGTGCTCATACCGTTTTCTGTCTGAGATGTCTGTTGTCGACTTTAGTCCAAGTTCATCGTGAACCTTTTTGATGAAGAAAGAGTCCATGTAATTTCGGAGGACCATGTATGACGTGATCCCGATAAATAACAAAAACAGGATTATAATGATCGAAATCAGGATTGTTTCACGCTGCATTGGCTCAAAAAGTTCATCCTGATCCGTTTTAGCAATCATATACCACTCTGTTCCCGGGATTTTTTTGAGATAAGCGATGATCGCATTGTCCATGTAATCGTATGCTTCAACAAACCCCCGTACCCCGTCAACGGCCATTACGGCAGCCACCTTTTTTTGTGTAAGGGGGATCTTTAGTTTGAATGCGGATTGAGGCAACTGCCTGAGTTCGTTGATAAACACCACAGTATCTTCTATTACAGAGCAAATCAGTGTTTCGGATGATTTGCTGGGAGTAGGCCAGGTTTGAATCAAAGGAAATAAGTACTGTTGCGGGTCAATTCGAAGCGCAATAAATCCAAGACAGTCATCGTCATGGAAGAAAGGGACCAGCAGGTTGAGATAGGGAATGTGATTATGATCCAACTCGAATCCACTAAAACTGATGGTTGTGTCGTGTCTGACAATATCCAGGTATTTATGGATGACAGGGTCTGGTAATTGCTCATCCGGATTGGTTGAAAATAGGATTTTCCCTTCAATTGAGACCACAAAAATCTCAGAATAACCAAAGTCATGTTGTGTTTCAATCAGGTATCCTTTGAAAATCGGGAGGAATGACGGATTGATTTCAGGAAAAACGCGTATCAGGTTCTTTCTGATGAACGGATTATCCGTCACAATGCTTGCATCGGCCATCCGTTCCTCTTTCCATTGCAGAATCATGTTTTCCTTCAGGTCCGCAATGGCTTTGAGGTCATTCAGTTTCTCCTCGCGAAGTAACTCTTTTCGATATTCATAATAAACGTATCCCCCGAGTGAGACAATCGCAGATATCCCAATAAATATAATCAGGATCAGGTATCTGGGGTCACGAAAGGAGGTGCCATGGGTCATTTCAAATGCTTTGATAATAAGCCCATCAGTTCAGTAATGTCAATTGGCTTTGAGATATAGTCGTCGCAACCGGACCCGATACTCAGCTCTTTTTCACCTTTTAATGCATAGGCCGTTTGAGCAATGATCGGAAGGCTTTTGTTTTCTTTCTTTATAATCTCTGTTGCCTCATACCCATCCATTCCAGGCATCCTGATATCCATGAGGATGAGGTCTATTTTTTCTGTTTGAGCAATATTTACCGCATCCTTGCCATTCTGGGCCCATATCAGCTTGACGCCAGTCCGTTTGAGCACATGCTCGAGAAATGTATAATTGGATTCTTCATCCTCCGCTATCAGGATAACTTTATCTGTCCATGTGTTCGGCTTTGCTTTCTGTGTTTCCGTAACTGGTTCCTCTTTTGTGGAAGTAATGGTCCACATGGGAAGGGTTATCGTAAATTTGGTGCCTTTCCCAACTTCTGATTGCAGTCTAAGCTCCCCGCCCATCAAATGTGTGAGATTCTTGCATATGGTGAGACCCAGTCCGGTCCCTCCGTATTTTCGGGTATGGGAGTCGTCAACCTGTCTGAACCGCTCAAAGATGACACTTTGCATCTCTTTCGGGATGCCAATTCCGGAGTCCTGGATAAAGAATTCAATGGACTTTCCAATGCCAAAGTCCTCCTTGATGGTATAGCCAAATTCAATGGCGCCTGATTCAGTGAACTTGAGCGAGTTCTCTAACAGGTTGGTGATGACCTGCCGCAGTCGCTGCGGATCGGTAAGGATCGTAAATTCCGGGTCTGGAATCTGAAGGGAGGTTTTCAGCTCTACATCATGCTTCTCCTGCTTCTGTTTGAGCTGGTTGAAAACAACAAGAATGTCATCCATCAAGCGGTTTACTTTGCAATCCTTGATATTGATCTTAAGCTGACCCGATTCTATTTTGGCCACATCAATGATGTCGCTGATAATTCTCATCAGGTCATTTCCACGTTCTTTGATAATATTGATATACTCCGCTTTCTCCTCTTCGGTGGCTCCGGGATCCGACAGCAAGCCAGAAAACCCAAGGATGGCATTCATAGGTGTCCGGATCTCGTGCGACATGTTGGAAAGGAATGCCGATTTCAGCCTGTCCGACTCTTCTGCCTTCTCCTTGGCGATGATCAGACTCTTCTCAATGCGCTTGCGGTCTGTGATGTCCCGATAGATGCCATAGGCACCAACAATAGCACCTTCAATGAAGATCGGGGTTACAAGGAGAGAGACGTCAATCAGCATCCCGTTTTTATGCTGTCTGACCGACTCCATTTCAACCCGCTCGTTGGTCAGGGCCCGGTTGGTATTTCTGACTCCTTCATCACTCAAATATCTGGGAACAATCATTTCATCAATGTTCTTTCCGAGGATCTCTGACTCAGTATAGCCAAAAAGCAGGCTGAACTCCTTGTTGATCGATTTGACAACCCCATTGTTGTCAATCATCAGGATTGCTTCCGAAGAACTTTGATATAACTGATCCAGATAAGCCGACTCTTTCCTGAGGTTGTCCTCTGTTTTTTTACGCATGATCAGGCCGGCGACCTGGTCGGCAACAAACGACAACAAGGATAGGTCGCTTTTGTCGAAGCAGTTGGGATCTGAATAATTTTGTACTACGATCGCTCCAATTACTGCCTGCTCCACAGTTAATGGAACACCCAGCCAAATCTTGGAAGGAGTCCCAACAATATCGATCACACCCTCTTCAACGAGTTTGTATATCTCTTTCTCTGATGCCAGGATAGGTTTTTTTGTTTGGATGACATGCCCTGTCATCGTTTTTCCGGCTGGGAATGAGGCAAACTTGTCTTTAAAATCTACATGGTAGGGGAGTGTGATAGAGTCTGTCTCTTTGTGGTAGAGTGCTACAAAAAAATTGGTAGTATCGATAATCTTCCCAAGCTGGTGATGGACGATTGCGAGAAGGTCATCCAAGGATTCGGTTTCGTAGCTGGATTTTGATATTTCAAAAATAACATCCCGGAGAAGCCTGTTATGATTTTCAGAAGTATCATCGGTAATAAATCCTTCCAGGATAATAGCATCTCTTGTAGGGTTTCGTAACCCCACCCCTTGTTCTTTTACCCATTTTACTTTTTTATCGGCGCCGATAATCCTGTAAAATAGTGTAAAAGGTTTCTCTTCTTCCAATTTGGATTGAACTTCAGTCCAGATCCGCTCCTTGTCCTCCGGATGAATCAGATCGTTAAACGAGAGTTTTTTATTGTCAATCAAATCTTCGGGGTGGTAGCCTGTGATTTCGAAACAACCTTCACTAATGTACTCCATAGTCCAATTGTGATCGCTCCGGCATCGGTATACCATTCCACTCAGATTGCTGATCAACGTTTTTAGCATACGTGTGGTCTCTGCGAGCTCCGCCTGGATTTTTGAAATATCGTTCTCTTTCATGATTCTGGGTTAAGTAATCGATTGATTAGGATGACCAAGTCAGATTCTTCAAATGGTTTCGAGAGGTATTCGTCAAATCCTGATTGAATACATTTTTCTCGTTCACCTATCATGCCAAAGGCTGTTACAGCCATAACCGGAAGTTCAGGATATCTCTTCTTAAAGAGGTCAATCACGGTATAACCGCTTATCAAAGGCATCTGGATGTCAAGCAGTATAAGATCTATATCTATCCCTTGAGTCGCTTGTTTGTCCATAAACTGGATGGCCTCTTCACCATTGTATGCAAAAAGTAGCTTGACTTTTGTCTTTTTTAGCATCATCTTGATCAAAAAGCAAAAGTCCTTGTCATCATCAACCAGAAAGATCGTTTTATCGGATAAGTCAGTCATAAAGAAGGAATGAAATAAAAGTAAAATTAGAACAATAATACAGGAAATCAAATTTACGCTTTTTCTTAAATTATTTCGATCTTTGGGTTTTCTGAGAAAAATGGAATTTTACGACGAAACCTACTCCGTATATTCCCTGTCAAAACTGGCAGAGAGTCTGCGCATGGCGATTTATCGCTCATTCCCTGAACAGGTTTGGGTTCAGGCGGAGATAGCCAAAAAGAACGTCTATCCGCGAAGTGGCCATGTTTACCTCGATTTGGTTGAAAAGAGCGGAGGGACTACACTGGCACAAATGCGAGGGATCATCTGGGCAAATGACTACCCTGCAATTCAACATAACTTTGAAAAGGTAACAGGGGAACCCTTTCGGGAGGGGCTTAAAATTCTCTTTTTAGCCCGGTTTAATTTTCATGCAACATTTGGACTATCGCTCTGGATCAGCGAGGTTGAACCGTCGTTTACCCTGGGAGAACTTTCTAAAGTTAAGGGGCAAACAATCAGCAGACTCCATCAGGAGAACCTGTTTGATCTGAACAAGTACCTTCCGATTCCCTCTCTTCCGTTGCGAATAGCAGTCATATCTTCTGAGACCAGCAAAGGTTACCTTGATTTTATCCAGGTCATCCGTCAGCATGCTATTCCTTACAGGTTTGAGATAACACTTTTCCCAGCACTACTCCAGGGGGATAAGGCGGTGGCATCTATGAGGGAGCAGTTGAAGATTATAGGATGGACGAAGGACGAAGGACGAGGGACGAGGGACGAGGTAGGGGCGGGTTCGGAACCCTCCCCTACATTGCACCAAATGCCGATTGCCGGCTGCCAACTGCCTACTGTCTTCGACCTTGTAGCGATTATCCGTGGTGGCGGGGACGAGATTGGGCTGACCTGTTTCGACAATTACGAATTAGCGAAGGATATTTGCACCTTTCCGTTGCCTGTGGTGACCGGGATCGGGCACTCAACCAATGAAACTGTGGTTGAAATGGTGGCCGCTCTGAACCGGATTACACCCACCGAAGTAGCTTATGATCTTTTGGCCAGGCTTGACAGTGCCTACGATCAATTAATAGGGTCAGAATCAACCCTCGGTTTGCTGTCGAAGCGAATTCTCTCCGGTAAAACTGAACAGTTGTTTCGATATACTGAAAAGCTTCATTCAATCACACATATGTTCATCGGAAGGCAGCGTGGCGATCTTGAACACAGGGGTAAAACCCTCAGGATGCTACTGACCCATCTGTTTTCTTCCCGGAAGTCATTGTTGGCTGGAATGGAGAGTCAGGTCCGGAGCCTTGATCCGAAACAGGTTTTGAAGCGAGGCTACAGCATGACTTACGACCCGCATGGCAGGATCCTGAAAGATGCATCTGCTGTAAAGGCCGGGGATAAAATCCTTACTGAACTCGCAAAAGGAACACTAAAAAGTACTGTTGATCCATGAAAAACGAAGAGACATACGATTCGGCCATGACCGAACTCACCACCATCATTCGCGACCTGGAAGATGAATCCATCTCCGTTGATGTTCTTGCCGGAAAAGTGAAGCGCGCCAACGAACTGATCAGGTTCTGCCGGGAGAGACTGCTGAAGACAGAGGAAGAGGTGCAGGAGTTGCTTCGCAACTGATGGAGCACCTGCGGTGCTGATTGAGCAGCAAAGCTGCTGATGGAGCACCTGCGGTGCTGATGGAGGCCTTCGGCCTGATGGAGGCCTTCGGCCTGATGGAGGCTTCGCCTGATGGAGGCTTCGCCTGATGGAGGCTTCGCCTGATGGAGCTTCGCTGATAAAACTTGAAATTTGAAGCTTGAACCTTGAACCTTGAACCTCGACCCTGATCCTTAGATATATCGTCTGACTTTTTTCGTATAATCCTCCCATTCTTTTCCGAACCTTCCGGCCAGGAATTTCTCTTCGCCAAGGATGATCTTGTTGTGCATCATCATCCCATAGAGTGCAAGTAAAATATTGACAGGATTGGGAAAAAAGAGGCAGGATGATATACAGATAAGGAAGACTCCCAGATAGATAGGATTTCTGCTGATGCCGTAGATTCCTTTTGTTTTAAGGGTTGTGGCTGATTCGGGAAGACCTACTCTTAAAGAAGTCCCCAGGTTCACGAAAGCGATCACCATGATCAGTGTCCCGATCAGGTTTATCACTGCTGCAAACCACGCCATGCCTTCCGATACAGGGTTCCAGTTCCATTCAGGCATGATTGCCTTGACCAGCAAAAGTGCCCAGGAGGTGAAAAGACTAATCTTTCCGGTAAGGAAATAGCCGTAATCAATGGTGGGTTTCCCCCAGAAACGGATGCCCTTTCCCCTGTAACCGGCTCCGATAAAAAGCATGGCGATTCCAAGAAAAGTGAAGGTGGCAATGATGAGAAGATTCGGAAGAGGCATCGTAAAAATTTTGTTGCAAAGGTAGACTATCACAATTGATTTTATGTATTTTTGCACTCAATGCGGAAGTAGCTCAGTTGGTAGAGCATCAGCTTCCCAAGCTGAGGGTCGTGGGTTCGAATCCCATTTTCCGCTCTTCACAAAAGTTCTTCATTTTTCCTGAAAATGCCCCGGAAAGCGCCTACAATAGCGGTTTTCGGGGCATTCTCTTTTTGCCTCCCTCCAAAAAATTGTGCAACCCCAACCAACCAAAAGCAAACGAAAACAGTCTTTGTTATGCGAATCGCAGTACGGATTTTAAAAATCGACCTAACGGTAGAAGTTAAACCGGATCCCTGCCTGAAGTCCCAGGCTGCTGAAAGGTACCGTGATCTTCAGCTGCTTGCTAGGTTCCGTGATGTCTTGATTCCCTGTGGAACTGAAAGAATTGACAAATTCTACTTCCCTTTCCGGAAGGGTGAGATTCTTCAGTTCGTCTTTTCCGTTTACAATGTATTCTGTGTAGACCGCCTTGTTGGGAACGTAGTTTATGAAATTCCCATTGGCCTCAACGAATATGGAGAGTAAGTCAATCAGATAAAAGTCAACTCCAATGGCAACATTCGCCCCCAGATTTAATTTTCGTTTCATCTCATACGTGTAAGACTCATGCGACGTTGGGTAGTACTGGGGATGGGTGGTAAGGTAATTCCCTTCATAGGTGTAGGTAAGATTTATACATGAAATCAACAGTCCAACCTTAGCGTAGGGCGTGATATTGCCGGAAACGGGTCGAAACTTGATAGCCGGAATCAATCCGAACTCACCTCCTTTATATGTATGCGATTCATTGAAATCGATGAAGAATTTCTCATTGGGGTAATTGTAATACTCGCTGGTTTTAAACTTTAATGCATGACATGCATTTATGAATCCAGTAAGTTCAATAGAGAGATAGTTGTTCAGAGTCGTCCCGATTCCCAAAGAAAAAGAAGCCCCGCTGCCAAAGGAGACACGGTGCGTTTCATTCTGATCGACATAACTGAAAATAGTATCTCCTTTGATTTGTGCCGTTGTGGAGAAAGCTGGCATGAATTCTCTCAGAAATCCAAACGAGTATCCGCCACTACCCAGGATGTAGAATTTCTGGCCGGCTCCCTCGAACTGGCATAGGAGGAGCACAATGATGATAAGGTAAATCTGTTTCTTCATGCGATAAATGTAAAAACATTTTCTATATTATTGAACTGTATAAATAAAATGTCATAAAAAAAACCGCCCTGAAGTTCGGGGCGGTTTTTTACCAAAACCAAGGGGGATATATATGGGGGGTATTAGAGTGCTGATTGGAAATCCGCTACCATCGGAACTTCCGGCATCAGAAATTCTTCTGCTAAAATTGATTTCACCTCTTTTGAATCTTCATAGGTAGCTTGCAAGGGCACGACGGGGGTTAAAAACGCGCACTCGATGCAAAAAGTTTCGGTTGAGCTGGAACCTTTGAATGGCTTACCGATGTTGCTGCCAAAAAGTGAAGTTACTTGAAATACTGCCAGGCTGATGATGAGGACAATTGCTTTCATGGGACGTTATGTGTTTAATTTTTAATTCCTGTTTTCTGGTCCATATGACGGAAAACAGTTCTTTACGTTACATGAAAATGGGGTTATTGTGAGATTTTTCGATGAACCCAGGAAAAATGCCGGTGAATTAAGGATGACTCCCGTTAGAAAAAATCAGATATCCTGCTTCCTGCATCCTGTATCACAAATCGAATACCGCGTATCGCGCATCCCACATCGCGCATCCCCTAAAAGGTGATAATAAACCCAGTCTCCTTTTCTCCCGACTCCAGGTGAATGCTTCCATGGTGAAGCCGGAGGATCTGCCTTGACAGGCTCAGCCCAATGCCCGAACCCTGCTCTTTGGTCGTAAAGAAAGGAATAAAGATTTTATCGGCCACATCAGGAGGAATTACTGGACCATTGTTGGCAATTCGGATTAACGGGCGGTTTTGCTTTGATAGAGCAACAAAGATGTGGATCCTCCGGTCACTGCTCTTTTCTGCCAACGCGTCCATGGCATTGTTCAGGATGTTGATAAGAACCTGACTCAATAATTTTTCGTCTCCCTGAATTTCCTTGACTTTTGAATCGATGGTGCACACTACATTAATCTTACACCGGTCAAATTGCTCGTTTAACAGCAACCGTATCTGATCCAGCCACTCTTTTATATCAATGGTTGTATAGTCAGGTTTTGGAATTCGTGTGAGCCGCCGGTAGCTATTTACAAAATCCAGCAGACCATTCCCGCGCTCTTCAATGGTATCCAATCCCAGGATGGCATTTTCGATCACCTCTTCATCGATATCTTCTGGTCGAACCGGTTTGTCTTCCGTGACAAAAAATCTTCGAAGTGTTCCGCTAAGGGAGACAATCGGAGCGATGCTGTTCATGATTTCGTGCGTTAATACCCGAATGAGTTTCTGCCAGGAGTCCAGCTCTTTTTCGTCCAGTTCATGACGGATATCCTGCAGTGAGATCAGCTTGGATACCTTGCCTCCATAGCGGATCTCCCTGGCAAGGATCAGCAGGTTCATCTGCGATTCGCTGGTAAATCGTTTATAGGATACGGTTTCTCCGGGAGAAGCATTGCAGAGAGTCTTGAACAGATCCGGATTTCTAAGGGGGATCAGATGCAAAGGGGTGAATGACGGGATTCCGGCATAGTCAAATGCCTTCTCATTCATGATCTCCACTTCATTCTCCCCGTTTATAGCGATGAGGCCAATGGCTGCATGTTGAATGAAACTCTGATAATATTTCTCCAGGTACTCATTCTTCAGTTTGATCGCCTGAATTTGTTCGTTGAGTTCATTCAAACTCCTGTACAGATGCCGCAGCGACCGCCCCTTTATTTGTGTGGGGAATTTAAGTGCCGAATCTTCATTTCGGATTGCCTCGAAAAAGAAGGCAATTTGCCTGTTCGACTGGTCAAACGTATAAATGATCCGGTAGGTAGCCAATGGAGCCAGAATCAGAATCAACAGAAACCAGGGTTCATTGTAATACAGGGTAAGAATACCGGCAAAAAATCCAGCCGAGAGAATGATCGCGATGTTGATCACCGTAGTGAACGTAACTCGTTTATAGCCCATATTTTTTCATCTTTTTATAAAGGGTTGGTCTGGAGATGCCAAGATTCCTAGCCACAACACTGAGATTTTGCCTCTCTGTTTGCAACTCTTTACGGATCATGCGAAGTTCCATGTCTTCCAGGGTGACTTTCTTCTCATAAACCGGATCCTCGGGCTGACTCAGGTAAAGGTCCCATGGGGTAATGAGGTTGTTTTCGCATAAGATGACTCCTTTTTCAATCGTGTGCTGCAGCTCCCTGATATTCCCCGGCCACGGATAGGACTTTAGCCGCTCCATGGCCTGGGAGTTGATCGTGAGTTCGGGTTTCTTATATTTTTGACTATACTTTCCGGTGAAGAAGTTTACGAGGATCTCGATATCCTCTCTGCGCTGGCGAAGCGGAGGAAGATCTATATGGATAGTGTTTACGCGGTAAAGCAAATCCTGCCGGAATTCCCTCCCTTTCACCATCTCCAGTAGATCCTTATTGGTGGTGCTGATCAGACGGATGTTGACCGGTAGTTCTTTGTTTGAACCAACGGGAATAACCACCCTGTTTTGCAATACATTGAGGAGTTTCGACTGAAGATTCATCGGAAGATTCCCAATCTCGTCGAGTAGAAGGGTTCCCTTATTTGCCAGCATGATTTTCCCGGTTCGATCCTCATAAGCATCCGTGAAGGATCCTTTGGTATGGCCAAACATTTCGCTCTCAAAAAGACTTTCCGAAACCGACCCAAGGTCAACACTAACCAGCAATTCATTATATCGGTCAGAAAGGCGGTGCAGCTCTTTGGCGATCAACTCTTTCCCCGTCCCGTTTTCACCGGTGATCAGGACATTGACATCGGTCTTCGCCACTTTCTTTACTACGTCCATCACCTTCTGCATGGCAGGCGATACACCAATGATCATTCGCTCATCCCGGTTCAATTCATTTTTAAGGTCCTGTTCACGTTGCCGCAGTCCGTCAACCGTCTCAGTCGATTTTCGTAGCCGGTAGGCGGCTCTCAACGTAGCTAGTAATTTTTCATTTTCCCAGGGTTTCAGAACGAAATCCGCTGCACCTTCCCGGGTTGCTTTTACCGCCAGTTCTACATCACCATAGGCAGTAAACATCACAACCTCCGTGTCAGGTCTGAGACGCTTGATCTCCCGAAGCCAGTAAATTCCTTCGTTGCCGGAGTTTTCACCCACCTTGAAATTCATGTCTAGCAGCACCACGTCGGGCTCGTACTGCATAACCTCATGGATCAACGAAGCTGGCCCGGTAAGGGTGTGTACCTCTTCAAATTCAAATTTGAGTAGCATACGAAGGGCATTCAATACGCTTTTGTTGTCATCTACAATCAGCAGGCGACCCTCTTTTGTTTTTACGTCCATATTCAGATGAATAAATTTCCAGAAACAAATGTAAAGAAAATTTACAGTAGCGTGTAATGTATGTTTACAAAATATTTTTAAAAAATTATATAACATGCAGTAAAACAAATAGATAAAACGTATGGCACAATGTTTGATATAGTACGTTTATCATCAATTAAATATCCATTCCAATGATCAAAACAGTTAATCTAACCAAACGATTCCGAACCGACGAGATCGAGACTACCGCATTAAACAACGTTTCCATTGAAGTAAAACCAGGTGAATTTGTAGCTGTGATGGGGCCTTCCGGCTGCGGGAAATCAACGTTGCTGAACATCCTTGGGATGCTCGACAATCCGACAGATGGAGCTTATCTCTTTGACGGAACCGATGTGTCGAAATACCGGGAAGGTAAAAGAACCCAATATCGCAAAGGAAACATTCAGTTTGTCTTTCAGAGCTTCAACCTGATAGATGAGTTGAATGTTTACGAAAATGTGGAGTTGCCACTCCTTTATCTTAAAATCAGCAGCAGCAAACGCAAGGAGATGGTGATGGATATCCTCGACCGGATGAAAATCGGCCATCGTAAGAAACATTTTCCGCAACAGCTTTCGGGTGGACAGCAGCAGCGAGTGGCGATTGCCCGTGCCGTGGTTCCAAACCCCAAGCTGATTCTGGCAGATGAACCTACCGGGAACCTTGACTCAAAAAATGGGATTGAAGTCATGAACCTTCTGACGGAGCTGAATAAGCAGGGAACAACCATCATCATGGTCTCTCACTCACAACGTGACGCTGCTTTTTCTCACAGGGTCATCAACTTGTTCGACGGTCAGGTTGTTACAGAAGAGGTGGCCAGACAGGCTGTAGCTGTTTGATCATGATACGGAACATTTTCATCGGAGGCATCTGCCTGCTTTTCTCTGCGGGAATCCTGAACGGCCAGTCCATCTGGGACATTGACAGGTGCATTCAATATGCCTGGGATAACAACCTTTCGGTGCGAACGCAAGAGCTGGGAGTTCGTATCCAAAAGACCGATTACCTGCAGGCAAACAATGACCTGTTGCCCTCTTTGTCAGCGCAGTCGTATCTCAACCAAAATTATGGCAGAAGCATCGACCCCAGCACGAATACCTACATTGACGTTCAGTTTCTGAACAACTCTTATGGTGTTTATGCTGCCGTTGATATCTTCTCAGGATTTATGAAGATCAATGCCATAGCGATGGAGAAGTACAACTATCAGGTGGAAAAGGATAAGCTGCAGCAAGTGAAGAATGATGTAGCATTTTCCGTCATAAACACCTATTTTGATGTGTTGCTGAAAGAGGGACTCTCATCCATTGCAAGGGAAAATTTCCAGCTTTCACGCGATCAGTTTGACTATACATCGAAACTGGTAAAAGTGGGACGGAAAGCAGGAACAGACCTGCTGGAGATTGAGGCCAACCTTGCTACAGACAGTTTTCTGCTGGTACAGGCTCACCATCTTCTTGAACAGGCTTCCCTCGACCTGAAATACCAGATGAACTATCCACTAGGTGATAGTCTGGATATCGATACCGTGATTTTCTCTCTCTTCTCCCAAACGATGGACACCTTATCAATGGCTGAGTTGTTCGGATTGGCTTCTGAAACGCTGCCCAACATGAAGATGGTTGAGAATCAAGTGATCGCTGCGAAAAAAGCTGTCAATATCAGCCAGGGGTCCTTCTCGCCACGAATCGGATTCTATGCCGGATGGAATACAGCCTATGCAACTACATTGAAAGATGCTAACAACCAGGTGATTCCTTTTCAGGATCAGTTTTCCAATAATGGAAGTGAATACCTGAGTCTGGGAATCGAAATTCCCCTGTTTACCAAACTTTCTAAATACACGAAACTGAGTAAAACCAAATTGCAGTATCAACAGGCTAAGGTACAGTATGATGATGAATCATATAAGCTTCTTATGGGCGTGGAACGGTCACTTACCGACTGGCGGTCGGCCAGGGCAGAATATGCATCAGCCCAGAAACAACTGATCCAAAGCGAGAAAGCCTTTGAAGCAGCGCAAAAGAAACTGGAAAAGGGACTGATCAATATCATTGAGTTTTACATTCAGAAAAATAAGGTATTCAGAGCAAAGACAGAGATACTGCGCACCGGGTTGCAGGTCCTGCTGAAGGAACGGTATATCCGGTTCCTGATGACGGGATCGCTGCTAGGTAAGTAAGACGTAAGACGTAAGAAGTAAGAGGGTATGAGAGTGTGAGGTAAAAACCAAGGAAGAAGGAAGAAGCAAGAAGGAAGAAGCAAGAAGGAAGAAGGAAATTGAATTGTAAATCGGAAACTTGAAATCAAATGTTCAATCGTAATTCGTAAATCGTAATTCGTAAATCATGAACAGTCAGCCTTCAATCGGAATGGATCGCACCATCAACGAGACCCGGTGGATCAAGAAAAAATACTGGAAATATATCGCCGGTGGGATAATCCTCGTAGCCCTGGTTCTCTTTTTTGCTCTGCGCGACTGGACGAGCACGGTTCGGGTGGATAAGGAGAGGGTAACCATCGCTACCGTTTTCCAGGGTGTGTTCAATGATTACATCACCATCGACGGAAATGCTGCTCCTATCTCCACAATCTACCTGGATGCCTATGAAGGAGGAAAGGTAGAGGAGATTCTTCTTGAAGAGGGGAGTATGGTTCATAAGGGCGACGTGATCCTGAAACTGACCAACAACGATCTGAACCTGAACATCCTCAACAGTGAAGCCCAATTGGCAGAGAAAGCAAACTTCTTGCGGGAGGTACGTATCCGCATGGAGCAGGAGAAACATTCGCTGGAAAGGGAGTTGCTGTATGCCAAGTATGACCTGATGGCCAAAAAACGCCATTACGAGCAAAATAAAGAGCTGATCAAGGATGACCTTATCCCGCGCGACGATTACCTGACTTCGGAAGAGGATTATATGCTGGCCGAAAAAACCCTCTCACTGGTTATCCTTCGTCAGAAGCAGGATTCCAGCTTTCGAAGTCTGCAGATTGAACAGATCACCGAAAACCTGCGCAATATGCAGCTGAACCTCAACCTTGTGAAACAGCAGCAGGATTACCTCAACGTGAAGGCACCGGTAGACGGCCAGATCGGCTCATTGCTTGTGGAGATCGGGCAATCCATCCAACGTGGGTTCAGGATCGGACAAATCAATGTATTGACATCATATAAAATTGAGGCTACGGTCGACGAGCACTATATTGACCGTATTCGTTCCGGTTTAGCTGGATACATCGAAAAAACTGACGATACGCTTACGCTGGAGATCAAAAAGGTTTACCCCGAAGTGCGTAACGGGAAATTCAAGATCGACCTGGTATTTACTGGAGATCTTCCTGAAAATATTCGTATCGGCCAGTCCTATTTTATCAAACTACAACTTGGACAGCCGGTTGAAGCCCTCCAGATTCCACAGGGAAGCTTTTACCAGACCACAGGTGGTCAGTGGATCTTTGTAGTGGACGAGACCGGCACCTTTGCCACCAAACGTGCAATCCGCATTGGAAGGAAGAATCCACAGTATTACGAATTAAACGAAGGGTTGAGTCCCGGGGAACAGGTAATTGTCTCCGACTACACCATTTTTGGCGATAATGACAAAGTTGAACTAAGATAAGATGAACACATTTTTCAAGCTTTTTTTGAGGGTCACCATGCGGAATAAAATGTTCTCCGCCCTGAATATCCTGGGGCTGGCGATCGGGATGGCAGGGTTTATCGTGATCATGCTATGGGTAACTGATGAGCTCTCTTATGATTTGTACAATCAAAAGGCTGCCCGGATCTACAGAATCAGAAATGAGATCACCCTCAACGGACAGCAGTTCAACGTGGTAGTTACGCCAGCGCCAACAGCAGCTGCCTTGAAAAATGAGTTTCCGGAGGTTGAAAGCGTAGCCAGGTTCAGGGATTATGGAGGCAGTATCATTCGTTTCGGAGAAAACAGCTTCAGGGAAGAGAAAATCCTTTATGCCGATTCCACCCTTTTCGACGTATTTACCCTCCCATTTAGCAGTGGAGATCCGAAAACTGCCCTCACCGCTCCCCGCTCGATTGTATTAAATCAGACGATGGCCGCAAAATACTTTGGCAAAGAAGATCCAGTCGGAAAAATGCTCACACTTGACGACCTGGCAGATTATCAGATTACCGGAGTCTTCAAAGATATCCCTTGCACATCCCATTTTCGTCCCGATTTCATCGCATCGCTGAGTGGTCGTTCCGAAAGCACCGAGGATGTTTGGGTGAACAACAACTTCAATACCTATGTTGTGCTCAGGGAGCATGCAGATGCCGCCGCTTTTGAAGAGAAATTGTCCCTTCTGATAGATAAATATGTCTCTGTTCAGGTTGAAAAGTACATTGGACAGTCGTGGGAGAAAATCAAGCAGAACGGGACAAATATGAATTTCAGGATTCAACCGCTGACGGATATTCACTTGTACTCCAACTATACGGGAGAACTGGAAGCCAACAGCGATGTCCAGTATGTTTACATCTTTTCACTCGTTGCCCTCTTTATCCTGGTTCTGGCATGCATCAACTTCACCAACCTTTCCACCGCAAAGGCATCCGTGAGGACCAAAGAAGTGGGACTTAAAAAGATGTACGGGGATGGGAAGAGGAACCTGGCCGTTCAGTTTGTTTCAGAGTCGTTCATTATCGTTCTTCTTGCTGTTGTGATCGCCGTCATCCTGGTTGAATTTTCCCTTCCTTATTTTAACTCCCTTTCCGGAAAAATGCTTTCACTCTCATTCCTTGACCCGAAAACATGGATTGGACTTTGGGTGCTGATCCTGGTGACAGCTCTTTTAGCGGGAAGTTACCCAGCCCTCTATCTCTCCTCTTTCAAACCCATCGATGCCATCAGGAAGGAGATGTTTATGGGCAGGAAGAAATCCCTGTTCAGAAACGTCCTGGTCACTGGCCAGTTTGTGATCTCGTTAATCCTGATGATGTCTACCCTTTTGCTGATGAAGCAAATGTCTTTCATCCAGAATAAAAAACTCGGATTCGACAGGGAGAATATTGTTGTTCTGAACAATGTTTACCTGTTGGGAACCGGCATCGAAGACTTTAAATCAGAGTTATTGAAAAACCCTTCGGTTGAGAGCGCTTCTGTGAGTGGCTTTCTCCCGATCCCTTCAAACAGGTCGGACGGCGTCCTGTTCAAAGATGGGATCAAGACGGAGGAACTGACCATTTATCAACAATGGACCGTTGACTGCGATTACCTGCAAACCTTGGGAATGAAGATCGTAGAAGGGAGAAATTTCTCAACAGAATTTCATACAGATACCCTGGCAGTACTTGTTAATCAAACTGCTGTCAGGTTTTTTGGTTGGGATAACCCTCTCGGGCACAAAATCGGCAGGCCAACCAGCGAAGAGGAGGTTGCCCTTTATACGGTTGTGGGAGTGGTGGAGGATTTCAATTTTGAATCGATGCATATACCTGTGGCGCCTCTTGTGTTTTTCAACGGAGAGAGCACGGGCTCCATTACGGTCAGGTTTAAACCAAATACCGGACTCACCTCGGCTATTGG
Source organism: Bacteroidales bacterium (assembly GCA_014860625.1). Lineage (GTDB taxonomy): Bacteria > Bacteroidota > Bacteroidia > Bacteroidales > FEN-979 > QYOJ01. The sequence continues at coordinate 19,674 of JACZJJ010000099.1, read as the reverse complement.
CGCACTTGAATCGGAATGGAAGCAGTTTGCTCCGCATCAGCCGTTTGAATATGAGTTCTTTGATGACAGCCTGAATCGTCAGTATGCTGCCGAAAGCAGATTGGGACAGATCCTTTTGATATTCACCGGATTGGCCTTTTTCGTCAGTGCCCTTGGGTTGTTTGGCCTTGCCTTGTTTACCACCGAACAACGAAAAAAGGAGATTGGCATCCGGAAAGTAAACGGATCAGATATCACACAGATCATTAGCCTTCTCTCTTTTGACTTCACCAAACTGGTGTTAATCGCATTTGTCATTGCTACTCCTGTTGCCTGGTATGTCATGCACCGGTGGCTGGAAAACTATGCCTATAAAACCACTATCTCCTGGTGGATATTTGTCGTAACCGGGATTGCCAGTTACATCATCACCATGATTACCATTGGATATCAGTCTTATAGGGCAGCTGTGGTCAATCCTGTTGAGACACTCAGAAGTGAATAGATTAATCAGAAACACGGTGCTATCATGTTAAAAAATATCTTCAGAACGGTTTTCCGGAATATCTCGAGACAAAAAGGATATACATTCATTAACATAGCCGGACTGGCTGTTGGACTGGCTGCCGCATTGCTCATCCTGATGTGGGTAATGGATGAATTCAGCTATGAAACCTTTAATGAACAAGCTGATCAGATCTACATGGTCAACCAGGACCAGTTTTATTCGGGAGAGCGCTACCGCGTCGGTGTCACTCCTTATCCCTGTGCTCCAGTGTGGCAGGAGCAAATTCCTGAATTGCAGGTCACTTCGCGAATGGTACGTCTTCCCCGGTTTTTATTCCGATTCGGGAATAAAACCTTTTATGAATCATCTATCATGGCTGCCGATTCGGGATTGTTCAACATCTTCACACTTCCGGTATTGCAAGGAGATGCAAAAACTGCCTTAAGGGATCCTCATGGCATTGTACTCACGGAAAAGCTTGCGAAAAAATATTTTGGAGATGAGAATCCAATCGGGCAGACCATCGAGCTTGAGAATAAAACCCGCTTCACGGTAGGAGCTGTGATGCAGGATCTTCCGAAAAACTCGAGGTTCACATTTGAAGCAATCCTTCCCTACGAATATGTGAAAGAGATCGGAATGGCAAGCGATTCATGGGGGAACAACAGCATCTATTCGTTTGCCCTGGTCAACAAAGGAGCCGACATTGAAGCGGTCAATCAGAAACTGACAGCCATTGTCAGGGAACATAACCCTGAGAGCAATGCACAGTTTTTTCTATTTCCACTCCTGGACCTTCAGCTCTATTCATCTTATGGTTTTGGGGATAATCAGGGCGCTATCCTGAGAGTCTATATTTTCATTGCCATTGCCATCTTTATCCTCTTGATTGCCTGCATCAATTTCATCAACCTGGCAACAGCCAAAGCAGCGACAAGAGGCAAAGAAATAGGAGTTAAAAAGGCATCAGGGGCAAGCCGAACGGCTATGATCGTTCAATTCATGATTGAATCGCTTGTGCTGGTGATGATGGCACTGGTTGTTGCTGTCATCCTTGTCGCTTTTTCATTAAGTGTTTTCAATTCAATTTCGGGTAAGAGTTTTTCGTTAACCGATATTTTCCAATTGCAATTCGTTATCGGGTTTCTTATTACCGGCATTGTAACAGGAATCCTGGCAGGCATCTATCCCGCTTTTTATCTCTCCTCCCTGAAGCCAGTCCTGGTACTGAAAGGAGAAACGATGACCGGCAGACGAAATAGCTGGTTACGGAGGGTCCTGGTTGTTGTGCAGTTTACACTTTCCATTTTCATTGCCCTGGGGGCTATTTTCATGTATCTCCAGATGAGATATATGCAGGAAAAAGAACTCGGGTTTGATAAAGAGAATATGGTATGCATCCCAATGGCGAATAATATGAAAGATAAGTACTACCTGTTGAAAACTGAACTATTAAAAGATCCATTGATCCAGGGAGTCTCCTCCTCTACAGTAAATCCTGTGATGATGGGAAGTAACTCAGGAGGAGTTGACTGGGATGGGAAAGATCCTGAACAGGAAGTACTCATAGGCTTTAATGCGATAGATTATGATTATGTCTCCAGCATGAAAATGGATCTTTTGGCCGGTCGCGATTTCTCCAAAGATTTTCAAGGAGATCTGGCCCGGGATACGACCGGTAATTTCCTCATCAATGAAGAGGTGGCGAAAGTGATGGGGGGAGGCGATGTGGTTGGAAAACGATTCAACTTTGTCGGAGTTGAAGGGGTCATTATCGGCGTGTTAAAAAATTTCCATTACTCCGGGGCCGAAGAACCCATCGAACCCATGGCTTTTTTGCTGACCGAAACCGGTTATCTGAATGTAATCCTGGTCAGACTGGCACCTGGAGATCTCCCTGCTTCAATTGCAGCGCTGGAGAAGACATGGAAAAAGGTCATTCCCGATTACCCGCTTGATTATACGTTCATTGATCAGGATTATGATGCGCTATACAGAGTAGAGATGAGGATGGGATTGCTGCTGAAATACTTCACCTTTGTGGCGATCATCATTGCCTGTCTGGGACTATACGGACTCTCCTCATATGCAGCAAGCCGTCGAACCCGTGAAATAGGAGTAAGAAAGGCCATGGGGGCAGGTGTATTCTCCGTGATCTATTCCTTGTCGAGGGAGTTCCTCATTCTGGTCCTCATTTCCATTGTCATTGCGTTTGCCATTGGATGGTATGTCATCGGTGAGATGTTGAACGAATTCGCCTATCACATTGACATGAGCGCCCTTGTTTTTGGCATCATTGCTATCGGAGCTCTAGTCCTTGCATTGATAACTGTTAGTTTCCAGGCCTTCAAGGCATCGGGGATTAACCCTTCAGTGGCCTTGAAAGCAGAGTAAACCGAATTTTAAACCTGAAACCGATGATCAAAAACTATTTTAAAACTGCATTAGCTCACCTCATTAGAAGTAAAACATATTCTTTAATAAGCATATCAAGCTTAACGATAGGATTGGCAGTATGTATTTTACTCTTCTTATATGTCAGGCATGAGTTGAGTTATGATCGGTTTCACAAGAATGCCGATACTATTTACAGGTTGTGTAACCCGGAACACCCGTATCATGCGCCTCCGGCAGCACAATTATTAGCAGATAATATCCCGGAAATTAAAGCCTATACCAGGATTTTACCACGGGATTATGTCCTGATCGAATATCAAACAAAACGTTTTAAAGAGGACAAAGTTGCTTTTTCAGATGCAGATTTGTTCCGTATCTTCTCGTTTAATTTCAAACAGGGAAATCCTGAAACCGCACTGCAAGCGCCATTAACTATAGTAGTTTCCGAAAAAACCGCCCTCAAGTATTTTGGAAATGAAGACCCTGTTGGCAACGTGTTAAAGCTGAATAATGAAGAGAGCTATACCGTTACGGGAGTAATGGAAGATATGCCTCAGAATTCCCATTTCAGGTATGATATAATCGGGACTCTTGCCGGGACCGAAAAGGAAGAAGATATGAATGACTGGGGATGGCAGAATTTCCTTGTCTATTTTCAGCTTCAGGAGCAATTCTCTCAATCTGATTTTGAGTTAAAATGCAGTCAGTTACTGAAGAATCCCAACACACCAAATGAACCTTTACCTATATATTCAATCCAAAACCTGAAAGATATCCACCTCTATTCATCGCATTTTAAAAATGATATACAGCCGCAAAACAGCATTGTATATATCCTGATATTTTCAGCCATTGGTTTTCTTGTTTTACTGATTGCCTGCTTCAACTATATAAATCTGCTTACCGCTAATGCAACCACAAGAGCAAACGAAATTGGTATGAGAAAAGTTTGTGGAGCCTCCCGCAAACAACTGGCCATGCAATATTTGTCCGAAACAATTGTGGTGGTTTTTATATCATTCTGTTTGTCAATTCTTGTTGTTAGTCTTTGTTTGCCACTTTTTAATGAGTTGTCGGGTAAAGAGCTTTCATTCTCCATGCTATGGAATTTAAAAACAATTATGGGTATTTTTAGTATCCTGTTGACTGTAAGTGTTTTGGCTGGATTGTACCCTGCGTTTATCCTTTCATCCTTTACCCCCGCAAAGACGCTTAAATCATCTAAAATTGGCGGGGAATCAACGTTTCACTTCAGGAAAATCCTTGTGGGCGCCCAATTTACCATTGTCATTGCGCTGATAGCTTGTTCTATTGTCATGTTTCGTCAAATCAGTTTTCTTCAGCAAAAGGAGTTGGGGTTCGATAAAGAGAATGTCCTGCTATCTGATATAGATGATTTTGGAGATGAGGAAAAATTTATGACCTTGAAGCAGGCACTTCTTGATCAAAACATGGTTGTCAGTGTTTCTGCAGCCAACCGCGTTCCTTCCGGTGATCTGAGTAATGTTGGAGGGGTTTTGCCAGAGGGTCAAAAAGAAGTAATCGCAATCCCTTTTGTTCATGTGAACTACGATTATTTTGAAACGTTGGGCATAAATGCAGCGCAAGGACGATTATTAAGTGATCAGTTTAAAACGGACGCCGACGAATCGATTATTCTAAACGAAGCAGCTGTAGCGAGTCTGGGAATTCAAGGAGATCCGATTGGACAGTCGCTTAGGTGTTTCTGGTATACCAGATCAACACGTAAGATTGTTGGCATCGTTAAGGATTTTCATTTTGAATCATTGTATGAGGAAATCAAGCCAGCAGTTTTCCTGATCAGTTACGATGAATGCAGGCAGCTGTTGATCAAAGTGAAACCCAACGATTTACCAACTTCCATCAATTCTTTAACTAAAATTTGCAAGAACATCTATCCGGATCAGGTGGTTGAATTTCGTTATTTAAGTGCGAAACTCGAGCAACTCTATCAATCCGATACGAAGACATTTCAATTAATGGGATATTTCTCAGCACTTGCCATAATACTTGCGAGTATGGGATTATTTGGCATTGCCTCCTTCATCATTATACGCCGCACAAAAGAAATAGGTATACGGAAAGTAAACGGAGCCAACGTTTCAGAAATCATGCAAATGCTGAGCATGAGTTTTTTGAGATGGATTTCTATCGCCTTCATCATCGCTACACCAATAGCCTATTACTTCATGAACAGATGGTTGGAGAACTTTGCCAACAAAACCACACTGAGCTGGTGGGTATTTGCATTGGCGGGTTTTCTTGTTGTTGTAATTGCGCTGCTAACGATTAGCTGGCAAAGTTATCGGGCTGCTACCCGGAATTTAGTGGAGACATTGAGGTACGAGTGAATTATAAAATAGGATCAGTGAAAGACTTAAGATTTGTCATGAGAATTATCAAACGTAACCCGTTCATGTTTATCACAAACGTGATAGGCCTTGTCGTAGCGTTGACCACTGTGATTTTTACACTTACCTACATTCAGTATGAGTTGAGCTACGACGAGCATTTTACAACCAAAGATAGGGTGGTGAGACTTTTTAACCGTGTCACCAACAATACCTCCACCGAAGTGTTTGGAATTTCATTACGACAGGATTACTCCCAGCTCCCTGAAATGGTTCCCGAAATTGAATCGGCCGTTCAATTATATGGTGGCTGGCCGACAACAGTTCAAAACAAGGAAAACAAACTGGGAAAGGTCAGAGTTTTTTATGCTGACCCTGAGATTTTTAAGGTGTTTGGGCTAGTGCTTAATGCTGGAGATGAGAAAACAGCTTTAATTGGAAAAAACAGTGCCGTGATCACCACTTCCGTTGCCGAAAAGCTTTTCAATTCAACGGATTGTGTTGGTAAAACACTAGAATCGGACGGCGAGCATGTAATGATTACGGGAGTCATGGACGAACTCCCGAAAAACTCACACCTGGATTTTGGTCTGCTGATATCCATGTCAACCCTCAATCTAAGCTGGTTTGGGGGGCTCGAATTCCAGACGTACTACCTGCTTAAACCCAATATTGATCAAACAGCAGCAAACACAAAAATTGCAGATGCCAATAATATGCTCATGCAGGATTGGGCGAAGGCTACAAGTTCAAAGGTCGAGTCGGGTGTTGAGCCCCTTGCCGACCTCTACCTGCATTCTGCCGCAAGTTCATTTATTCCGAACCATGGAAGCATGAAACAAATGGTGATCGTTGGGTTGATTGCATTGTTTGTCTTGCTTACCGCATTGCTTAGCTATATCAGTTTGTTCATCATCCAGGGAGAAAAACGTATCGCTGAAATATCAACCAGGACCATGTTCGGCGCCACAAAAGTCAGCATCGCCAGGTTGTTTTTTCTGGAAACGCTGATCGTTTTTCTTTTTTCTGCCGTGATGGCATTTCTGATATCTTTTCGTTCAATCCCATACCTGTCAAGCTTGTTGCTGTCAAAAGTCGCTGTTTCCGACCTGCTGTCAGTTGAAAGTATCGGTTCATTTGTGATTGTCCTTGTAATTCTTCTTCTGATCACTTCAGGTTATCCGGTTCTCTATCTGTCGAGAATGAAGTACTCGCTAGGGTTAAGGGGGAAAATCTCAAACGCCGGAAACAGCAGCTGGCTTTCGACAGCATCAGTATTTGTTCAATTTGCCGTAACTGCTTTTTTTATCAGTTGTGTTGTGATCATTATTGCTCAATTGGAATTTATGCACAATGTTCCGCTGGGTTTTGACAAGGATAATGTGATTACGATCAGCAATTGCAGTAGCCCTATCTCAAAAAAGTATGAGAGTGTAAAAACTGAATTACTGAAACTGCCTTTCGTTACTGCGGTTTGTGGTGGGGAGCATTTTATGGGCGGAGGGTGCAGCGGACAGTACATCAGACCAATAACCGAGGGTGAAAACAACAACAAGGCGATCAATGAGTACCGTGAAAAACCTGGTTTCGGGGAGCTCATGAAATTACAACTGGTTGATGGACGCTTCTTCAGGGAATCGATGGCCGACAGCCAGGCGGTGGTTTTAAACGAATCGGCCATCAGATTACTGGGGCTGGAGCCAAAAGCCGGACAAGACGTTTTCTATAATGATGAACAGGTAGAGATCATTGGCATCGTAAAGGACTTTTATTACATGTCTAATCCGGGTGAATCCATCGCTCCACTTGTCATTGCAAATTGCTACTGGGGAACTCCCAATATTTACATCCGAACCATCGGCCCGCTGGATGGAAACCAGTTGGCGCAGATCCGGCAGATTTTCCGGCGCTTTGATGGAGATTATATATTTAACCAGAGTGTGCTTGCCGATATTTTTGATAGGATGTACAGGAAAGAAAACCGGCTTGCCCAGATGGTATCCATTGGTGGAGGAGAGGTGGTTATTATCAGTTTGATTAGCTTACTGGCTTTGACTATCCTAAAGATTTCACGACGTACCAAAGAAATCGGGATTCGTAAAGTAAACGGCAGTACAGTGAGCCAGGTTATCTCTATACTGCTAAAGCAAACATTGATCATTGTACTAGCTGCTGTTATCGTTGCTTCTGTTGCAAGTTATTTTGTTATGAGCCAATGGCTGACCGATTATGCTCAGCGCATCCAATTGCACGTGGGATATTTTTTACTAAGCGCGTTGTTTGTGTTCATGATTGCCATTGTGGCCATCATCTGGCAGGCCTGGAGAGCAGCCACACGAAATCCGGTGGAGGCATTGCGGTATGAATAATCCCGTACCTTTGCAAGCACCAAAACCGCCTGCATGTCCACTATCCTTACTGTCGATCATCTTTCCCGAAGCTACGGAGACAACATCCTGTTTGAGGATATCTCCTTTGTGATCAGCCAATACCAGAAAGTCGCCCTGATTGCACGGAACGGAGCGGGAAAAACCAGCCTGCTGAACATCATCGCAGGTCTTGAACAATCGGATGGGGGAGTGGTCAACCTCTTCAATAAAGCCTCGCTAGGATACCTGAAACAGGAGCCCGATCTTACCCCGTCGCATACTGTTTTCAACGAGGTGTATACCACATCGAACGACGTGCTGACTGCCATTCGCAACTATGAGGAGGCGGTTCGCGGAGATGACAAAGAGCAGATCACCCATGCCATGGAACGGATGGATGCGCTGAACGGCTGGGAATATGAGACCCGCATCAAGCAGATCCTCTCAAGGCTGAAGATCCCCGACCTCGACAAACGGATTGATGAACTCTCCGGAGGCCAGCAGAAGCGGATTTCACTGGCCAAGGTACTCATCACCGAGCCCGACTTCATGATCCTCGACGAGCCAACCAACCACCTCGACGTGGAGATGATCGAGTGGCTGGAAGAGTACCTCTCTCAACGCAGGGTAACCTTTCTGATGGTCACGCACGACCGCTACTTCCTCGACAGGGTGTGCGATGAGATCCTGGAACTGGATCATACAGGCATCCATCGGTACAAAGGAAGTTATTCCTATTTCATTGAGAAACAGACTGAAAGGCTGGACAACCTGACCAAAGAGACAGAGAAAGCCCAGAATCTGCTTCGGAAAGAGTCAGAGTGGATGCGCAGGATGCCGAAAGCGCGCACCACCAAGTCGAAAGCCCGGATCGACAGCTTCTATGAACTGAAAGAGACCGCTGACAGGAAAGTTCCCGACGAACGGATGAAGATCCACATCGAGGGCAAACGGATGGGAAAGAAGATTCTCGAAGTGAGCGATCTTTCATTTTCATGGGGGGAGGTTCCCATTCTGAAAAAATTCACCTTCATTTTCAAACGATTTGAGAAGATCGGCATCATCGGCGATAATGGCAGCGGGAAGTCGACATTCCTCGATCTGATCACAGGTAAGCTAAAGCCTGACTGGGGGTCGGTCAAAAAAGGGGAGACCATTCAGTTCGGTTATTATACGCAGGATGGTATCTCATTTAATCCTGATGCCAAAGTGATTGATGTGGTGAGAGAGATTGCGGATGTGGTAAAACTGGGGAGTGGTGATACGATTTCTGCTGCTGCTTTCCTGAGTTATTTCATGTTCCCGTATGCTTCTCATCATCAACCGGTCTACAAGCTTAGTGGCGGCGAAAAGCGTCGTTTGTACCTCGTTACTGTATTGATGCGAAGCCCGAATTTCCTTATCCTCGATGAACCCACAAACGATCTCGACATCCTTACACTGAATGTGCTTGAAGAGTACCTTGAATCCTTTAACGGTTGCGTGTTGATCGTAACCCACGACCGCTATTTCCTCGACAAAATCGTGGATCACCTCTTTGTATTTGAAGGCAATGGTAAAGTGAGAGATTTTCCCGGCAACTATACACAGTACCGGGATCACGAAGAACGCCTGAAGCGACAACTTAAAGCTGCCGTAAAACCAGCAGTTCCGGTGAAAGCACAGAATAAAGCAGCAGACCCGCGCAAACTCACCTTTAAGGAGAAGAGGGAACTTGAAACGTTGGAAAACGAGATTGGTCTGCTGGAAAAGGAGAAGGGTGAGATAGAATCTGCCATGAATTCCGGTGAACTGACTGTTGAAGAACTTCAGAAGAGATCCAACCGGTTTGCGGCAATCCTGAACGAATTGGAAGCCAAAGGGGACAGGTGGCTGGAACTCTCTGAAAAAGAATCAGATTTTAATGATCGGTAGTATTGATATTCGAGACCAGCAATCAAAATATCAATTACTTTTGCACTTTATATCCCCATATGAAAATGAATTTCCCCGGGATTATCGTTGCATTCCTGATGCTGGCTACATCTGCATGCGGTCAGCATCAAGAACAGGTTCACCAGCCTGATACACTGCCATTTGCATTAAACGACAGTCTGAGGCCATTGCGGACTTTGGTTGATTCAAAGCTTCAGAAGGAACTTGTGAGAAAACTGAATACCAACCCCAAATGGGCCCGGTTGATCAATCAGCGAAAGATGGCTATCGGACTGGTCGACTTGAGGGATCCCTATGCGGTTAAATATGCCCGTGTAAATGGAAATGTGATGATGTATGCTGCCAGCTTGCCAAAGATTGCCATTTTGCTGGCGGCTGAGGATGCCCTGGAAAAAGGGGAGATCCAATACACTGCGGACGTGAAACAAGACATGCGCATCATGATCAGCCGTTCCAACAACGAAGCTGCTACCCGCATGATGGATCGGCTTGGTTTTAAAAAAATAGAGAGTGTCCTCACTGATCCCAAATACGATCTGTATGATGATGAATTCGGAGGAGGTCTGTGGGTAGGGAAAAGGTATTCAAAGTTTGGTGAACGCTATCCTGAACATATCAAAGGATTGAGTCATGCTGCAACCGTTTCCCAGGTTTGCCGGTTTTACTATATGCTGGCCTTTGGAAAACTGGTTAGCTTCGACCGTTCGAAGCAGATGCTGGAGATTATGGGCGATCCGGAGCTTCACCATAAGTTTGTCAACTCATTGGAGAAGATTGCACCTAAAGCGAAATTATACCGGAAATCGGGCTCCTGGAAAAATTTTCATTCCGACTCAATCCTCGTATGGGAGATGGATGGAAGAAAATATATATTGGTTGCCCTGATTGAGGACCCCGACGGTGAAAAAATTATCCGAGATCTTGCATACACGATTGAAGATGTTCTAAGGAACTACTCTTCACCCTATGCTGATAAGAAAATTAAATAGTGCTCGCTTACGTAGAAAATCTCACTAAACCACTTCTAAAAAGGGCTTTCGACGTCCGGGATGGCGAATTTCACAGGGCCATCCTGATGCAACTCTATATTTTCCTGATTATCTCTACGCTGATGATCGTTAAGGCATCCGTGAATGGGCTCTTCCTGTCAAAAATAGGAGCTGAGCACTTGCCGGAAGCATTCGTACTGGTGGCTGTTTTTGCTGCGGGTTTCTCTATTATTTATGCGAGATTTCTTTCACGGGTCACGCTTAACCGGATCATTCATCGTACACTGGTCTCATCCATCGTTATCCTTGTTGTCTTCGGTGTTCTGCTTCATATTGGCTTCCTTGAAGGGTGGATCCTTTTTTTGTTTTATATCTGGGTAGCCATTTTTGCAGTTCTTGCTACTTCCCAGTTCTGGATCCTGGCAAACATTATCTTCAACTCCCGTGAAGCCAAACGACTCTTTGGCTTTATAGGTTCCGGAGCTATTGCAGGCGGGATCTTTGGGGGATACCTTACTTCGATACTCGCTCAAGCAGTAACCAGCGAGAATCTTCTGTTTCTATCGGCTATCCTGCTATCATTTTGTATTCCTATCGCCAAAAAATTGTGGAAGCAGAATGTTCAGGGCATTCAGTCTGATTTTGTGCAGAAGAAACGACTGAAAGGATTTGGGGAACACCCATTCTCCCTGATCCGCCACTCCAAGCATCTTACCTACCTGGCAAGTATCATTGGGATTGGCGTTATCGTTGCTAAACTGGTGGATTACCAGTTTAGCGCCATAGCCTCTGCCGCAATTAGCGATCCGGATGAGTTGACCGCCTTCTTTGGTTTCTGGTTCTCCAACTTTAATGTACTCTCTCTTCTGATCCAGCTTTTCCTTACTCGTCGCGTTGTAGGTGTATTTGGGGTGGGGAGCTCCCTTTTCTTCCTTCCTCTCGGCATTATGCTAGGGGCGTTTGTGGTGTTGTTTATTCCGGAACTTTGGGCTGCCATTTTCCTTAAGATGAGTGACGGGAGCCTGAAACAATCCATCAACAAAGCCTCTACGGAACTTCTGGCCTTACCGATTCCTTCGGAAATAAAAAACCAGACAAAGAGTTTCATTGATGTATTTATCGACTGTGCAGCTACTGGAGTAGGAGGCTTGATTTTAATCTTCGTTGTTTCCGGATTTGATCTGTCAACACGGTATATCAGCCTGATCATCATGGCCTTGTTGGTCGTTTGGGGCTATTTTGCATTTAAAGTTCGTAAAGAATACCTCAGATCCTTTAAACTCAGGATCGAACAGGCAAAAGGAGACGGTCCCCCAAAAAGGATCGATCTCGCCAACGAATCGGTGATCGGAGGTATTGCCAATGTACTTGAACATGGTTCCCCGAAGCAGATTTTATATATGCTTCGGAAAGTGAGAGAGCTTGATGATGACAGATTCTTTGAAGTAACCCGTAAGCTAATTTCCCACCCGCAGCCAGAGATCAGGGCAGAAGCATTGCAGAATCTCTATTTCTACAAACGGCACCATCTCATTGAAGAGGCTGAGAAGCTAGTTAAAGATCCTAACCAGCAAGTGAAAATCGCTGCGTTTGAATACCTGATTGAGCACAATCCCGATAAGCTGGTTTATTTTATGAACCATTACCTGCATGATCCAGATTACAAGGTCAGCGGAGCTGCCCTGATCAGTCTTGCCGGAGAGATACGTGACAATCCAACGCTGATGGAGCTGTTTTCCCTGGCAAGCAGACTGCAGGAGAAGATCGAGAAGGTGCCCTCCATTCACGACCCGATTGAAAGTGAGTATACAAAACTGCTGATACTTAAGGTGATCGGATTGGCTGATCTGGCAGATTTTTACTCTTTTCTTGAAGATGCCTTCACTGATAACTCCAATGCAGTTGTTAAACAAGCGATTATTTCTGCCGGAATTACGCTGAATCCATCTTTTATTCCCAAACTTGCTGTCTTTCTTTCAAAAGAGGGGTATCTCGCACCTACACGACAGGCTCTTGCAAACTTCGGCGCACAGATTCTGAAAAACTTTGGGATGATGGCCGAAGATCCGGCTACCCCCGTCGAGCTTCTCAGGATGGTACCTTCCGTTGTTGAGAATCTGGATTCGCAGCAGGCAGTTGATTTTTTATTCACTCTTCTTGATTTTGATGACCAGGTTGTCCGGCTTGAATCGTTACGGTCGTTGAATACGTTAAAGAAGACATTTCCACATCTCAAGTTCAGGAACCGCGAAATCATCAACTGTATCCTGTCCGAGGCCAAAATGTACCGTAACACCATTTCTGTCCTCTATGCTGAGATGCACCTTGCAGCGTCTCAATCCGGAGGGAGTTTGTTGAATCAGGAAAAACCGCTTAAAGAGGCGAGGCAAAGCCTGATTGTTTTGCTTGAAAAGCGTCTGGATGGATATCTTGAACGGATCTTCAGATTACTGGGTTTAAAGTATCCTCCGGACGATATGATCTCGATATACAACAGCATTCAGAGTGATAACCCTGATATCCGGATGAATGCCGTGGAGTTTCTTGACAATATTCTGGATTCCGGCCTGAAGAAGGTGTTAATCCCTATTGTTGAAACTGCACTTCTTGATACCATCTCAGAGGTGGCAATCAAGAACCTGCATCTGAAAATTCAGGAAGAGTTACAATGTTTGGGATTGTTGCTCGAAGGAAAAGATTTCAGAGTTAAGCTTGCCGTATTACACCTTATCTCTCTTCAGAAGGATAATAAGTTCATTCCACTGGTTGAGCCGTTGACCCGGCACAGGAATCCAAAATTACGCAGCCTGGCTGTTTCCACACTTTCTATGCTGCAGCAGAATTCGTAATTATTTCCGGATGATTCTGTCAATCTGTGCAGCCAGTCCATAGTGGTCTTTGGAGGAGTTCTTTTTCAGCACATTAGACATCAGGGCAACCAAATAGATCGTCCCGTCGTCGTGTTCGATAATCGCCACAGAGTTCATGTAATTGTCAACATTTCCCATGTATTTTTCACAGGTATATCCCTCTTCCGGCTTGCATTTATACAGGCTTCCGGATTTAAAGTAGACAGCCGCGTCGGCCAGTACACCAGCTGAAGCATATCTGATCCTTCGGTCGGAAGTAAACATCAATCGTTTCATTTCAAGGCTCGACATTTCATCAACGATCTTCCCCTGCTCCATGGCTATCAGGTATTTGATCAATCCGTATGGAGACCCGCTACTGCCGCCCGAACCCGGAATATAAGCTTTTGCACCCCCGGTAAAAAAGCTTCCCAGACGAAACTCATCTTTGGTGATGCCAATTGCCTGTAAGGGTTCATTGACAACCGCCACAGCCATTTCACTTAATGTTGCTTTCGGTGTATTTTTGAAAAAATCGGCCTCCTGCTGGGGTGTCGGGGGATAGCTCCTACCAAATGCACGCATGAGTAAGGCTTCTTTCCATACCACGCTGGCAGCTCCATTGTTGCTTGCTGATATCATGTGATCGGCCCATTCATAAAGGTTGAAGGTATCACTCTCCTGGATCGCCCGTTTGAAAGAGTTTTTCGTTTTTGGGTCAAAGAAGGGAACCGTATGAGAATCTTGGACTGCCCATTTCCCGCCTCTCACCATCCGGTTCTTCATCAGTTCCTGCCTCTTTTCAAACGAGTCGGGGTAAAGTTTGCTGAGCTCTGTGAAGAGTCCAGCCATCACAGCCAGTTTGGCGACACTTCCAGGCATAAACCCTCTGTTTTCCTGCCTGCGTGCATAACGGATTTTCTTCCCTGGAGTGATATCAAGGATGGTGATGGAATAACTCTCATCCATGTTGGGAAAAAGGGAATTAAGGGCTTTCTGAAGATCCGGATCAGGTGCTGGAAGTTGGTTGAGCATGGCACCTTTTTCTCCTACAAGGTTGAGCTTAACACTCTTTAATGGTTTGAGCATCCCTGCCTTGGGTTTAGTCCCTTGCAACGCTCCCGACATGATCAGCTCCAGCCTGTACAACCGCCTGATGCCTGTAATGGCATATCCATCCCAGGGGTATGGGAAAATGGCATCCGGCGAGATGAGGAAGATGAATAAAAAGAGGAATATCAGTTTAGTTTTCATGGCTGTTGGGTATTGGTTCAGAGAGAGGGATCCTGTAATCAGGGATTTCCCGTGACATGGATTCAAGGTAAGTAGAGGACAATGCTTTTTTGTTTTCAACAAAGGGCCTGACCTGAAATAACCATAAACGGTTGGACATGAACCCAAGCTCAATATCGAAAACCTCCTGATTTAAACCCGATCCGGAAGAAGAAAGTTTTTGCTTAATTTCTCCGGCTGTTTCACGTAACTGGGTAATATTTTCATTGGAAAGAATCGGGTGTTCGAACGTCGTTGATCTCTTTTCCACACCTCCGGTCTTAGGCAGGAAAGTGTAACTGCTTTCCCTTGCCGGGGCTAACAGAGTATTCTCTCCTTGTGATGTAAGCAGGTAACTTTCTGCTTCCTGTCCCTCAACGGCACCGCCAACACCCCGGCTGAAAGCGATCGTCAGATCTTCGTTACTCCCCGAACCTACGCCTTTTGTAATCATTACCCCTGAATAATCCACATTTACGCTCGGAATAATCAGGATTGACGGATATACATTTTCCGGATTCAGAAGGTACCTCTGGCGCCATCTGTAACTTCTCTCCGAATAGGGAGAAGCCCAAACATCTTTGATCCCCTGAAGAATTTTCTCTTCTGTCAGGACATTGAACAAGGTGAGATTCAACCCGGCCCCGGTAAAATCTTTCAGATCTTCCATGTTTGTATCGCTTCTGAGAAATACGGGGATTGATCCAATCGGTTGATGAAATACCGTGGTGAACTCCTTCCGGAGATCCGATACAAATCCGGGGATGAGTTGCATATTACGGATGGCTGATCTGAGCTCTTCCAGCCGGGACAACATATACGCTTCTACATCATGGTCGGAACTGCCAGATCTTTGCATTGCTGACGCATGACGGAAGGTTCGGTTCAGGAAGCCCCAATAGGAGGTGTCCTGTGCAGGCATCGGCAAATTCATATGTTCCCTGAAAATGCCAAAGGGAATCACCAGGCCATCAACAACGTTGTCGGGGAACAGCAGCTTCAGCTGCCCGAGATTGGCTGCTTTCGGGCCACAAAGTTTGCCGGAGTGGATAGCGTTAACATTGTTCAGATGAAGGATGCTTGTTTGGGCAAGGTCTATTTTGTCCACAGGAACGTTTATTTTTTCCTCGCTTCGATGCTTTTTCTCAACTAGCTGTCTCTCTGTTTCCGTCATCTCCGTTTCAGGCTTCAACATAACGTTTCCCTGAGGAGAAACGGCGTAAAAGACTTCGTGACCATTAAATTCCCTGAGTGATGCAAGATTCCCGGAAGAAATTACGGCATTGGGAATTCCCAGGTTCCTTGCCAGAAGCTGAACATGTGAAACCAGGTTTCCTTCAGATACCGTGGCGATTCCTGCTACAGGTTTTAAATCAGCCGGCGGACGGTCGAATACATAGATCTTATCCGGTAAAATTTCAATCTCATCGCCCTGATTCGCCACAACAACCAGTTCGCCCAGTGCATATCCCGGATTCAGCCCACGAACCTGGCCAACGTTTTTCAGTGTCATCATGGAGTTGGATGAGCCTGTAACGGAGGTCAGAAACGTGGCCAGTTCACCTGCCGACTGGCCAAGCGGAAGCAGAAGGGAAGAGCGTGTCTGGTCATCCTGAAATCCATTGGCAAGTGGCTCAAAGCCGCTAAAAAGGCTTACTTCGTTTTCATACGTCGCACGAAGCATGGTTGTACTCCATTCAACAACCCGGTTTGCCGATTCCAGATAGTTTGTAAGGTGATGTGTAGTGATACTGTTTCCAGCTGGAACATGGAGTTGGTAAGATATTCGTTCCCACTCCCATTTCTCGAGATAGCCGCATCCGGCAACGGCTCTGCTTAAGACCGAGATCTTCCGAAGCAGGGATTCCAACCGATTGGGTTTCCATAAAGAGATCTCTGTGAAAATCATCTCTTCCAATGCAACAGAAAGATCCAACAATGATAACCGGGACTTTTTATATGCCGGGTTGCTGAGTCCCACCCTGATGGTCCAGAGCATGTCTGCCATATCTGTTACCCTGTCGGTACCTGGTTCCAGTTCACTCAGTTTATCAATCGAACCGGCAAGTGAATGATATAACTCAGCTTCTTTTGGTAGCACTTTGATAAACCTTTTTAATGACTGAAGATCAGGAGGTGCATAAAATGCTGTCATTTCAGCGAGAAGGAGATCAAGTTTCATTCTCAATCCCTGTTTCAACCCCTGTTCATGACTTTGCTTATATGCAATGACTCGTTGAATGTCAGAATTATCCGGTTGCCCATGGATTTTTACCCTGATGTTCATGAATGAAGGGATGCTGTCTGATATCTCCCTGGAAAGCGCTCTTATCTTTTCGGCTCTTGAGTTACTCACCATATGTGGAATGTCCTTTACGGCATTCCGGACCAGGAAATAATTCTTGCGTACAACCTGATCATTTGACAGCAACCATTGCAGAAAATCAGCCCCCCAAGCCTCTTCATCTTCTGCCTGATAGGCTCCCCGGTAAAACCTGGCACGTTTTAGGATCCATCCGTTATCATTGAGTTGAAGATATTTCTCGATCTGGTACTGTTTCAGCCTTGAGTGATTGAAGGAGGTATCCCAGAAATCATCAAAAGGGGTTGTTGACAAAATCTGACCCAGGAAAATATGGTGGGTTTTACCCAAAGCAATGACTTCATCTTTGTACCTGGCGCGCTGGATTCCGGGTTCGGGGCATCTTTCTGTTCCTGGAACGGTCGTGCCATCCTTGCAAAACCAACGGATGTCTTTATATGGACCTTTAGCATCCCCTTTAAACCGCTGAATCATCTCTTTGAGCCGAAAATTGTCAACCTTTTGGGCAGTTACCAACGGATGCCACAGTAAGAAAATCGTGAAAAGCAAGACGGCTGATCTTATCATACTCGTATTAAACTTAAAATTTATCTAAAGATACGAAAAAAGTATATCTTTGATTATGCTATGGAGCCCCCAAGCATTCTGTCTAAAGGATCTGGCGTATAATTTCATGAAACGATGAAACAAATCAAGAGACTTATTGGAGTGTCCATCATAGGCATCCTCGGCCTGGTTCTCTCCTTCTCGGCCTGTAAAAAAGAGGCTCCTGTCATTCGTATCGGAATGAATCTTTGGCCAGGATTTGAATTTCTCTACCTTGCAGACAAGAAAGGTTTTTTTCAAGATGAGGGGCTGGACGTTCAGCTGTTTGATTTCGTTTCAATCAGCGACTCAAGACGCGCGTTTGAGCGTGGACAGATTGATGTAGTTGCCGCAACAATTGTGGAGTTACTTATAATTAAAGAGAGTTCCTATAAATCCCCTCAGGCTTTTTATGTTACTGATTTTTCAAATGGAGCCGATGTCATCCTGGGAAAAGAACCCATTAAAACAGTTTCTGAATTAAAAGGGAGAAGAGTAGGAGTAGAACCTGCGTCCCTGGATCTTCTCACAATAAATCTGGCCTTAAAACATCACAAGATGACTATTTCTGATGTTGTGTTGGTCCCGATGGCTCAGAATGGCATGGAAGATAGTTTCGAAAACAGCAATGTGGATGCCATCTGTACATATCCTCCTACATCTGTGAAGGTGCTGAATAAAGGAAACGCCAATATATTATTCAATAGCTCTCAGATTCCCGGTTACATTGTTGATGCATTGATTGCTGATGAGCAGTTCATTGATGCAAGGGTTGGGGATCTGGCAAAAATTCTCCGGTGTATTGACCGTGCAATTCAATACTTCAATGAATATCCTGAAGAGGCTCTTGAGATCATGGCCGAACATGAACAAATTTCAGTACCTGATATTCGGGATGCCTTTCTCGGTATTTCAGTGGAGCCTCTGAAAAACCAGATCAATTATTTTAAACCAAACGGACAGTTATTTATAGCGGCTGAAAATGCCCTTGAGGTTCTCAGGGAAACAGGTGTGATAACAAATGATATCAACGTGTCAGATCTAATTAACCAGGGTCCTGCTTCCGAAGCTTTATCCGAGCAAAAATTACATGGCCAAACTCGTTTCAGTTTCGTTGAAATTATCGTTGAGGTTTAAAATTCTGGTCCCCCTGATAGGATTTTCATTCATTGTGTTTGGCGTGACCTTTTGGGTTTTTCACGAATACCTGGTTCAAACCTATGAAAATGAAATAAAAAAACGGGCGGAGACAATTGCCAGTACGATTATTTACACAAGCGATGCTTCACAGGATCCTCACCAGATCCAGCGCCTTGTCACCACTCTTGTCCTCGATCCTGATGTAACACTGATTGTTACAGTATCAGGAAATCCTCCTGTTGTTTTTGCCTCATCAAAGGTTCAATGGCTGGATCAGGATATTTCATCCATTCCTGAGATTCCTGACCGGCCGCTCCTGATTGCTTCAGCTACCTCCACCCAGGGATACAGCTATGAAAAGCGTATTGACGATTCATTTATTTATATTACCTCCCTGAAAGTTACCAGGCCCAAAGGGAATGCCGGGATGGTTGGTAACGGAGCCCTGCTTCTGGAACTTAATGTGTATTCAATTCTTCAGGAGTTAAAACGGTCAATCTTCCTGATGGCTGCCGGATTAGCTTCGTCAACGTTTTTTATTTCTATTTTCATCTATATAATCATCCGTCGTTTTGTTCTCATTCCTGCAGATGCCATGAAGAACGTCATGGCAAACCGAACAAAAGGAAACACCCAGGAGAGGGTCCCCGTATTCTTTCATGATGAAATCGGGTCTATCGCGAAGTCATTGAACGAGATGCTTGACCAGTTGGACCTGGAGTCAAACCGGCGCAGCCTGGTTGAAAACCGCCTTCGCGAATCGGAAAGCAAACTGAAGGAGTTGAACTCGAACAAGGATAAATTTTTCTCCATCATATCCCATGACCTGAAAGGCCCCTTCAATGCCATTCTTGGATTTTCCAAGCTGTTACAGAGTGAATACCATATTTCTTCTGAAGAGGAGCATCTCATGTTTATCCAGCGCATTGTTGATGGGTTAGACAGTGTGTATAAGC